>JBGAII010000149.1:0-10537 GCA_044225625.1 Rubrivivax sp.
CAGGGCCCATGGCCAGCGCGCGCAGCGCGCCTCCACTTCTGACTTCGTCGCGACTGTCTGAACGGAGCGAACGCAGTTCGCGCAGTGAGTTGGCGACGAGGCCATGGGACCGAGCACCGCAGGGCACCCCGCCCAACGGGCGGGGCTTCGCATTCGAAGCCCTGGCGGTGACCCGCACGCGGCCTCGCACCATCGCACGAAGTGCGGATCCAACCCACAGGCGTCATGCCCTAACGAATACTAGTGCTGCGTAGGCACCCGCGTAGAACGCTACCGCATACCGACGGATGCCTTCCAAGAACTCGAACAGCCCACCTCCGCACCGAGCAGCTTGGCGACCAACAGCAGCAGCAGCAGGGAAAGAAGGGCTATCGCAATCGCCAGAAAACTCGGAACTCCAGGCATCAGCAACGCCGCGGGCATTCCGAATACGGCGCCCGAGAAAAACAGGCTGAACGCCGCAACTGCAACGGACACTCTGGAGGGAGCCACCCGCTCGTTTGGCGTTGCTAGATAGGCCGCACCCCCCAGCAGCTCCAACAGTGGCAAAAGCCAGAACTCCGTACGTCGTGCCGCAACGTTTCAGCTACTTGGCCTGCAGCCGGGCCTCGTTCAACGCATTGGCCCGCTGGGAAGCCGCCCGCTGCTGCAGCCGACCCACGTAGTCGGCGAAGGCCGGG
This sequence comes from Rubrivivax sp., assembly GCA_044225625.1. Taxonomy (GTDB): domain Bacteria; phylum Pseudomonadota; class Gammaproteobacteria; order Burkholderiales; family Burkholderiaceae_C; genus Rubrivivax. The sequence continues at coordinate 681 of JBGAII010000149.1, forward strand.
CGCTTCTCGACGGTGCCGAACATCAGGCCCCAGCCGAGCGCCGAGCCCAGCACCACGTCGGCGGCCGTGAACTGCCCGCCGCAGACGAAGGGGCCGGGCTGCAGTGCGATCTCGAGCGCATCCATCGTCCGCTCGTACGATCCGAAACCGACCATCACGCTGCGTCCTTCGGGCACCGCCCAGCCCAGCGCCTTGGCGGTGGTGGCCATCTCCAGCGGCCCGGCGGTGAAGAACATCCAGCGGAAATAGGCCGCGCGCATCGCGCTGCCTGGCGGCGGCGCCAGCCCCTTGTCGGGGAAACGGTCGGCCAGATAGGCACAGATCGCCGCCGCTTCGGTGACCACCACGTCGCCGCCGCCACCGCGATCACGTAGCGCCGGCACCTTGCCCATCGGGTTCACCGCCCGGTAGTCGGGCGACTGCAGCGGCGCGCCGAAGTCCATCCACTCCGTGTCGTAGGGCTCGCCCAGCTCTTCCAGCATCCAGTGGGCGATGCGGCCGCGCGACTGCGGGTTCGTGTAGTAGGTCAGCGTATTCATCGGCAACTCCCCGGCTTGGGGCGGATCGTAGTCCGCCCAGCGGCGACAATCGAGCCCATGTATGCATTGTTCGAAGACAGCGGCAAGTTCCTGGCCGGCCGTCTGATGTCCGAAGCCGACAGCTCGATGCAGATCGAGCTGGAATCGGGCAAACGCGTCAAGGTGAAGAGCGCCAACGTGCTGCTGCGCTTCGAGGCGCCGCAGCCGGCGGCGCTGATCGAGCGCGCGCAGGCGCTGGCCCAGGACATCGACCTCGACCTGGCCTGGGAGTTTGCGCCCGACACCGAGTTCGGCTTCGCCGATCTGGCGCGCGACTACTTCGAAGCCAGCGCCGGCACCGACAAGCAGGCCGCGGCGCTGTTCCGCCTGTTCGAGGCGCCGCACTACTTCCGCCGGCTTGGCAAGGGCATGTTCAAGAAGGCGCCGGAGGAGACGGTCAAGGCCGCGCTGCTGGGCATCGAGCGCAAGAAGCAGATCGCGGCGCAGATCGAGCAGTGGGCGCAGGCGCTGGCCGCGGGCGACTGCCCGGCGCCGATCCGCGAGCAGCTCTACCGCATCCTGTTCAAGCCGGACAAGAACGGGCCGGAGTACAAGGCCGTGGTCGAGGCGGCCAAGCGCACACAGCGCGCACCGCTGGACCTGCTGAAGGCCGCCGGAGCGATCGACAGCCCCTACCAGTTCCACTGGCGCCGCTTCCTGTTCGAGACCTTTCCCAAAGGCACCGCCTTCCCGCCGCTGGACACGCCGGCGATCAGGGACACGCTGCCGCGGGCGACCGTGCAGGCCTTTTCGATCGATGATTCGGCCACGACCGAGATCGACGATGCGCTGTCGGTGCAGGGGCTGGGCTCGGGCACGGTGGTGTTCGGGGTGCACATTGCCGCGCCAGGGCTGGCGATCACGCCCGACTCGGCGCTGGACAAGGTGGCGCGCGAGCGCCTGTCCACCGTCTACATGCCGGGCTGGAAGCTGACGATGCTGCCGGACGCGGTGGTGCAGGCCTACACGCTGGATGCCGGCCGCGACTGCCCGGCGGTCAGCCAGTACTTCAGCATCGACGAGGCCACGCTGGAGATCCGCAGCAGCGAGACGCGGATCGAGCGCGTGCCCATCGTCACCAACCTTCGCCACGACCAACTCGACAGCCAGATCAGCGAAGCCACGCTCGACGGCAGCGCGCCGGCCGACTATCCGCATGCGGCCGAACTGGCCTTCGCCTGGCGCCTGGCGCGGCAGCTGAAGGCGCAGCGCGAAGTGGCGCGCGGCAAGCCGGAGGTCTTCAACCGCCCCGACTACAGCTTCCGGCTGGAAGGCGACGGTGGCGAGCCGCACGGCGACGAGCGCGTGCAGATCAGTCCGCGCCAGCGCGGCGCGCCGCTGGACCTGATCGTTTCCGAGGCGATGATCCTGACCAACAGCCGCTGGGGCGGCTGGCTGGCCGAATGCGGCGTGCCCGGCATCTACCGCAGCCAGGCCAGCCTGGCGCCGGGCATCAAGGTGCGCATGGGCACGCGACCCGCGCCGCACGCCGGCATGGGCGTGGCGCAGTACACCTGGGCCAGCTCGCCGCTGCGGCGCTACGTGGACCTGGTCAACCAGTGGCAGATCATCGCCTGCGCGCGCCATGGCCGCACCGCGGCGCTGGCCGCGCCCTTCAAGCCGAAGGACACCGCGCTGCTGTCGATCATCTCCGGCTTCGACGCCGCCTATGCCAGCTACAACGACTTCCAGAACACCATCGAACGCTACTGGACGCTGCGCTCGCTGCAGCAGGACGGTGTCGCTGAGCTCGAGGCCGCGGTGATGAAGGACGGGCTGGTGCGCGCCGACACGCTGCCGCTGGTCTTCCGTGTGCCCGGAACCGAGAGCCTGGCGCGCGGCACGCGCATCCGCGCGCGCGTGGCCGGCATCGACCTGCTGACGCTGGAGCTGCACGCCACGCTGCTGGCACGCATCGATGCTGCGGCGCCGGAAGACACGGCGGAGCCCGAAGCCGAGGACGAAACGGCCGAGGCCGGCGCGTTGCGCCTGGCGATCGAACTCGACGACAACCCGGACGCCGCGACGGCGGCGACCCCGCCGCAGGCCTGAGCATGTCGCTGCGCCTGACCACGCTGCATTGGGCCCTGCTGGTCTCGGTGGGCCTGCACGCGGCGCTGCTGACGGTGCGCTTCATCGATCCGGAGAGTTTCAACCGCGTCTTCGAGGACACGCCGCTGGAGGTGATCCTGGTCAACGCGCGCTCCGACGAGAAGCCGCAGCGCGCGCAGGCCATCGCGCAGGCCTCGCTGGCCGGTGGCGGCGAAGCCGCCCAGGGGCGAGCCACCTCGCCGCTGCCGGTGGCGGCGCAGCTGGAGGTGGGCGACGCGCCAGCCGACGCGCACCGCCGCATCGACCGGCTGCAGGAGGAACAGCAGCAGTTGCTGGCGCAGATCCGGCGCGAGGTGGCGATGCTGCCGCCGCCGGACCCGTCGCGCGATGCCGGCGACCCGCAGCACGCCGAGCAGGAGGAGCGCCGCCGCCAGCTGCTGCGCCTGCTGGCCGAGATCGAGAAGCGCATCAACGAAGAAAACGCGCGGCCGAAGAAGCGCTACATCAGCCCCGCGACACGCGAAGAGGTGTACGCGATCTACTACGACGCGCTGCGCCGCCGCATCGAGGCGCGCGGCACGCGTGACTTTCCCGAATACCGAGGCCGCAAGCTGTATGGCGAGCTGACGATGAATGTCACCGTCGACAACCGTGGCCAGGTGGTCGATGCCGAGATCGTGCGCGGCTCCAGCGAACGCATGCTCGACCAGCGCGCGCTGGCGATCGTGCGCGCCGCCGCGCCCTTCGGCGCCTTCAGCCCGGAGATGCGCAAGCAGGCGGACCAGATCGTCATCACCTCGCGCTTCCGCTTCACCCGCGACGACGGCCTCGAAACCAGCCTCAGCAACGGCAGCCCCTAGCCCGTCGACGGGCGCGCCGACGGCGGCGCGCGCAGCAGCACTTAGGATCCTGTCCATGAGCACCGCACCCGACCGCTATGCCGTCCTCGGCAATCCGGTGGCGCACAGCCAGTCGCCGTTCATCCATGCCGAGTTCGCACGCCAGACCGGCCAGCAGGTGGACTACACCCGCGTGCTGTGCGCGATGGACGGCTTTGCCGACGCGGTGCGCGACTTCGCCGCCAGCGGCGCGCGCGGGGTCAACGTGACGATGCCGTTCAAGTTCCAGGCCGCGGCGCTGGCCAAGGTGGTGACACCGCGCGCCGCACTGGCGCAGGCGGCCAACGTGCTGCGCTTCGACGAAGGCGGCTGGCTGGCCGACAACACCGACGGCATCGGCCTGGTGCGCGACCTGCAGCGCAATGCCGGTGTCGCGCTGCAGGGCCGGCGGCTGCTGCTGGTCGGCGCCGGCGGCGCGGCCTCCGGCGTGCTCGGGCCGCTGCTGCAGGCCCGTCCCGCCGAGTTGCGGGTCGTGAACCGCAGCGTCGACAAGGCGCAGGCCCTGGTCCAGCGCCACGCTGCGCTGGCCGACGAATGCCACGTGCTGCTGTCGGCCGGCGGGCTGGCCGATGTCGGCGAGGCCTACGACCTGGTGCTGAACGGCAGCACCAGCAGCCTGGGCGGACTGGCCGCTCCAGTGCCCGACCGGGTGCTCGGGCCGGGCACGCTGGCGCTGGACATGATGTACGGCCCGGCGGCGCGCCCGTTCATGGCCTGGGCAGAAGCGCTGGGGGCGACGCCGCGCGACGGCCTGGGCATGCTGGTCGAACAGGCGGCCGAGGCCTTCTTCCTGTGGCGCGGCGTGCAGCCCGACACCGCTGCGGTGCTGCAGCGCCTGCGCCAGCATCTCGACGCCGCCTCGAGCCGATGAAGGCGGCCGGGCGCTTGCTGGCGCTGCTGCTGCTGTGTGTGCTGGCGCTGCAGCTGAGCTTTGCACTGCGCATCGTGGCGATGAACTGGGTCGACCCGCAGTCCACCAGCTTCCAGCGCAGCGAGGCCTGGCGGCTGCTGACCGAGCAGGGGCGCGTGCTGTGGAGCCAGCAGTGGGTGCCCTATGCGCAGATCAGCCAACAGCTGAAACGTGCGGTGATCGCCAGCGAGGACGCCGGCTTCGCCGACCACAGCGGCGTCGAATGGGACGCGATCGAACAGGCCTGGGAGAAGAACCAGCGCGCCGAGGCGAGGGCGGAGAAGTCCCAGACCCGCAACCCAGCCCGGACCGTGGCGCCCAAGGTGGTGGGCGGCTCGACGATCACGCAGCAGCTGGCGAAGAACCTGTTCCTGTCGGGCGAGCGCACGGTGCTGCGCAAGGGGCAGGAGTTCGTGCTGGCCCTGATGCTGGAGACGCTGTTGTCCAAACAGCGCATCCTGGAGATCTACCTGAACAGCGTGGAATGGGGCGAAGGCATCTTCGGCGCGCAGGCCGCCGCGCGGCACTACTTCCACAAGGACGCCGCCAAGCTCGGCCCGGAGGAAGCGGCACGGCTGGCAGTGATGCTGCCGGCGCCCAAGCGCTTCGAGAAGCGGCCCTATTCCGCCTATGTGAGCGCACGCACCGCCACCATCGTGGCACGCATGGGGGCGGTGGAATTGCCCTGAAGTCCGAAGGCCCCGCCGAGCGGTCGGCGCCGGCCAGCCTCCTAGAATGGGCCGATGCTGCCGTCGGCCACCGAAGAGATTGCCAGCGCCGCCGCCCGGCTGGTGGTGGACGAGGGTATGGAATACGCCCAGGCCAAGCGCAAGGCGGCGCGCCAGGTCGCGCCCTCGCGCGGCCGGCTCGAACTGCCGAGCAACGAGCAGGTGGAGGACGAGGTCCGCGGCTACCTGGAGCTGTTCCACGCCGAGACCCAGCCGGCCGAGTTGCGCGCGCTGCGCGAGTTGGCGCTGCGCTGGATGCGGCGTCTGGCCGACTTCCGGCCGCACCTGGGCGGCGCGGTCTGGCGCGGTACGGCCACGCGGCTGTCGGCCATCCACCTCGACCTGTATTGCGACGACCCGAAGTCGGCCGAGATCGCGCTGATCAACCTGGGCGTGGACTACGACGTGGCCTCGGGCGACGCCGACGTCGAGCATCTGCGCGTGGCGGAGCGTTGCCCCGGCCTCGACGAACCGGTGACACTGTTCCTGGCCATCCGCGACCGCGACGACCAGCGCGGCGCACTCAAGCCCGACGCACGCGGTCGCAGCTGGCGCGGCGATGCGGCGGCGCTGCAGCGCCTGCTGGAGGACGCATGAGCGCCCCGTGCCGTTCCCAAGCGCTCATCCCGGAGCACGCAGCGCAGGGTCATCCAGTGAGCCGGGTCGGCCCACCCGATCGACCCGAGCCGGGCCGCATGGCGCGGAGGTCGGTGCCGTGAGCGGCAGCCGCCGCGCCTGGCTGATCGGCGGCGTCGGCGCGCTGGCCGCCGCCGGTGGGGCCGGCTGGTACGCGCGGCGTTCCAGCGCCACTTCGCCGTCGGCGGCCGACAGCGAGCTGGCCGACCTGTGGAGCCAGCGCTTGGCGCAGCCCGATGGCGGCGAACTGGCCCTGGAGACGCTGCGCGGCAAGCCGCTGCTCATCAATTTCTGGGCCACCTGGTGCCCGCCCTGCGTCAAGGAGATGCCGGAGCTGGACCGCTTCTGGCGCAGCCATCGGCAGCAGTTGAGCGTGGTCGGCCTGGCGATCGACAGCCCGGAGCCGGTGAAGCTGTTCCTGCAGCGCCAGCCGGTGGGCTTCGCCATCGGTCTGGCCGGCTTTCCTGGCACCGACCTGGCACGCAGCCTGGGCAACGCCTCCGGTTCGCTGCCCTTCACGGTGCTGCTGAACGCCAGCGGCCAGGTGGTGCAGCGCAAGCTGGGCGAGACCCACTACGCGGAACTGGAAGACTGGGCGCGCAAGCTGTAGGCGGGAATTTCTCGTCAACAGCATTCAACTGCCACCAACTCCAGGCTGTCCGACGGGGTTGCGGGTTTTCGAGTGGCAGTCGCCGGCGCCACCGTTCGGGCACAATCCGCCCTTCGCAACAAGCTGTATCCGGGAAGAATGACAGCCGTTCACCGAAATTCCCGGCGCGAGCCCCGCTGTTCGTAGCAAATAACGAACCTGCAGCCTCAGTGGACTGCACCAAGGAAAACCATGGACCTGCGCAAGCTGAAGACGCTGATCGATCTGGTATCGGAGTCGAACATCTCCGAGCTCGAAATCACCGAAGCCGAAGGCAAGGTACGCATCGTCAAGGCCGGCGCGGCGCCTGCGCCGGCCCCGATGATGGCCTATGCGATGGCTCCCGGCGCCGGCGCTCCCGCGACCGCCGAGGCGCCGCGCGCGGCCGCGTCGGCGCCGGCCGAAGCCGCCGCCGTACCGGCCGAGACCGGCCACATCGTCAACTCGCCGATGGTGGGCACCTTCTACCGTTCGTCCAGCCCGGGCGGCAAGCCGCTGGTCGAGATCGGCCAGGCCGTGAAGGAGAACGAGCCGGTCTGCATCATCGAGGCGATGAAGATCATGAACGAGATCGAGGCCGGCCACGCCGGCACGGTGACGAAGATCCTGGTCGAAAACGGCCAGCCGGTCGAGTTCGGTCAGCCGCTGTTCGTCATCGAATGATGCGCGCAGCATCGATGGAGGCCCCCATGCGTGCAGCGAATGCCCAGGCGGCGCCGGCCGGCCGCCACCTGTCCGGCCCGACGCTGTTCCTCACCGCATAGCGGCCCGCCATGTTCAAGAAGATCCTCATTGCGAACCGCGGCGAGATCGCGCTGCGCATCCAGCGCGCCTGCCGCGAGATGGGCATCCGCTCGGTCATCGTCTATTCCGAGGCCGACCGCGAAGCCAAATACGTCAAGCTGGCCGACGAGGCGGTGTGCATCGGCCCGGCGGCGTCGAACCTCAGCTACCTGAACATGCCGGCGATCATCTCCACCGCCGAGGTGACCGACGCCGAGGCCATCCACCCCGGCTACGGCTTCCTGTCGGAGAACGCCGACTTCGCCGAGCGGGTGGAGCGCAGCGGCTTCACCTTCATCGGCCCGACACCGGCATCGATCCGCATCATGGGCGACAAGGTCGCCGCCAAGCAGGCGATGATCAAGTCCGGCGTGCCCTGCGTGCCCGGCTCCGAAGGCGTGCTGCCCGACGACCCGAAGGAAATCATCCGCATCGCCCGCACCATCGGCTATCCGGTGATCGTCAAGGCCGCCGGCGGCGGCGGCGGACGCGGCATGCGCGTGGTGCACACCGAGGCCGCGCTGCTGCACGCGGTGCAGACCACGCGGGCCGAGGCCGGCGCCGCCTTCGGCAACCCGGCGCTGTACATGGAGCGCTTCCTCGAGCACCCGCGCCACATCGAGATCCAGGTGCTCGCCGACCAGCACAAGAACGCGGTCTGGCTGGGCGAGCGCGACTGCTCGATGCAGCGCCGCCATCAGAAGATCATCGAAGAGGCACCCGCGCCCGGCATCGCGCGCCGCACCATCGAGCGCATCGGCGAGCGCTGCGTCGCCGCCTGCAAGAAGATCGGCTACCGCGGCGCCGGCACCTTCGAGTTCCTGTACGAGAACGGTGAGTTCTACTTCATCGAGATGAACACCCGCGTGCAGGTCGAGCACCCGGTGACGGAGATGGTCACCGGCATCGACATCGTGCAGATGCAGATCCGCATCGCGGCCAACGAGAAGCTGCCGTTCACCCAGCGCCAGGTGCAGATGCGCGGCCATGCCATCGAATGCCGCATCAATGCCGAGGACCCTTACAAGTTCACGCCCTCGCCCGGGCGCATCAGCATGTGGCACCCGCCGGGCGGCCCCGGCGTGCGCGTCGACTCGCACGCCTACAGCAACTACTTCGTGCCGCCGAACTACGACTCGATGATCGGCAAGATCATCTGCCACGGCGACACGCGCGAGCAGGCGCTGGCGCGCATGCGCACCGCGCTGTCGGAGACCGTGGTCGAAGGCATCCAGACCAACATCCCGCTGCACCGCGAGCTGATGGTCGATGCCAAGTTCATCGAAGGCGGCACCGGCATTCACTACCTCGAAGGCTGGCTCGGCCAGCACAAGCGCTGACCCCATGTACGAACTGGTGCTGCGCGCGCCGGAGGCCCTGGTCGAAGCGGTGTCGGACGCGCTGATCGACGAACTGCAGGCGCTGTCGGTGTCGGTCGAGGATGCCGACGCCGGCAGCGCTGCCGAACAGGCGCTGTTCGGCGAGCCCGGCATGTCCGCGCCGCGCCCCGGCTGGGAGCGCTCGACCCTGCATGCACTGTTCACCGATGAAGCCGGCGCCTCGGCCGCGGCCGCCGCGCTGCTGGCGCAAGACTGGACACAGGGCCTGCTGCTGCAGTCGCTGCAACCGCTGCCCGACCAGGACTGGGTGCGGCTGACGCAATCGCAGTTCGAGCCGGTGGCGGTGACCGAAACCTTCTGGATCGTGCCCAGCTGGCACCAAGTGCCAGCCGGCGCGCAGCGCGTGATCCGGCTCGACCCCGGCCTGGCCTTCGGCACCGGCACGCATCCGACGACCCGCATGTGCCTGCGCTGGCTGGCCGCGCAGGAAGCATGGCTGCAGCGGCCCGGCCTGCGCGTGCTGGACTACGGCTGCGGGTCGGGCATCCTGGCCATCGGCGCGGCGCTGCACGGCGCCGCCGACATCGACGCGGTGGACATCGACTCGGCCGCCGTACAGGCCACGGCCGCCAACGCCCAGGCCAACGGCGTGCGGTTGCGCGCCGGCCTGCCGGAGCTGGCCTCGGGCCCCTATGGGCTGGTGCTGGCCAACATCCTGGCCACGCCGCTGAAGCTACTGGCACCGCTGCTGTGCGGCCACCTGCCGCCGGCAGGCCGCCTCGTGCTGGCCGGCATCCTGGAGCGCCAGGCCGACGAACTGAAGGCTGCCTATGCACCCTGGCTGACGCTGACGGTCAGCGACGCGCAGGAAGGCTGGATCCTGATGACCGGTGAGCGCGGCGCCGCCGCCTCATGAAGCCGCATGAGTCGCCTGGCCCGCATCCGCGCGACCGCCGGAAAGCACTTCCGGGAGACGGGGCGGTGAGCGCGCGCAGCCTCCGCGCCGTGTGGCGCCGGATGCGCGCCTTGCGGAAGGCCATGCGGTGAGTCTGGCCACACGCTGCCCCGCCTGCGGCACCGTGTTCCGCGTGGTGCCGGACCAATTGAAGGTCTCCGAAGGCTGGGTGCGGTGTGGCCGCTGTTCCGAGGTCTTCAACGGCGCGCAGCGGCTGTTCGAACTGGATGCCGGGGCGCCGACCACGCCGCCGCGGCCGGACGAGGCCTTCGCCGCGCCGCGTGCGACGCCACCGAGGGTCGCGGACGCACCGGTACCCCCTGCGGT
>JBGAII010000150.1:0-10533 GCA_044225625.1 Rubrivivax sp.
GGGTCGCTGTGCTGCCAGCCCTCGCCATGCGAGCCGCCGGCCACCAGCTGCCGCGCCAGCGGACCGGCCTCCAGGCGGCCGGCCTGCTCGTGCCGGACCGCGGTCGCCCACGAGTACTTGCCGGCGTGGTCGATGGCGTTCTTCTGCACCGGCCTGGTGGTGCGGTCGAAGGGGTGGAAGTCGGCCGTGCCCTCGTCGTACCAGGCATGCGAGAGGTTCTCGCGCGCCTTGCTCTGATGCATCAGCTCGTGCTTGTCGGTGGCGCCGTCGTAGATGCCGCTCTTCATGATGACCGCGGCATTGCGGCCGTCGATGGTCGGCTTGTTGTACTTGTCCTCGTGCGGCAGATAGCCCCAGGTGACATAGCGCCCATGGCCGCGGCCGTACTTGTCGAGACCGATGTCCAGCCCCATGCGCCAGTACAGGCCGAGATCGGAGTTGGCATGCTCCGGCGATTCGTCGAGCCAGGCCATGAAGTCATCGTAGCTCTTGATCTGCTCGTAGCGCTCGAGCGAGCAGCCGAGCCACAGCGGCTCGAGCCAGTTCTTCTTGAAGTACTCCAGGATCGACCAGGCGCGCGTCACGTCGGTCAGCGTCGGCGCACACATCACGCCGCCCGGCACCATGTAGCTGGAGTGCGGCCACTGCCCGCCGAGCAATGCGTAGATCTCCACCGGCTTGCCGCTGATGGTCACGCCGCGCTCGTACGACGTGCCGGTGAAAGGCGAGAAGCGCTTGACCGCTTCCTCGTAGTACTTGCTGCTGCGATAGTTCTTGTTGGTCAGGTCGATCGCGTACAGACCATAGAAGTAGCGCGGCACCGACTGGATGGTCTCGACGATCTGCCCCAGGTTGCGCGCCAGGATGGCGTTGCGCGGCACCTCGGTGCCCCACGCGGTGTCCAGCGCCCAGGCGGCGCAGGACAGGTGCGAGGCGCCGCAGATGCCGCAGGCGCGCGGCGTGACCACGAGTCCGGCCTGCGGATCCTTGTCCTTCAGGATGACCTCGAAGCCGCGGAACAGCTCCGCCTGCGTCCACGCGCTGGTGACCACGCCGTCGCTGATCTCGACGCGCACGTCGAGATCGCCCTCCACGCGGCCGACCGGGGAGATGTCCAGGGTTTGAACTTGTGCTGACATGTTGATTCCTCGGTTTGGCGCCGTCAGACCACGAAGATGTCTTCTTCGGCCCACTTGGGCGCGGCGTTCTTGGCCGCCGCGGTGAGCGCGATGTAGCCCTTCTTGTCCACGCCGGTGGGCATGTCCTTGGGCACGCCCATCACGGTCTGTGTCTTGAACACCGTGCCCGGAGCGAGATCGAAGAACGGGAACTCCGGCTCGGTGCAGCCCATGCAGGGCATGCCCGCGCGCGTCTTCGACGATTGCCGGTTCCACAGGATGCGGTTGCACGGCGAGTGCGTCATCGGCCCGCGGCAGCCGAGGTCGTAGAACAGGCAGCCCTTGCGCTGCCCGAACTCCGTCGCGCTGACCTTGTAGGCGAAGTGCATGTTGCGCGTGCAGCCGGTCTGCGTGAAGGACTGGAAGAAGGTCTTCGGCCGCTGGAACTCGTCGAGCGTGATGTCACCGGTGCGGCCGGTGACCACGGCCACCACCACCTGCGTGATCCAGTCCGGGTGCGCGGGGCAGCCCGGCACGTTGATCACCGGCAGACCGGCCTTCGAGCGATACCCCGGGCCGAGGGCGCCGCCGGGCGCGCGCTTCAGGAACTGCAGGCCCGTGGATTCCGAGGGGTTCGGCGCCGTCGCGGGAATGCCGCCCCAGGTGGCGCAATCGCCCACCGCGACGGTGAAGCCGGCCACCGCCGAGAGGTCCTTGACCCAATCCTTCATCGGCCGGCCGCAGAAGCGGTTCCACTCGCCGGTACCGTTGGGTGCGTTGACCACCGAGCCTTCGAAGACGAAGACGTCGAGCGGGATCTTGCCCGCGACCACGTCACGCAGCATCGCCTGCAGGTTGTCGCCGAGCTCCATGCCCAGCGACGGGTGCCACAGTACGTTGATGCCGAAGTCGGTGACCAGGTCACAGGCGCTCGGCTCCTCGGCGTTGAGGAACGACATCGTGTTGCCCGAACAGGCACCGCCTTGCAGCCACAGGAGATTTGCCATGAATCCTCCGAACGATCGATGAAGGTCTTGCGTTGCCGGACCGGGCCGACACGCGCTTTGATCGCATCGTCCGTGCCACGATGGCGGCTACCGGCGATGCTTCTGGGAAAACCACTAGACCTGCGTGCTTCGTGAGCCGTCTCGGGCGTCCTTCGGCACCGCCGTCGGCGCCAAAGGGTGTCGATCGCAGCGCAGCATGGACACCCGGACCTGCATAGTTGCTTCTCACTTGGGCCGAGTGCAAAGCAACTTGTCAGCCGCGCCGGCCGCAGACCGGGCATTGCGCTTCCAGCGGCAGCCCCCACCAGATGCCCCGGCAGTGCCGGCACCAGTGGCCGTTGAGCGACCCTGGCCGGGCCTTCAGCGACAGCGCCAGCGCGCTGCTGCCCAGGTCCTTGAAGCCGCCCGCGGTGCGCGGCGGCGTGGTGCGCGAGACCGGGAAGCGGATCGGCTCGCGCGGCGCCGGCTTGTCGCCTTCGTTCAAGCTTCGGCCCCGTGACGGCCGGCGCGCTCGATGCGGTAGCGGCGGATCTTGTTCGCCAGGCCCACGCGCGACAGCCCGAGCTCGCGCGCGGCCATGCTGTGGTTCCAGGCGCAGCGGTCCAGCGTGTGGCGCACCACCGCACATTCCAGCGCCTCGACCTTCTGCTTCAGCGTCTTGCCCGGCAGTTGCTCGGGCACCGCCTGACCCGGCGCCGGCCGCGGCACGGCGCGCGCGATCTCCGGCGGCAGCTGGCGCTCGGTGATGAAGTCGCCGTCCTGCGCCAGTGCCACCAGTCGGCGCAGTTCGTTCTCCAACTCGCGGACGTTGCCCGGAAACGGATAGGCGCACAGACGCGCCATCGCATCGGGCGTCACACCGGCCACGCGGCGCGAGGTGGAGGCGGCGTACTTCTCCAGCAGATGCGACACCAGCGGCGGGATGTCCTCGGGCCGCTCACGCAGCGGCGGGATGCGCAGTTCGACACCGCGCAGCCGGTAGTAAAGATCCTGGCGGAAGCGACCCTCGGCCACCAGCGCCTTCAGCGGCCGGTTGCACGCGGCGATGATGCGCACGTTGCAGCGCCGCGTCTGATCCGATCCCAGCGGCCGCACCTCGCCTTCCTGCAGGAAACGCAGCAGGCTCACCTGCATGCTGGGCGAGATCTCCGAGATCTCGTCCAGGAACACCGTGCCCCCGTCCGCGGCCTGCAGCAGGCCGAGGCGGTCGGTGTTGGCACCGGTGAAGGCGCCGCGCTTGTGGCCAAAAAGTTCCGACTGCAACAGGTCGTCGCTGATCGCCGCGCAGTTCTCCGGAATGAACAGCAGCTCGTGCCGCTGGCTCAACAGGTGGCGGGCGCGCGCCATCAACTCCTTGCCGGTGCCGGTCTCGCCCTCGATCAGCACCGGCAGATCGGTGGCTGCGGCCTTGCGCGCGAGGTTGCAGACCTCGGCCATGGCGTTGCTGACGAACACCATCCGGTCGAAGGCGTAGACCTCCTGCAGCATGTCGCGCATGGCGCCGTTCTGCCGTGTGACCACGCTGTCGGCGAACTTCAGCTCGCGCGACAGGTAGCGATGGATGCGCGCCAGCTCGCGCGACTCCAGCGCGCGCCGCACCAGCAGGTGCAGCGAATCGGCCTGCCACGGCGCGATCACCACCTGGTACACCGCGGCCTCGTTCACTGCCTGCACCACCACCTGAGAGTCGGTGCTGTGCAGCACCAGGATGCGCACCGTGTCCGGTGAATGCGCGCGCATCTCACGCAGGAAGTCCACGCCGTGCCCGTCGGCCAGCGCCTGCTCGGCGACGATCACGTCGGCACGCGCTTCGGCCTCCTCCATCGCGGCCCGGGCCTCGCGAGCGCGGTCGAAGCATTGCACGCCGTACTCCGCGGCCAGATGGCGCTGCAGCGCGCGGTCGGCTGCCAGATCGGCGCCGAGCAGAAGTACGCGCCAGGGCCGCGCCGGCGCAGCAGGTTCGGCGCGCCGGCGGCTCAGCGCCGGTATGGCCGAAGGCTTGAGTTCGGTGTTCATCGACGGCGCGAACCTCAGCCGAACGCGAGGAATTGATGCAGACCGATGCCGACCGCCACCAACGCCACCAGGCCACTGAGCAACCGGTGCAAGGGCGCGACGCGGCGCGACGCGCGGCGCATCGACCAGCCCATCGCTCCGGACAGGATCGCCATGCCGATCATCGAGCCGACGCCGAAGATCAGCACGTAGGCCAGCATCCAGGCCGGCGACGGCATCGTCTGGCCGACGAGCAGCACCAGCGCCGCCGAGCCGGCCAGGCCGTGCACCATGCCCACCAGCACCGTGCGCGCCGGCAGGCCATGGCCATGCCGATGCTGCTCGCGCGCGTGCGTGCCGGCGCGTACCGCGGCGCGCGCCGCCGGCTGCGCGTGGCGGTGCACATGCAGATGCGGGCCCGGGCCGTGGGCGGGGTGGTGCACGTGGTAGTGCTCGCGCCGCAGGCGCCACGCCAGGTTCAGGCCGAGGGCGATCAACATCAGGCCCACCGCCTGCTCGAAGTGACCGGCCATCGACGGCGAGATCACCCAGCCGAGCAGGCTCACGCCGGCGGCGACGGCCGCCAGCGTCAGCGTGTGGCCCAGCCCCCAGGCCATGCCATGGCGCAGCGCGCAGCCGGCGTGCTGCTCGCCGCTGGCGATCGAGGCCACCGCCGCCACGTGGTCCGCCTCGGTGGCATGCTGCATGCCCAGCAGCAGTCCGAAGGCCAGCACCATCAGCGGCTGCATCGCAGCATCTCCAGCGCCAGCGAGGCGCGCAGCCAGCCGTACCAGTCGGACAGGCCCTCGCCGCTGCGCGTGGACAGGCGCAGGCAGGTGAGGGTCGGATTCACCTGCCGCGCATGGCGCTCGGCACGGGCGACGTCGAAGTCGACGTGCGGCGCCAGATCGACCTTGGTGGTGATCATCAGCCGCGCCTGGCGGAACATGTGCGGGTACTTCAGCGGCTTGTCGTCGCCCTCGGTCACGCTGAGCATCACCACCCGCGCCGCCTCGCCCAGATCGAACAGCGCCGGACACACCAGGTTGCCGACGTTCTCGACGAACACGATCGCGCCGCGCGGCGGCGCCAGATGCGCCAGCGCACGCTCCACCATGTCGGCCTCGAGATGGCAGCCGGCACCGGTGTTGATCTGGATGGCTGCGGCCCCCGTGGCGCGGATGCGCTCGGCATCGGCGCTGGTCTCCTGGTCGCCCTCGATCACCGACATCGGCATCTCGCCCGCCAGGTCCTGCAGCGTGCGCACCAGCAGCGAGGTCTTGCCCGCGCCGGGGCTGGACATCAGGTTCAGCGCCAGCACGCCGCGCTCGGCCAGCCAGGCACGGTTGCGATCGGCGCCCTGCTGGTTCTTGCCCAGCAGCGCGGTCTCCAGCGCCACCAGTTCGGCCGGGGCGTCCTGCGCGTAAGCGGCATGGGAATGACGGGGCTCCGGTGCGGGACCGTGGCCGTGGCCGTGGTCGTGCGCCTGCCCATGCGCATGGCGTACCACGCTGCCATCCGCCAGCACATGCTCGTGATGTCCATCGCCGGTGTCCAGCCGCACCGACGCCGTGTCATTGCATCCGCAGGTCACGCACATGCTTGCACCTCCATCGACTTCACGTTCAGTTCCTCGCCACTGCGGCGGATGAACTGCGTACCGCCGCAGGCGCTGCAGCGGCCGGGCTCCGCGTCACGGTACTGCTGTCCGCAGGCGCCGCACTGCCAGCCGGCCGCGAGCTCGACGATGTGCAGCTCCGAGGCCTCCAGCGGCGTGCCCTTGGCCACCACGTCGAAGCAGAAGCGCAACGCGTCGGGCATCAGCGCGGTGCGCTCGCCGATCTCCAGCCAGACCTTGGTCACGCGGCGGCCCTTCGCGGCCTCGCTGACGATCGCCACCAGGTTGCGGGTGATGCCGAGCTCGTGCATGGGCAGCTGCCTTCGTCAGCAGATGCGGGGCAGCTGGTCGCCCTGCAGCAGATCGACCACACGCTCGCCACCGAACACCGAGCGCAGCGTGACGCCGGCGCGCCGACCGGCGTCCACAGCGACCACCTCGCCCACCACCGCGGCGTCGCGACCCAGCGGATGCGCCCGCATCGCCGCCAGCAGCGGCGCCACCTGATCGGCGGCGACCAACGCCGCGAGCTTGCCCTCGTTGGCGATGTACAGCGGATCGAGCCCAAGGATCTCGCAGGCCCCGCGCACCGCCGGCGCCACCGGCAGCGCCCCCTCCTCCAGCCGCAGGCGCAGTCCGGCCTCGGCCGCGAATTCGTGCGCCACGGTCGCCAGGCCGCCGCGCGTGCAATCGCGCAGCCAGCGCAGGCCGCCGCCGGCCGCAGCGAACATCGCCTCGGTCAGCCCATTCAGCGGCGCGCAATCGCTGTGCACCGGAATCTGCAGCGCCAGCTCGTTGCGCGCCGCCAGCACCGCGATGCCATGGTCGCCGAGCGTGCCGTTGACCACCAGCCGGTCACCGAGCCGCACCTGCCGCGGCCCGGTGCTGCGCCCCGGCGGCACGAAGCCGATGCCGGCGGTGTTGACGAACAGGCCATCGGCGGCGCCACGCGGCACCACCTTGGTGTCGCCGGTGACCAGCGCCACGCCGGCCTCGCGCGCCCGCTCGGCCATGCTCGCCAGCACCGTGCGCAGCAGCGCCACCGGCAGCCCCTCCTCGAGAATCAGTCCGCAGCTGAGCCAGCGCGGTAGCGCACCGCCCACCGCCAGATCGTTGACCGTGCCGCACACCGCCAGCGTGCCGATGTCGCCACCGGGAAAGACCAGCGGCGAGACCACGTAGCTGTCGGTGGTGAAGGCCAGCGTGTGCCCTGCCGGCAGCTGGTCAGGCGTGAATCGCGCCTGGTCCTCCAGCGGCGACAGCCAGGCGTTGTCGAAGGCCGGCGCGATCACCTGCTCGATCAGCTCACGCATCGCGCGACCGCCCGCGCCGTGCGCCAACGTGATGCGCTGCTGCGCCCAGCGGTCGATGCCCGGTTCGCGCGGCGAGTTCACGCCTGGGCCTCCACCGTCGCCTCGCCTTCGCGCCGCGCGAACTGGTAGTACGCGGCGCAGGCGCCCTCGCTGGACACCATCAGCGCGCCGAGCGGCGTCTGCGGTGTGCAGGCCTTGCCGAACACCTTGCACTGCGGCGGCTTGATCGCGCCCTTCAACACCTCGCCGCACTGGCAGCTCTTGGGGTCGGCGATGCGCACGCCGGGCAGCTCGAAGCGCCGCTCGGCGTCGAAGTCCGCATAGGCCGCACGCATGCGCACGCCGGAGTGGTCGATCGAGCCCAGCCCGCGCCACTCGAAGAACTCGCGCAGCTCGAACACGCGTGCGATGGCGTCCAGCGCCACCGCGTTGCCGCGCGGGTCGACCAGCCGCGCGTACTGGTTCTCCACCGCGGCGCGGCCGGCCTCGAGCTGCTGCAGCACCATCAGCAGGCTCTGCAGGATGTCGGTCGGTTCGAAGCCGGAGATCACCAGCGGCCGCCGGTACTGCTGCGCGATGAACTCGAAGGGCGCGGTGCCCGACACCACCGCCACATGGCCCGGGCCGAGAAAGCCGTCGATGCCCATGCCTGGCGAATCGAGGATCGCCTTGATCGTGGGCACGATGGTGATGTGGTTGCAGAACAGGCTGAAGTTGCGCACGCCCAGCCGCTCGGCCTCGAGCACGGTCATCGCGGTCGAAGGCATGGTGGTCTCGAAGCCGAGGGCAAAGAACACCACCTGCCGATCGGGATGGGCCTGCGCCAGCGCCAGCGCATCCAGCGGCGAATAGACCATGCGCACGTCGGCACCCTCGGCGCGCGCCTGCAGCAGCGAGCCCTGCGAGCCCGGCACGCGCATCGCGTCGCCGAACGTGGTGAAGATCACCTCGGGCTGGCGCGCAATCGCCAGGCAGTCGTCCACTCGCCCCATCGGCAATACGCACACCGGGCAGCCCGGACCGTGCACGAACTCCACCGCCTCGGGGATCAGGTCCTTCAGGCCATAGCGGAAGATCGAGTGCGTGTGGCCGCCGCACACTTCCATCACCTGCAGCGGATGTTTCGCGTCGCGGCCCATGCGCCGCGCGCTGGCGCCGATCTCGCGCAGCAGCGCACGCGCCGCCTGCGGGTCGCGGAACTCGTCGACGTACTTCATGGCGCGGCCCCCGGTGCGTGGCGATCGTCGGCCAGCAGGCTGTGCACCAGGTCCCACAGCGTGTGGTAGGCGGCGACGTGGGTCTCCTGCACGCGATGGATGCTGTCGCTGCGCACCACCAGGCACAGCTCCACCGCCGCGCTGCGTGCCATCAGCCCGCCATCACCGCCGGCCAGCGCCAGCGTGTGCGCGCCGAGGGCCTTCGCCGCTTCCAGCCCGCGCAGCAGGTTCGCCGAATTGCCGCTGGTGGACAGCGCCAGCACGGTGTCGCCCGCGCGCACCCGGCCCGGCATCTGGCGGGCGAAGATCTCGCTCACACCGACGTCGTTGGCCACCGCGGTGATCATGGCCATGTCCTGCGCCAGGTTCTGCGCCGGCAGCGCCGGCCGACCGGCGGTGACCGGATGCTGGAACTCCACCGCCACGTGCGCCGCGTCGCAGCTCGAGCCGCCGTTGCCCAGCGTGTAGAGCCGGCCGCCAGTGCGAAAGCACTGCGCCAGCAGGTGCGCGGCGCGCAGCAGGTTCGGCGCCTGCTCGTCGAAGAAGCGCTGCTTGACCGCCACGCTGTCGCGACATTTCTGCTGCAGTGCCTGCAGCAGTGCCGCGTCCAAGGCCTCGCGGGCGCGTGGCGCCGCCGGGGCCAGGTGGGGATAGAGTCCCCCGAGGGCGGCTTTGCGGCCGGTGTCGTCCATGATGCTCAGGTCACCGGCCGCGTCGCGTAGGCCTCGAGCTCGGCCTGCGCCTCGCCCAGTTCCTTCAGCAACTGCAGCGTGAGCTGCGCCTCGCGTTCGTCGACGCGGTTCATCGCGAAGCCGACGTGCACCAGCACCCAGGCGCCGATGCAGTCCTGCAACGTCTCGCCCTCGCGCACGATGCAGGCGATGTTGACCTCGCGCTTGACGCCGAGCACGTCGACCATCGCCAGCTTGGCGTCCGGCCGGGAGATCGACTCGATGCGGCCGGGGATGCCTAGGCACATGCGGATGCTCCCGGGATGAGGGGCTCGGCCGGCGCCGCCGTCTGCCGCGCCAGCGCCACCAGCGCCTGACCGAAGGCCAGGCCGCCGTCGCCGACCGGCAGTTCGCGCGGCAGCAGCACCTGCAGCCCGGCCGCCTGCAGGCCCTGCAGCACACGTTCGGCGAGGATGCGGTTCTGGAACACGCCGCCACCCAGCGCCACGGTGCGCAGGCCCTGCGTTTCGCACAGCTGCAGCGCCATGCGCACGATGACCCCGGCCAGCCCGCGATGGAAGCGCGCGGCGATGCGCGCCGGCGGCGTGTGCAGGATCAGATCGCCGAGCAGTGCCTGCCACATGGCCAGCGGCTCGATGTACGGCAGCCCCTTGCCGCGCTCCAGGCGCGGAATGGCGAAGGGATAGTCGAGCTCGGGATCCTCGGCCAGGTCATCGGCACCGACCAGGCTTTCCAGCTGCATTGCCGCCTGGCCCTCGTGGTCGATGCGCTCGCGGCACACGCCGATGGCCGCGGCCACCGCGTCGAACAGCCGGCCGACGCTGCCGATGCGCGGTGCCAGCGTCGGATCGCGCAGCATGCCGTCGAGCAGCGCGCGCGGCTTGGCGTCGAGGAAGGCGAACAGCTCCAGCTCGGCGAAGTTCGTCGCAAACCGCGCCCAGCCCATCTCGGCCATCAGCTGCGCATAGGTGTTGCGCCAGGGCTCGCGCGCGGCCAGGTCGCCGCCGATCAGCGCCACCGGCTTGGTGGTGCCGATGCGCTCGCAGCGGCGATAGTCGGCGCGCAGGAATTCGCCGCCCCACAGCGTGCCGTCCTCGCCCCAGCCGATGCCGTCGAGCGCGATGCCCAGCACCGGCCCCTGCTCCAGGCCCCAGCCATGCTCGCCCAGGCAGGCGGCAATGTGCGCATGGTGGTGTCCGACCGGCACGACGCGCCCGGGCCAGTCGCGCTCGGCCTGCTGCGTGCTGCGGTAGCCCGGGTGCCGATCGCAGGCCACCCACTGCGGCTCGAAATCGTAGAAGCGCAGGTAGTCGGCCAGCGCGCGCGCGCGATCGGCCTCGCAGGCGGCATCGTCCAGATCGCCGATGTGCTGCGACAGCACCGCCTGGCCATCGCGCACCAGCGCGAAGCAGTTCTTCAGGTCGCCGCCCAGCGCCAGCACCCGCGTCTGCGCATCGAAGCCCGCGGGCAGCGGCAGCGGCGCCGGCGCATAGCCGCGCGCGCGGCGCATGACGCGGAAAACGCCGCCGACGACCCGCCCTACCGAGTCGTCGACACGGCGCTCGATGTGCCG
>JBGAII010000151.1:0-11557 GCA_044225625.1 Rubrivivax sp.
GCATCGACGGCGCGCGACAGCTGCCGCGCGTCGGCGTGCGGCAGCGCCAGGTAGCGGGCACCCATGGCCGCGGCCACTTCGCGCGCGGCTTCCTGCGGCCGTGGCGAGGTGTCGAGCAGCAGCGCGGCCACGCCGGCGGCGCGCAGCGCGCGTGCCGCCTTCAGCGCATCGTCGCGCGCGGCGTCGCGGCCCGGCCGGCCGTCGCGCGCAATGTTGGCCCGGCCGTCGGTCAGCAGCACCACGGCCGGACTCTCGCCCTGACGCAGCAGCCCGGCGGTGAGCGCGTGCGCGGCGGCGATGCCCGCAGCCAGCGGCGTGCCGCCGCCGCCCGGCAGCGCCGCCAGACTGCGGCGCACGCGCGGCAGCGAATGGGTCGGCGGCAGCAGCAGGTCACAGCTGGTGCCGCGGAAGGCAAGCAGCGCGACGCGGTCCCGGCGCACGTAGCAGTCGGCCAGCAGCAGTTCGACCGCACCCTTGGCCTCGGCCAGCCGATGCAGCGCCGACGAGCCCGAGGCGTCGACCGCGAACACCGTGGTCGTCGCCCGGCGTTCGCTGAAGCGGCGCACGCGGAAATCGTCGCGCCGCCAGTGCAGTGCCGTGCCGGTGGCGCCGACGTCGTCGTCGCGAGCAGCGTGTTCGCGCTGGCGCAGCGCCTGCCACGGTGCGGCCGCGCGCAGCGAGGCCAGCAGGTCCAGGCGGGCACCACTGCGGGGATCGCCGCGCTCGCTGCCGATCGGCCGGCCGCGTCGGCGCGAACGGGTGGCGAGGCCGCTGCGTCCGGCGCCGCCGGGCGTGCGCGCGCCTGCGGTGCCGCCGGCCAGGGCCAGCAGCAGGCCCGCCGGCAAGGCGCTGCGCGCCGCGTCGAGCACACGCTCGGCCAGCGGGCGGTCGCCGCCAGCGTCGTCGTCGCCGGTGGACGGCTGCGGCGATGACGGTGGTGGCTCGGCTGCGGCGTCGGCCTCGGCCGGCGGCGGTGCCGGCATGCAGCGCGCGCGTGGCGCCAGCACGAGACGCGCCGCCAGGTCCGCGTCGTCCTGCGTGACCTGTATCCGGCCGGCCAGCGCGCAGGCCGCGCGCGCCACACGCAGCGCCAGGACCGGTGCGCGCAACGAGCCGATGCCCAGCATGGCGGCGACCTCGCACAACGCCTGCAGCAGCGCTGCGTCGGCCTGCACGGCGGGCAGACGCGTGCGGGCAGCAGCCAGATCGGCCGGCGTCGGCATCGGGGCGTTGTCGGCCGGGCCCTCCAGATGCAGGTGGATCGCCAGCCGGTCGGACAGCGCCGCAGGCACCCGCTCATCGTCGGCCAGGCCTTCGTCGAGTGCGACGAACGCCGGTCGGGTTCGCTGGCCGCCGGGCACCTGCCCGGTGTCCAGAACGGCAGCCAGGCGCGCTGCGGTGGCCGGCGCCAGGCGTTCGGCCATCGCCAGCAGCAGCACGCCGCCATCGCTTTCGGCCAGCAGCCCCGGCATCGTCACCGGCCGACCGGCCTGCAGCGTGGCCACCAGGTCCAGGCCGCCGAGCAGGCGGGCATCGTCGGCATGCAGCGGCAACCGGCGCGGCGGCGCCGGCAGTTGCGCGGCGAGCGCACTTAGCCAGCGTTCGCGTGCTGCCCCCGGGGCGGCACGTAGCAGCACCCCGCCCAGGCCGGCCGGATCGACGGCGAACAGCGCCGCCGCGCGCCGCGCATCGTTCACGCGGCCAGCACCTCGGCGACGGCGCGTTCGACGCGTTCGCCCGACCCGGTTTCGTCCAGCGGGTCGCGACGCAGCCGGTGGCGCAGCGCGGCCGGGGCGACGCGGCGCAGGTGCCGGTCGCCGACCTCGGCGTCGCCGTCGAGCGCCGCCAGCGCGCGTGCGGCGCGCATCAGCGTCAGCTCGCCGCGCAGGCCATCGGTGCCCAGCGCCAGGCACAGCGCGGCGCAGCGCTCGAGTGCCGCATCGGGCACCTGCGTGGCGGCCAGCCGTTGGCGTGCCGCGACGACGCGGCGACGGATCTTCGCGTCCTCGCGCCGCCAGCGTTCGACGAAGGCCCCGGCATCGCGTTCGAAGGCATCGCGGCGCTTGACGACCTCCACGCGGGTGGCAATGTCGCCCGGCGTGCGCACGTCGACGGCCAGGCCGAAGCGGTCGAGCAGCTGCGGGCGCAGTTCGCCTTCTTCGGGGTTGCCGCTGCCGACGAGCACGAAGCGCGCCGGATGGCGCACGCTGAGGCCCTCGCGCTCGACCACGTTCTCGCCGGACGCCGCAACGTCGATCAGCAGGTCGACGAGGTGGTCCTCGAGCAGGTTGACCTCGTCGATGTAGAGGAAGCCGCGGTGCGCGCGCGCCAGCAGGCCGGGCTCGAAGGCGCGCACACCCTGCGTCAGCGCGCGCTCCAGGTCGAGCGCGCCGACGACACGGTCCTCGGTGGCGCCGAGCGGCAGTTCGACCACCGGCACCGGCACGCGCCGGCCGCGCGCGCGGCCGGCGGATTTCAGCGTCTGGCAGCGTTCGCAGCCGTCGTGACGGTCGTGCGGGTCGCAACCGAAGCCGCAGCCTTCGGTGGCCCACATCGGCGGCAGCAACGCGGCCAGCGCACGCACGGCGGTCGACTTGCCGGTGCCGCGATCGCCGAACACCAGCACGCCGCCGACGGCGGGCTCCACGGCGGCGATCAGGATCGCCAGCTTCATTTCGTCCTGGCCGACGATGGCCGAGAAGGGGAAGGCGGTGCTCATGGCCGGCGCGATCAGGGCTTCTTCACCCAGGCGCTGCACCAGCCCTTGGCGGGCACCGTTTTGCCGGCGAACAGCGGGCAGGGGCCGCTGGCCGCGCCGGCGGCACCGCCGAACAGCTGGCACGAGCCGCAGTGCTGGCCGGGGGTGAACTTCGGGAACTTGGTCTTGTCCGCCTGCGCGGCATCGGGCACGAAGCCCAGCGCGACGGCCTGCGGATCCTTCGGGTCGAGCGCGACCTGGGCCGTGGCCTGGCGGCTGCACAGCAGCAGCGCACCGGCCAGCGGTGCCAGCGTCACGAACGTGCGGCGTGAGTTCATTGCATTCACCTCGTCATCGTCGAGCGCCAGAGGGCGGCGCCGTGGGCCAGCCCGGCCAGCGCGAGCCAGGCCATGCCGACCGCGGGACCGTCGCCGACGAGCGCACTGCGCAGCGCCAGCAGCAGGGCCAGGCCGGCCAGCAGGTGGGCGCCCAGGTCGCGCAGCGCGGCGCGCCGCCACACCAGCAGCAGCATGGCTTCGGCCACCACGATGGCGATGACCAGGTGCACCAGCATCGGCAGCAGCTCGGCGCTCATGCCCGCACCAGACCCAGCAGGTGCGCCATGTCCTTGAAGAAGATGCGCACGTGCGCCAGCGGCCGCGTGCGCACCAGGCGCTTGTGCATGTAGGCGTCGAAGGTCAGCTGCTGGACGTCGCGGTCGCGGCAGATGCCGACGAAGCGTTCGCGGCGCCCGTCGCTGCGGTACCAGAAGCGCTGCATCATGCCCAGCACCCAGAAGACGCGGCCGTGTTCGCGCATGAAGCGGCGGCGCGCGGTGCGCAGTGCGCGGGCGTCGCCGCTGCGCAGCAGCTCGCGTACCGCATCGGCGGCCATGCGTCCGCTGGCCATGGCGTAGTAGATGCCTTCGCCGGAGGCCGGGGCCACCACGCCGGCGGCATCGCCGGCGAGCAGCACGTCGCGGCCGTTGTCCCAGCGCGGCAGCGGTGTCATCGGGATCGGCGCCCCTTCGCGGCGCAGCGTCTCGGCGCCGGCCAGCGCGCTGCGCCGCCGCAGCTCGCCGACGGCCGCGCGCAGGGAGAATCCCCGGTCCGCGCTGCCGCTGCCGACACTGACGGTGGCGCCGTGGGGAAACACCCAACCGTAGAAGTCGGGCGACAGGCTGCCGCAGTAGTGCACCTCGCAACGGGAGCCTTCGTAGCCGTCGGGCACGTGCTCGGGCGTGCGCAGGATCTCGTGGTACGCAAAGACGAAGCGGCCGCGCTCGGCGCCGGCGATGGTCTGGCGCGCGAGTTCGGAGCGTGCGCCGTCGGCGCCGATCACCGCCCTGGCGCGCACCCGATGCAGCGCTTCGCTTTCGTTGCCGCCATGGACCGGATCGCGCAGGCGGAAGACGACGATGGCCTGGCCCTGCTCATCGCGTTCCAGGCGCACGAAGCAGCCGCTCTGGCGGCAGGCGCCGTGCTGCGCGGCACGCGCGCGCAGCCATTCGTCGAAGCGTTCGCGGTCGACCATGCCGACGTAGCCGTTGTCGATGGGAATGTCGACGCGGCGGTCGCTGGGCGCCACCATGCGCGCCGCCGTCGCACGCGCGACCAGCAGCGACTCGGGAATTTCGAAGTCGCGCATCAGCCGCGGCGGGATGGCACCGCCGCAGGGCTTGATGCGTCCTGCGCGGTCGAGCAGCAGCACCTTGGCGCCACCGCGCGCCAGATCATCGGCCGCCGTCGCGCCCGCCGGGCCGCCACCCACCACCACCACGTCGAAGCTGCGCATCAGTAGGGGTCCCTTCGCGTCTTCAGTGGGCGGCCGCCAACCGCGCCGTCGTCCGAGCCGGTGCACTGCGCACCGCGAGCATCGCCGCAGCGACGAAGAGCAGTGCCTCGAGCGCGAACACGCTGCCGTAGGCCGGCGCCGCCGCGCCGAGCAGGCTGCGCGCGAGGTCGCTGGCCGCCGCGCCGGCGAACCCGCCGAAACCGAAGGCGATGGCCTGTGCCGCGCCCCACAAGCCCATGCGCATGCCGGCGCGTCCCTGCGCGCCTTCACCGGCCAGCCGCATCATCGAGCCGATGGCAGCGATCGAGAAGGCGCCGTTGGCCAGGCCGAGCAGGAAGACATTGGCGCGGAACGGCCAGGACGGGCCGACGACGGCCGCGGCCGCAATGCCGGCGAGCGCCAGCGCCGAGGCGACGCAGCCGCCGGCCGTCCATGCGCGCAGCGAGCCGAAGCGCCGTCGTCCGCCAGCGCGGCCAGCAGCATGCCGACGAACACGCCGCCGTGCTGCACGCCCGACAGCGACGTGGACGCGCCCGGCGAGAAGCCCAGCACCGTGCCGGCGAAAGGTTCGAGGATCAGGTCCTGAGCGCTGAAGGCGAGCATCGACACGAACACGAACGCCGTGAAGCGGCGTGCATCCTCGTCTTGCCACACCTGGCGCAGCGCGACGGCGAAGGGCACGCGGGGCGGCGGCGCGCCGGCGACGGCCGGGCGCGTCCGGCTTTCGAGGCGCCAGGTGGCCAGCAGCGTGAGCACGAAGGCACAGGCGCAGACACCGGCGCAGACGGCGAGCAGCCGCTGCGGTGAGTAGGGGTCGAGCAACTGGCCGGCCGTGCCGGCGGTCAGGGCGAAGCCGACGATCATCATCAGCCAGACCAGCGTGGCCGCGCCGGCCCGCCGTTCGGGTGGCACGCGTTGCGCCAGCAGCACCAGCAGCGAGGTACCGGCCGAGGCCACGCCGAGCCCGATCAACACGAACGCGAACACCGCCAGCGCCAGGCCGGCGCTGCGCTCGCGGGCCATCCAGACGGTGGCCACCGCAGCCAGCGTGCCGCCGAAGGCCAGCAGCGCCATGCCGCCGACGATCCATGGCGTGCGGCGAGCGCCCTGGTCCGAACCGTGGCCCAGACGCGGCCGCATCAGCTGCACCGCATAGTGCAGCGCCACCAGCAGGCCCGGCACCAGCGCCGGCAGTGCGAGCTCGACCACCATGATGCGGTTCAGCGTCGACGTCGTCAGCACGACGACGGCGCCGATGGCGGCCTGCACCAGGCCCAGCCGCGCCACCGCGCCCCAGCCGAACACGCCGGCCAGCGAGTTCACTGGACGACCCCGCTGGCCGCACGCAGCGCAAAGGCGCTGATCAGCATGCCGCTGACGTACAGCGACACGCCGCGGGCGCTGTACCACAGCGCGCGGGCCTGCGGGTCGGCCAGGAAGCGGCGCATCAGCAGCGCCTGCCAGGCGATCAGGACGGCCAGCGCGCCGGCATGCGCCGCCGCGCCCCACTGCAGCAGCAGCAGCAGTACGGCGAGCTGCGGCGCGATCATCAGCGCCGCGGCCACGCGCGCCGCGCCGTCGACGCCCAGCCGCACCGGCAGCGAGCCGATGCCCATGCGGCGGTCGCCGTCGATCGACTTGAAGTCGTTGAGCGTCATGATGCCGTGGGCACCGACGCTGTAGAGCAGCGCCAGCACGAGCGAACGCGCATCCGGCCAGGCGCCGAGCATCATCACCGCGCCGCCGGTGGCCCAGGCCAGGCCTTCGTAGCACAGCGCGCATGCGCTGTTGCCCCACCAGCCGTTGCGCTTCAGGCGCAGCGGCGGCGCGCTGTAGGCCCACGCCAGCGCCAGGCCCAGCAGGGCGGCACCGAAGCCCACCGGGCCGAGCAACGCCGCAAGTGCCAGCGACAGCAGCGTCCAGCCGATCGCGATGTACAGCCCCCAGCGACCGGGCATGCGTCCCGAGGGGATCGGCCGGCGCGGCTCGTTGATCGCATCGACCTCACGATCGAACCAGTCGTTGACGGCCTGGCTGGTGGCGCAAACCGCCGGCCCGGCGAGCACCAGCCCGGCCACGATCAACGGCCAGCGTTCGGTGATCGGTACGCCCGAGGCCACGACGCCGCAGGCGAAGGCCCACATCGGCGGGAACCAAGTGATCGGCTTCAGCAGTTCAGCAATGGCCGATGGCGCCGGGACCTTTGACATGCGGCGAGTTATGAACCCGCCGGCCTGCTATGTCAATAAGAGTTTACACATTCTGTGTCAGTTAGCCGGAGCACCGGTGCCTTCGTCTTCGGTCGGGCCGAGGTCGCCCAGCCCGTAGCGGCGCAGCTTCACGTACAGGCTCTGGCGTGACAGCCCCAGCATCTCGGCGGCCGAGGCGCGGTTGTCGCGCGTCAGCTGCAAGGCGGCCTCGATGCACATGCGTTCGATCAGGTCGGTGGTCTCGCCGACGATGTCCTTTAGCGGCACGCGGCCGACCAGCTCGGCCAGTTGCCCCGGTGAGCGCGGCATGTCGCGCGGCCGCGCGGTGTCGGCGGAGAGGCGCCGTTCGACATCGCGGATCGCGAAGCCCAGGCAGGGCGCTGCGCCCTGCGTGACCGAGACCGCGGAGATCTCCACCTGCAGCGGCGCGCCATAGGCGCTGCGCAGCGTGGTGGGGAACAGCCGCACCAGGCCATGCTGCTTCAACGTGCCGATCAGCACGTTGAGGTCGACGGCCGAGCGGCCGAGCCAGCGTTCGAGCGATTGCCCGGGAAGCACCTCGCCGGCGGGCAGTTGCACCAGCTCGGCGAAGGCCCGGTTCGCGGCCAGCAGGCGGCCCTGCAGGTCGGTCACGACGAACGCATCCGGCATGTCCTCGACGACGCGCAGCAGCCCTGCGTCGGCGCCCTCGCGCTGGCCGGCGGTCGCGGCATGGCCGGGCGTTGCCATGCGCAGCAGCAGCAGCGAGCCGGTCTCGGCCTTGAACAGCGATGCGCCGAGCGTGACCTCGGCGGCCTCGGTACCGGCGAGCCGCACGCGCACATCGTCGCTGCGGCCGGCGCTGCGCGCCGCAGCCAGCAGCGCGGCCGCGTCGCCGCGGCTGGCGGCATCGACCAGGTCGAGGAAGGGCCGGCCGACGAGGCGACGGGTGCCGTCGCCGAAAAAGCGCTGCGCCGCCGGGTTGGCCTCGACGACGGCGAGTGTCGTCGCATCGACGATGACGACGGCCTCGGCGATGGTCTCGAACAGCAGACGGTAGCGCGCCTCGGTCTGGCGCAGCCTCATGTAGTCGCGCTCCATCGCCTGCTGGGCATCGACCAGGCGCTGCTGCAGCATGGCGACCTGGCGCAGATCACGCCCGACGGCGACGACCACGCCTTCGCCGAGCGGCACCGCGGCATAGAGCACCGGCACGTCGGCACCGTCGGCCATCGGATGGTTCAGCTGGCGCCAGGGCGTCGCCGGTGGCTGGCTCGCTGCCGCGTCGCGCAGCATCGCCAGCACTTTCGGTCGGCTCTCGACGGTGACGGTCTCGAGCCAATGGCGCCCGACCCAGTCATCGCTGCCGTCGAAGCCCAGACCCGGAATGCCGCCGATGGCCAGGTCGCGGATGACGCCCTGGCTGTCGATGACCAGCGCCACGTCGGCAGCCGCCTGCAGCAGCGCTGCCGCCGACGCCGTGTCCACCGCGGACAGCCACTGGCGAGGGGCGGTAAAAGGCTTCACGCTCAACTCGGCTGCATCGTCCATCGAAGGCTGCTTCGCGGCCCGATACGGCACGCGGTGTCAATCAGAAGCGTCAGTTTGTCTTGCGTTGCACCACCAGACTGTCGGCCATCGCCACGGCCATGGCGGCATCGGCCGCCGTCGCGTCGGCGCCAATGCGTTCGGCGAAGTCTGGCCACAGGTTGGCTACCGGCCCGCCGACCATCACCACCAGCGATGGGTTCAGCGAGGCGCCCCGCAGCGTGAGGATAGCCGATGCTGCCATGTCGACATGACACTCGCTGCCGACAGAAAGACCGAGCAGGTCGAAAGGCTCCCGTGCCAGCAGTCCTTTGGCGGCTTCGACACCGATCGTCGGATCGCCCACCACCTGCCAGCCGGCGCGGCGGAAGAACTCACCGACCAGCAGCAGACCGAAGGTGTGCTGCGAGCCCGGGCTCGGCAGCAGCAGGGCCCGCCGGCCGCCGACGCGCGTCGCCCGTCCTCGGTCGGACAGCGCCGAATGGTCGTGCACGATCTGCTGCAGTCGCCACAGGCCGACCGTGACCTGCGTGAAATCGGACAGATCGGCTTCCCACATCGCGCCCAGGCGCCGTGCCGCAGGGGCCAGCAGATCGAGGTACAGCGTTTCCACCGACATGCCGGCCTGACGCAGCGACTGGACGTAGTTGCGGGCATCCGCGGGATCACGCCGCAACAGCATGTCGGCCAGTTCGCTGGCCTGCTCGCTGCGGTCGCAGGCGTCCTCGAGCGGCGGCGGCGTCTCGTCGTTGCCCGAGCTGCGATGCGCCAGCATCAGCCGCGGAATGATTTCTGCCTCGATGGTGAAGCGCAGCGACGCTGCGCAGTCCGCGGCGCCAAGCGCGCCGCTCATCGACGTCGACGGCCCGGCACCGTCGCCGTCGTGGCCGGAGGCCCCCGCGGCAGCCTCGTCGCTTCCGGGCGGCGCCGTACCCCTGATGCTGAACAGCTGCACCTTTGTCTCCTAGTAGGCCGTTGGCTGCGGGTCTCGGAAGTCGGTGTTGCCTGTTCACCGTATTCGGGGTTGGGCCCGTTGGCGCATCGGTGGTCGTGGTCTGCCTGTTGGTCGCCTCTCCTCGTCGCAGATCCGTCGTTCCTGTCTGGCCCTGCACTGCACTGCACTGCACTGACCCGGGAGCCGACGGTGGCTGCGACGACCGACTGTCGGCGCGAACCGCGGCAAGGTCAAGCGCTTTTGCTGCAGCGCTGGGCACAGACTAGTGTCATAAAAACTAAACGTCAAGATAGATTGACACTTTTCAATGACCGATCTACATTGGTCTGCATGGCCCACCTTCCGCTGTACACGCCCGAGCAGAGGCGACGCCGCGATGCGACGCGCTGGACGCTGGTGCAGGGCGTGTTGGCGCCGTTGCAGTTCGTGCTCTTCGGGCTGAGTCTGGTCCTGGTGCTGCGTTTCCTGGCCAGCGGCGAAGGCGAGTCCCTGGCGGCGTGGTCGGTGCTGGCGAAGACGCTGGCCCTCTACGCGATCATGGTCACCGGCTGCCTGTGGGAGAAGGCCGTGTTCGGCCGCTGGCTGTTTGCGCCGGCCTTCTTCTGGGAAGACGTGTTCAGCATGCTGGTGCTGGCGCTGCACACCGCGTGGCTGCTGGCCTGGGCCGGCGGCTGGCTGACGGCCCAGCAGCGCATGGGCCTGGCACTGGCGGCCTACGCCGCCTATGTGATCAACGCAACGCAGTTCCTGCTCAAGCTGCGCATGGCGCGCGTGCAGGCGGCGAGCGGGGTGGCCGCATGATCGCGATCCGCGCCGAGCGCGGCTGCAGCGACGCACCGGTGTTGAAGGAGCGTGGCCAGCGCGAGGTGTTCTGCGGGCTGACCGGCATCGTCTGGTTGCATCGCAAGATGCAGGACGCCTTCTTCCTGGTCGTCGGCTCGCGCACCTGCGCCCATCTGCTGCAGTCGGCCGCCGGCGTGATGATCTTCGCCGAGCCGCGCTTCGCCACGGCGATCATCGACGAGCGCGACCTCGCCGGCCTGGCCGATGCGCATGCGGAGCTCGACCGGGTGGTGGGTCGGCTGCTCGAGCGCCGGCCCGAGATCCGCCAACTGTTCCTGGTGGGTTCGTGCCCGTCGGAGGTGATCAAGCTCGACCTCGCACGCGCCGCCGCGCGGCTGAACCAGCAGCACGCGCCGGCCGTGCGCGTGCTGAACTATTCCGGCAGCGGCATCGAGACCACCTTCACGCAGGGTGAGGACGCCTGCCTGGCGGCGCTGGTGCCGCAGCTCCCGGCCGACGATGCGCCGGCGCTGCTGGTGGCCGGGGCGCTGGCCGACGTCGTCGAGGACCAGTTCGCACGACTGTTCGCCGAACTCGGCATCGGCCCCGTACGCTTCCTGCCGGCGCGGCGCGCCGATGCCATGCCCGCCGTCGGCCGAGGCACGCGGGTGCTGCTGGCGCAGCCCTTCCTGGCCGACACGGCGCGCGCGCTCGAGGAGCGCGGCGCCACGCGCATCGCCGCACCGTTCCCGCTCGGCGCGGAAGGCAGTTCGGCCTGGCTGCGTGCCGCGGCGGCGGCCTTCGGCGTGCCGGCGGCGCGCGTCGATGCCGTGCTCGCGCCCTGCGAGGCGCGTGCACGCTCGGCGCTGGCGTCGCACCGCGCACATCTGGCCGGGCGGCGCGTCTTCTTCTTCCCGGACTCGCAGCTCGAACTGCCGCTGGCGCGATTCGTCGCCCGCGAGCTCGGCATGGTGCCGGTCGAGGTCGGCACGCCCTACCTGCACCGCGCCCACCTGGCCGAGGAACTGGCCTGGCTGCCGGCCGGCACGGTGCTGGCCGAAGGCCAGGACGTGGAACGCCAGCTCGAGCGCTGCCGCGCCGCGCGCCCCGACCTCGTGGTCTGCGGTCTCGGCCTGGCCAACCCGCTGGAGGCCGAGGGCTTCGCCACCAAGTGGTCGATCGAGCTGGTCTTCACGCCGATCCAGGGTTTCGAACAGGCCGGCGACCTGGCCGCGCTGTTCACCCGGCCTCTGCAGCGGCGCGAACTGCTGGCCGCGGCCTGAACGCGATGCAGCTCACGCTCTGGACCTACGAAGGACCGCCGCACGTCGGCGCGCTGCGCGTCGCCACGGCGATGCGCGGGCTGCACTACGTGCTGCACGCGCCGCAGGGCGACACCTACGCCGACCTGCTGTTCACGATGATGGAGCGCCGCGACCGCCGGCCGCCGGTCACCTACACCACCTTCCAGGCGCGAGACCTCGGCGCCGACACCGCGCAGCTGTTCCAGGATGCGGTCAGCCAGGCCTACGAACGCTTCCGCCCGCAGGCCATGATCGTCGGCGCGTCCTGCACCGCCGAACTGATCCA
>JBGAII010000152.1:0-10391 GCA_044225625.1 Rubrivivax sp.
CTGGGCAAGCTGGACGACCGCGGCCGCATGTTCGTGAAGGCCGGCGACCCGTTGTACGAGGGCATGGTCATCGGCATCCACAGTCGCGACAACGACCTGGTGGTCAACCCGGTGCGCGCCAAGCAGCTGACGAACTTCCGCGTCAGCGGCAAGGAAGACGCGATCAAGATCACGCCACCGATCCAGCTGACGCTGGAGTACGCGGTCGAGTTCATCGACGACGACGAGCTGGTCGAGATCACCCCGAAGAGCATCCGCATCCGCAAGCGCTTCCTGAAGGAACACGAGCGCAAGCGTGCGTCGCGCGAAGGTGCCTGAGCCGGGCCGGATGGGCGCGCCGGGCCGTTCCCAAGTGCTCATCCCGGAGCACGCAGTGCGCAGGGTCGTCCAGTGAGCCACCGCCGGGCGGTGGCGCTGATGATCTGCGTGACGCTGATGTGGAGCATCGCGGGCATCGTCACGCGCCACCTGGACAGCGCGCGCGGCTTCGAAGTCACGTTCTGGCGCAGCCTGTTCAATGCGCTGGCCTTGCTGCTGATGCTGGGCGCGCTGCAGGGCCCGGCGCGGCTGTGGCGCACGCTGCGCCGCGGCGGCCGGCCGCTCTGGGTATCGGGCCTGTGCTGGTGCGTGATGTACACCGCCTTCATGGTGGCGATCATGCTGACCACGGTCGCCAACGTGCTGGTGACCATGGCGCTGGCGCCGCTGTTCACCGCGCTGGCGGCACGCTTTGCGCTCGGTCATCGCCTGGCGCTGCGCACCTGGGCGGCGATCGTCGTCGCCGGTGCGGGCATCGGCTGGATGTACGGCGCCGAGCTCGGCGGCAGCGATTCGCGCCACCTGCTCGGCACCGCGGTGGCACTGTGCGTGCCGATCGCCGCCGCGGTCAACTGGACGCTGCTGCAGCACCTTTACCGGCAAACCGCGACCGAGCCGCCGCCGGACATGCTGGCGCCGGTGCTGCTGGGCGCGCTGCTGTCGGCTGCGCTGACCTTGCCGCTGTCGTTGCCGTTCGGCGCCTCACCGCACGATCTGGGCCTGCTCGCGCTGCTGGGCGTGCTGCAGCTGGCGATTCCCTGCCTGCTGGCGGTGCGGGTCACGCGTGTGCTGAGCGCGCCGGAGGTCTCGCTGCTGGGTCTGCTGGAGGTGGTGTTCGGCGTGCTGTGGGTGTGGCTGGGCACCGACGAGGCGCCTTCTGCGTCGGTGCTCGGCGGAGGGCTGCTGGTGCTGGCGGCGCTGGCCGGCAACGAGGCGTTGGCGCTGCGCCGGCTCACGCCCGTGTCGGGGGCGTCGGGCATCTCGCACCGCTAGCCACCACCGCGTCGGGGTCCACTGCCGGGGCGCCAGGGCCAGCCTGGCGCACATCGTGCTTAGGTCGTACATACCCTAGTTTGATCAAACATCACGTATCACTTATCGTGGATACGTACCTACTCGTCACAAGTCATGCACGGCCACCCGTTGATCGACGACCGCCCTGGCGAAGGCGTATTCCGCGTGCACCGCGACGTCTTCCGGGACGAGGCGCTGTTTGCGCGCGAGATGAGCACCTTTTTCGAGCACGGCTGGGTGTTCCTCGCGCATGCATCCCAGTTGCCGCGTCCGCACGATTTCCTGACCCTGCGGCTTGGGCGCATGCCATTGGTGCTGATGCGCGACGGTCAGGGGCAATTGCACTGCTTCCACAACTCCTGCCGCCATAAGGGCGCGATGGTCTGCCACCAGCGCCAGGGCAACCGGCGCACCCATGTCTGCAAGTACCACGGCTGGGCCTACGGCAGCAACGGCAGCAACCTTCTCGTCAAGGCCAAGGCCGAGGGCGACTACACGCCGGCCTTCGACACCGAGAGCCATGCGCTGCAGCCGGTGCGCCATTTCGCCGAGTACCGCGGCTTCCTCTTCGCCGCGCTGGGCGAGACCGTGCCGACGCTCGACCAGCATCTGGGCGACGTGCGCACGCTGATCGATATGGTGGTGGACCAGAGCCCTCAGGGCCTGGAACTGGTGCCCGGCGCGGTCACATACACCTACGAGGGCAACTGGAAGCTGCAGTTGGAGAACTCCACCGACGCCTATCACTTCACCTCCACCCACCCGTCGTACCTGCAGTTGCTGGACCGGCGCGCCCGCACGCCCGAGCGCCGCGACGTGGTGCGCGCGATCTGGCAGGCCGACGTGAAGACCGAGGAACGCATGGGCTCGTTCGGCTTCCCGAATGGACATGCCATGGTGTGGACCACGAGCCCGCAGCAGAACCACCCGCTGTACGCCAGCCTGTCGGCATTGCGCGAGAGGGTGGGCGAGGTCAGGGCCGACTGGATGCTGCGCACGCGCCAGCTCAATGTCTTTCCCAACCTGCAGCTGGCTTCGAACGCGGCGTTGCAGATGCGCGTGATCCGGCCTCTGGCGGTGGACCGCACCGAGATCAGCTCGTTCTGTCTTGCCCCGGCTGGCGAATCCGCTGAACAGCGCCGGCAGCGGCTGCGCCAGTACGAGGACTTCTTCAACCCCAGCGGCCTGGCCACGCCCGACGACACCATGACCTACGAGGACTGTCAGCGCGGCTTTGCCAGCGGCGACATCGCCTGGCAGCAGGGCTATGCCCGCGGCCTCGGGCGGGTGCAGATGGGCCCGGACGAACACGCGGCCGAACTGGGCCTCACGCCGTCGACGACTTGTTCGGGGAGCTTCGACATGGCCGACGAGACCGTGTTCCATGCGCTGTATCGCCACTGGGCCCAGGCCATGACGGAGCCGCAGGCATGAGCGCGGTGGCCATGTCGGCGGCACGGGCCGACAGTCCCGCGCTCGAAACCGGATTCGTTGCCGTGACCGATCCTGCCATCGTGCAGGCTGCGCTGGCCGTGCTGCACTGCGAGGCGCTGTACCTCGACACCCAGCGCTGGGACGACTGGCTGGCGCTCTTCACCGAGGATTGCTGCTTCTGGATGCCCGCCTGGACCGACGATCACCGACTCGGCGCGTCGCCCGACAGCGAACTGTCGCTGATGTATTGCAGCGCCCGCGCCGGCCTGCAGGACCGGGTCTGGCGGGTGCGGTCGGGCCTGTCGGTGGCGTCCACGCCGCTGCCGCGGACCAGCCACCAGGTCAGCGCCAGCGTCGTCGAGGGCGTCCCCGATCAGGCCGACGAGTTACGGGTGCATTCCAGCTGGAGCTGCCACATCGTGCGTCTGAAGCAGCGCAGCCAGCATGTCTTCTTCGGCCGCTACCTGCACCGGCTGCGCCGTGTCGACGGCCGCTGGCTGATCGCCGGGAAGTCCATCGTGCTGATGAACGACGTGATCCCCACCATGCTCGATTTCTACTGCGTCTAGCCATGGTCGACCATCGCAGTTCGCGCAGCCTCGGCACTGCCGGTCGGGACGAGCCCTCCGGGCCGTTGACGGCGCTGCAGCCCATCGTGCGCCAGTCGGTCAACGAGGCGGTCTACCAGGCGCTGCGCAACAAGCTGATGCATGGTGAGTACCGCGCCGGCCAGCAGCTGGGCATCCAGGAGATGGCCGATGCGCTGGAGACCAGCACGATGCCGGTGCGCGAGGCCCTGCGTCGCCTGGTCGCACAGCAGGGCCTGGAGCCGATGCGCAACGGCTGCACCCGCGTGCCGCTGATCACGCCGGCCCGGCTGGCCGACATCCGCCGCACGCGAGTGCTGATCGAAGGCACGGTGACCGAATGGGCCGGGCCGCGTCTGCCGACCCGCACGCTGGACCAGCTGGACCAGCTGGCGCGGGAGATCACCGAGGAGCGCCGTACGCGCGAAGGCGTGCCCAGCAGCCTGGAGAAGAATCGCATCTTCCATTTCACCATCTACGGCGCTGCCGAGTCGCCGGTGATGGTGGCGATGATCGAGAGCCTGTGGCTGCAGTCCGGCGCCTACCTGCGCGAGACGCGCGAGCTGCTGCACACCGACGACAAGCCGGCCGACCGCCTGCACGAGCAGACCGTCGAGGCGCTGCGGGCCGGCGACTGGGCGCTCGCGCGCCGGCACATCCAGGCGGACATCAGCTGGGTCTTCGATCGGCTATCCAGGCGGACATCAGCTGGGTCTTCGATCGGCTCGAGCCGCTGGGCTGATGGCCCATCCACCCGTTTCGCAACGCAACGCCAACATGCCCCAACAACCCCGTTCCCGCATGGTCACGCAGGGCGTGACCCGCGCGCCCCATCGTGCCTTCCTCCGGGCCACCGGACTGGATGACGAAGACCTGAACAAGTCCATGGTCGCGATCATCGGAACGGCCGGTGACAACACGCCGTGCTCCAAATCCCTTGGCCCGCAGGCCGACAGCGCACGGCTTGGCGTGGCAGAGGGCGGCGGCGTGCCGGTGATCATGAACACCATCTCGGTGTCCGATGGCACCTCGATGAACCATGATGGCATGCGCATGAGCCTGATCTCGCGCGAGCTGATCGCCGACAGCATGGAGGTGGCGGTGCGCGGCCACGCCTACGACGCGCTGGTCGGCTTCGGCGGCTGCGACAAGACGCTGCCCGGCACGCTGATGGCGATGGTGCGGCTGAATGTCCCGTCGGTGTTCGTCTACGGCGGCTCGATGTTGCCCGGCCATTCGCCCGATGGCAGCGAGAACACCGTGCTCACGGCCATCGAAGGCGTGGGCCGCGTGCAGAGCGGCGCCATCTCGCTGGAGCAGTTGCAGGGCATCGAGCGCCGCTGCGCGATGACGGTGGGTTCGTGCCCCGGCCAGTTCACCGCGAACACGATGGGCATGATCGCCGAGGCGCTGGGCCTGTCCTTCCTCGGCTCGTCGACCATACCCGCCGTCTACAGCCAGCGCCATGCGTTGGCGCGCCGCGCCGGGCGCCGGGCGATGGAGATCCTGACGCAGGGCGGGCCGCTGCCGCGCGATCTGGTGACGCGCAAGAGCCTGGAGAACGCGGCCGCCGCCGCGGCCGCGACCGGCGGCTCGACCAACGTCGCGCTGCACATCCCCGCCATCGCGCACGAGGCCGGCATCCGCTTCACGATGGACGATCTGGCCGAGGTGTTCAATCGAACGCCGCTGATCGCCGATTTGCAGCCGGGCGGCCGCTACCTGGCTCGCGACCTCGACGTCATCGGCGGTGCGCCGGTGGTGTTCAAGGCGCTGCTGCTCGGCGGCCATCTGCATGGCGACACGCTGACGCTGACCGGCGAGACGCTGGCCGAGGCGCTCGAACACTTTCCCGGTCCCGACGGCCGCATCGTGCGCGACTGTGCCCAGCCGCTGCACGCCAGCGGCGGGCTGGTGGTGCTCAAGGGCAACCTCTGCCCGCACGGCGCGCTTTTGAAGATCGCCGGTCTCAAGGCCCTGAGCTTCGAGGGTCGCGCGCGTGTCTTCGAGACCGAGGAAGACTGCATGCAGGTGGTGTCGGCGCGCAGCTACGAGGCGGGCGACGTGCTGCTGATCCGCAACGAAGGTCCGCGCGGCGGCCCGGGCATGCGCGAGATGCTCAGCGTCACCGCGGCCATCTATGGGCAGGGCCAGGGCGAGAAGGTGGCGTTGCTGACCGACGGCCGCTTTTCTGGTGCGACGCGGGGCATGTGCATAGGCTACGCCAGCCCCGAAGCGGCTGCCGGTGGTGCCATTGGCCTGGTGCGCGATGGTGACCGCATCAGCATCGATGCGGCCGCGGGCCGCATTCATCTGCATGTGAGCGACGAGGAACTGGGCGAGCGCCGGCAGCGCTGGCAACCCCACGTCCGCGGGCGTCTGGCCGGCGCGATGGAAAAGTACGCCCGACTGGTCGGTCCGACGCACGAAGGCGCCGTGACCCATTCGGGGCTGGCCGAGTGGCCGGTCGAGACGCCGTCGGACACCTGACATGAAGCTCGGATTCTGCGGACTGGGACTGATGGGCGCGCCGATGGTGCGCCGCCTGCTGGCGGCGGGTCATGAGGTGCGGGTGTGGAACCGCTCGGCGGCCAAGGCCGAGGCGCTGGCCGCGCACGGCGCTCGCGTCGTCGGCAGCCCGCGCGAGGCCGCCAGCGGCGTCGACGGCGTGCTGATGTGCCTATATGACGCCGATGCCGTCGACGCGGTGGTCTTCGGTACCGACGGCGTCGCCGAGGCGGCGGGCCTGCGCTGGCTGGCCGACCATTCGAGCATCGACCCGGCCGCCACGCGGGCCCTCGCGGCGCGCCTGAGCGAGGCGAGCGGTGCCGACTGGATCGACGCGCCGGTGTCGGGCGGCATTGCCGGCGTCGAGGCCGGCACGCTGGCGGTCATGACCGGCGGCCCAGCGACGCACATGGCGGGCTTGCCGAGGCCATGCGCGCCTACGCGGGCAACGTGACGCACATGGGCCCCGCGGGCGCAGGCCAGGCCACCAAGCTGTGCAACCAGACCATCGTCGCCACCACCGTGGTCGCCATCGCCGACGCGCTGGGCTTTGCAGCGCGCAACGGCATTGCATTGGACAAGCTGGCGGGCGCGCTGGCCGGCGGCTGGGCCGACTCCAAGCCGCTGCAGGTGTTCGCACCCCGGATGATCGAAGCCCAACCCACCATCATCGGCGCGCTGTCGACGATGCTGAAGGACGTGGACACCGTGCTCGGCAACGCGCAGCGCAGCGGCACGCCAATGCCGGTGACCGCGGGCGTGCAGCAGGTGCTGCGCCTGGCCGATGCCATGGGCCTGGGTCAGGCCGAGCTGTCGGCCGTGATCTGCGTGTTGCGGCCGGAGCTGCGCGACGCGTTCCTGAGGCAGGTTCCGGCCTGAGGCACCCGCATGGAACTGGCCGCCAACCTCAGCTGGCTGTACCGCGACCTGGACTGGAGCGGCCGTTTCGAAGCCGCCGCCCGCGACGGCTTTCGCGCGGCCGAGATCCTGCTGCCCTACGACCATCCGCCGCAGTGGTATGCCGAGCGGCTGCGCGACGCGGGTGTTGCGCTGGTGCTGATCAACACGCCCGTGGCCCCCGGGGCAGGCCGCCTCGGATGGGCCGCGGTGCCGGGCGCCGAAGCCGAGTTCCGCTCGGCGCTGGACCGCGCACGTGCCGTGGCCCAGGCCACCGGCTGCCAGAGGCTGCACGTGATGGCCGGACACGTGGCGGAGCATGCCGCGGCCGACTGCGACGCCACGCTGCGCCGCAACCTGGAATGGGCGCTGGCCTGCACGCAGGCGGACGGCCTGGTGCTGACGCTGGAGGCGCTGAATCGCAGCGACATGGCGGGCTACCACTATCACCACCCGGACCAGGTGCTGGCGGTACTGCGCGACCTGCCATCACCGCGGCTTCGCCTGCAGTACGACTACTACCACGTGGCCATGGAGGGGTTGGATCCGCTGGCGACCGTGCAGGCCTGCGCACCCTGGATCGGCCATGCGCAGATTGCCGGCGTCAACGGCCGCTTCGAGCCCGACCTGCAAGCGGGGAACCTGCTCGAAGCCGTGGCGGCGCTGCCCGATCTGGGCTACGACGGCTGGCTCGGTTGCGAATACCAGCCGCGCAGCACGGCGGCGGCCGGCCTGGGCTGGTGCGCGCCGCTGCGCGCGCGGGGCCGGCTGTCGTGAGGCACGTGTTGGTCACCGGCGCCGGCGGCTACATCGGCCGGGCGCTGTCACGTGCGCTCGTGCCCCTGCTGCGCGACGGCCGCACGCAGACGCTGACGCTCGTCGACCTGGATCTGCCGGACACCGACGGCGACGCGCCGGGTTTGCGCCGGATCCGCGGTGACCTCGGTGACCTCCACGTGCTGCAACCTGCTGAGCACCGTGTCGCTGTTCGAACGCCTGCGCGAGCAGGCGCAGCAGCCGGTGCTGGTCTACGCCAGCTCGATCGGCGTCTTCGGCACGCCGTTGCCCGAGCGCATCGACGATGCCACGCCACCCGCGCCCACGCTGAGCTACGGCGCGCAGAAGCGCATGGTCGAAGTGCTGCTGGCCGACTACGCCCGCCGCGGCTGGATCGACGGCCGCGCGCTGCGCCTGCCCAGCGTGGTGGCGCGGCCCGCGCAGGCGCAGGCCGCGCTGTCTTCCTTCGCCAGCGATCTGATCCGCGAACTCGCCGAAGGCCGTCCCTACACCTGCCCGGTGAGTGCCGATGCGCGCCTGTGGTGGCTGTCGCTGCCGGCCTGCGTCGATCAACTCCGCCACGCGGCGGCATTGCCGGCCGATGCGCTGCCGGCCCAGCGCGCCTGGACGCTGCCGGCGTTGCGCGCCAGCGTGGGCGAAGTCGTGCAGGCGCTGCGCAAGCGCTTCGGCGCCGAGGTCGACGCGCGGCTGCGCTTCGCGCCACAGGCCGCGCTGCAGGCGCAGTTCGCGCAATGGCCCGTGCTGACCACCGAGACCGCGCGCCGTCTGGGCCACCAGCACGACGGCGACCTCGACACCCTGATCGAGCGGGCGTTGAGTTCCTGACGATCGACCCATTCCGACCCTCCCACAGCCGAAAGGACCGCCTCATGACTATCCGTTGGAACGCTCCGTTGCTTGCGCTGGCCACGGCCGCTGCGCTGATCGCCGGCGCGCCGGCGCAGGCGCAGACCAAGCCTGTCGAATTGAACTTCTCGGTCTGGATTCCGCAGACGCACATTCTGGTCGCCAATTTCATGATGCCCTGGGCCCAGGAGGTGGAGAAGGCCACCGAAGGCCGGGTGAAGATCAGCTTCCTGCCCAAGCCCGTGACCAACCCGGTGGGCCACCTGGATGCCGTGCGCAACGGCGTGGTCGACCTGGCGTTCATCTCGTATTCGTACTACCCGGGTCGCTTCGACCTGATGAAGTACGCGATCCTGCCGTTCTCGGGCAATTCGTCGCTGTCGACCTCGGTGGCGGCCTGGCGCATCTACGACAAGTACCTGCGTACCGCGGTCGAGATCCCCGGCGTCAAGCAGCTCGGCATCTATGGCCACGGCCCGGGCGGCGTCTATACCTCGGGCAAGGCGGTCGAGAAGATCGACGACTTCGAAGGTCTGAAACTGCGCATTGGCGGCGGCATCCAGGCCGATCTGGCCAAGGTCCTGAAGTTCAACGCGGTGGTCAAGCCGGCTCCCGAATCGTACGAGCTGATGAGCACCGGCGTGGTCGATGGCGTGCTGTTCCCGCCCGAGTCGGTGGCCTCGTTCCGCCTGGATGGCCTGGTCAAGACGGCCACCGTGTTCCCCGGTGGCCTGTACTCCGACGTGCACGGGATCATCATGAACGAAAAGTCTCTCGAGCGTCTGTCGGCCAAGGACCAGGCCATCGTCCTGAAGCTCTCCGGCGAGCACATCGCCCGTCTCGGCGGCAAGGCCTGGGGCGATGCCGACGCAGCCGCGCTGGAGTCGTTGAGGGCCAAGGGCGTGGTCTTCCACATGGCCAGCGACAAGCTGGTGGCCGACATCAAGGAGCGCACCGCCGGCTTCGAGAAGGCGTGGCTGGAGGCAGCCAAGGCCAAGGGCATCGACGGCCCCAAGGTGCTCGCCGACTACCGCGCCGAACTCAAGTCGCTGGAAGGCGGCAAGTAGGCCCCTGGTTGACTCGATCGCTCGCCGGGCGGCGCGCTCCGGTGGGCGCACCCATCTCGCACCGCCCCGCCGCATGAAACCGATCTTTCGCCTGTTGCAGGCTGCCCTGAAGCGCCTGGCCGAGTGTTGCATGGTGGCCCTCGCGCTGCTGACCCTGGCCGACGTGCTGGGCCGCTACGTGTTCAACGTCTCGGTCGTCGGGGCCGTCGAATTGACGGAGATCCTGATGGTGGGCGTGATCTTCAGCGGCATGCTGCTGGCCACGCTCGCACGCGAGCATGTCGTCGTCGACCTGGTGCCGCTGCCTGCAGGGCGCCACGGACGGCGCGCCGTGCTGTGGCTCAGCCACCTGATGGCCGCCGGCGTCAGCCTGCTGCTGGGGGCGGTGAGCTGGAGCCAGGCTGCATCGGCCCGCGAGTTCGGCGATCAGACCCAGATGCTGAACCTGCCGCTGGCCCCGGTCGTCTACTTCATGAGCGCCATGCTGTTCGCCAATGCCCTGGTTCAACTCGGCCTGCTGTGGTCCGATCTGCGAGCGGAGGACGCGCATGTTTGAGGCGCTGATCGGTTTCTGCGTCATGCTGGCGCTGATCTTCCTGCGCGTGCCCGTCGCGTTCGCGATGGCCGTGACCGGGATGGCCGGCTTCGCCGCGATGCGCGGCTGGCCGGCGGCCTATGCCGCGGCCGGCGCTGTCGTGCGCGAAAGCGGCTTCCAGTACCTGCTGTCGGTGGTGCCGCTGTTCGTGCTGATGGGAAACTTCATCACGCGTTCGGGCCTGTCGAAGGAGCTCTACGCGGCGGCGTATGCCTTCCTCGGGCACCGCCGCGGCGGCCTGGCCATGTCCACCGTCGTCGCCTGCGGCGGGTTCGGTGCGGTCTGCGGCTCGAGCCTGGCCACCGCCGCGACCATGTCGCGGGTGGC
>JBGAII010000153.1:0-10215 GCA_044225625.1 Rubrivivax sp.
TGGGCTGGATCATCGGGGTCGCCGACGACGAAGCGGCCGGCGCCGCGGCGGCCGCGCCGCCAGGCGGCGGGCAGGCACCGTTGAGCTGGCGGAAGTCGCGTGGCATCACCGCCCCGCCTTCGCGGTTGAAGCCACGGCTCAGCGCCCGGGCCATGCGCTCCTCGGCCACGTAAGGGCCGCGGTCGTATTTGTAGCGGGTGCTCCAGGCATGGCCTTCCTGCACCATCAGCTTGTTGATGTTCTGCTCGCCGAGGTACAGCGTGCCGAGCGTGCGGCCATACGTGTCGCGGCCCACGGTCTTGACGCTCACCTCCTTGCCCTGCACCAGCTCGGCCAGCGCCTTCTTCGCCTCCGGGCCCCAGGCCTGGCAGATCTCGGGCGCGTCGATGCCTTCGAGCCGCAGTTCCACCGGCGCGGCCGGTGCCGCGGGTTCGAGCCACAGGCTGTCACCGTCGACGATGCGGACGACCTTGCCCTCCAGCAGGCCGGGGGCGGCCTGCGCGCACAGGCTCAGCAGGCACAGACAAAAGCTCAGGATGCCGCGGTTCATGGCCATCATTCTGCGGCCCGGACGCGGCATGCGGGCACCGCGAGCGTGACCGATGCCGCACTCAGCCGCGGCGCCGCCGCCGCCCGCCGCCGCGCGGCAGCGGCGCGGCCAACGCGGCGTCGGCGTCGGCCAGCATGCGCGCCAGCCGGTCGGCCAGCTTCTCCGTGCTCAGCTGCTCGCGGAAGCGCTCGACCATCAGCGGCAGGCTGAAGGGGCTGGGCGCGGCCAGGTCCACCGTGTCA
Organism: Rubrivivax sp.; assembly: GCA_044225625.1. Taxonomy (GTDB): domain Bacteria; phylum Pseudomonadota; class Gammaproteobacteria; order Burkholderiales; family Burkholderiaceae_C; genus Rubrivivax. The sequence continues at coordinate 793 of JBGAII010000153.1, forward strand.
CGGCGCAACCGGCGCATGCGCTGCAGGGCGGCACGCAGCCGCGCCAGTTCCAGTTCGTCGGACAGCACTTCCTGTTCGGCCTGGCCGAGCAGCCGGTTGCCGGGGTCGTACTTGCGGAACACCTCGTAGAACAGGCTGCTCGAGGCCTGCAGCTGGCGCGTGCTCTTCGGCGCGCCGGGGTAGCCGCTGAACACCAGGCCGGCAACGCGGGCGATCTCGCGGAAGCGGCGCTGCGCCAGCTCGCCGCTGTTCAGGCTGGCCAGCACGTCGTGCAGCAGGTCGGTGTCGTCGAACAGCGCCGGCGAACCCAGCAACGTGTCGTCGATCGGCCCGGCGCCGAGCAGCTCGAAGCCATAGTCGTTGACGCTGAAGGAGAAGGTATTGGGCTGCGTGCGGCCGAGCCTCCAGGCCAGCAGCGAGGCCAGCCCCAGGTGCACCAGCCGCCCGGCGAAGGGGTAGAAGAACAGGTGGTGACCCTCGCGCGAGCGGTAGCGTTCGAGCAGCAGCGTCTTCGGCGTCGGCAGCTTCGACAAACGCGACTGCGCCTGCAGCATCGGCTGCGCGCTCTGCAGCTCCGGGTCCAGCCAGTCGCCCTGGCGGCAGCCTTCCAGCACCGCCAGCGTGGCGTCGGCCAGCTCGCTGGACAGCGGCATGCGCCCGCCGCTCCACGCCGGCACGATGCCGCGTTTCGCCGTGGACTTGCGCACGTAGGCCGCCATGTCCTGCGTGCGCACGTACTCCAGCACGCGGCCGCCGAAGACGAAGCCGTCGCCGGGTTTGAGCCGGGCGATGAAGCTCTCCTCGATGCTGCCGAGCGTGCCGCCGGACAACCACTTCACCTGCATCGACGCGTCGGCGACGATGGTCCCTACCTGCAGGCGGTGGCGCAGCGCGATGCCGCGGTTCGGCACGCGGTAGCGGCCATCGAGCCAGACCACGCGGTGGTACTCCGGGTAGGCCTGCAGGCTGGAGCCGCCGTGCACGACGAAGTCCAGCGCCCAGTCGAAGGCGCTGCGGGCAAGCCGGCGGTAGCTGTAGGCCGTGCGCACCTCGCGGTACAGCGCGTCGGCCTCGAAGCCGCCGCCCAGGGCCATGCTCACCAGGTGCTGCACCAGCACGTCCAGTGGCGCGTCGGGCGGCGTGCGTGCCTCGACGCGGCCGGCCAGCGCGGCGCGGCGCGCGGCCACCGCTTCCACCAGCTCCAGCGTGTTCGTCGGCACCAGCGTCACGCGGCTGGCGCGGCCGGGCTGGTGGCCGCTGCGGCCGGCGCGCTGCAGCAGCCGCGCCACGCCCTTGGCGCTGCCGATCTGCAGCACGCGCTCCACCGGCAGGAAGTCCACGCCCAGGTCCAGCGACGAGGTGGCGACCACCGCCTTCAGCGTGCCGGCCTTCAAGCCGGCCTCGACCCATTCGCGCACGCTCTTGTCGAGCGAGCCGTGGTGCAGCGCGATACTGCCGGCCCAGTCGGGCCGCGCGTTCAGCAGCAGCTGGTACCAGGCCTCGGCCTGCGAGCGCACGTTGGTGAAGACCAGCGTCGTGCCCGAGCGTTCGATCTCCTGCACCACCGGCTGCAGCATCTGCGTGCCCAGATGGCCGCCCCAGGAGAAGCGCCCGGGGTCGTGCGGCAGCAGTGTGTCGACGAGCAGTGTCTTGTCGATCCGGCCGCGCACCGGGACGGCCGAGGCCCGGGCGGCCGACGAGCGCCCCGCCGGCAGCAGCGCCCGCAGCGCTTCGTCCAGGTTGCCCAGCGTGGCCGACAGGCCCCAGACCACCAGCCGCGGCTGCCACTGGCGCAGCCGGGCCAGCGCCAGCTGCAGCTGCACGCCGCGCTTGTTGCCGAGCATCTCGTGCCATTCGTCGACGACCACGGTGTGCAGCGCCGCGAAGTCGGCGCGCGCGCGTTCGCGCGTCAACAGCAGCGTCAGCGATTCCGGCGTCGTCACCAGCGCCGTCGGCAGGCGGCGGTCCTGGCGCGCGCGCTCGGCCGACGGCGTGTCGCCGCTGCGCACGCCGACCGTCCAGCGCGGCGCCAGCACGGCCAGCGGCTGCTGCAGCGCGCGGGCCGTGTCGGCCGCGAGTGCGCGCATCGGCGTCAGCCACAGCACCTGCAGGGCATCGGCCGACGCCGGCTTGCCAGAAGCTGCCCCACCCGCACCCGCCTCCTCCGCAAGCGGGCGGGTTCCCGCATCAGCGACGAGACGGCCGCGGGCCAGCGCGCCCATCCACACCGCATAGGTCTTGCCGCTGCCGGTGGTGGCATGCAGCAGGCCGCTGCGGCCTTCGGCCATCGCCTCCCAGACCTGGCGCTGGAACGGAAAGACGCTCCAGCCGCGCGCCTGGAACCAGGCCTCGATGGCAGCGAAATCCGCGGCGGCAGGCTCAGGCACTGACGATCCAGCCTTCCAGCGGGTCCACGCGCGCGGGCAGCCCGTAGCCCGGCTGCGCCGCGGCCCAGGCGGCCTGCACCAGGCACAGCACCGCGTCCAGGCTGTCGCCGGTCGCGTCCTCGACCAGGCGTTCGTGCAGTGCCGGCGACAGCTGCAGGCGCAGGCCCAGGCGCGTGGCACCGCGCTCCAGTGCGCCGACGATGTCCTTGCGCGCAATCAGCCGCTCGGCGGTCTGGCGCGCCGCGTCGTCGGCCTTGTACGAACGCAGGCCGATCAGTTCGCGCGCCAGCAGGCCGGGGTAGGCCTCCAGCGCCACGCGCTGCGGGTCGCCGTCGTGCAGCCCGGGCAGGTGCAGCCCGGCCTCCAGCAGCAGCGGCACGCCGGCATGCAGCATCCAGGCCACCGGCGGGTTGACCCATTTCATCGACGGGCTCGACCCGGCCGGCCGGTCGCACGCCCGGTGCGCGAACTTCGAGCCGGCCGGGCGGGCGTCGCAGAAGGCCTTGACCTGCAGGCGGATCGCTTCGCGGCTCAGCGACTGGTAGTGGCGCATCAGCGGCAGCCAGTCGCGCGGCCAGCCCAGGGTCTCGACCAGCTCGCGCGGCAACCCGAACGGGAAGTCGAAACCGCCGACCCAGGGGCCGGGCCGGCGCAGCAGCGCCACCAGGCTGTCGTAACCGGCATGGGCCTGCACGCCGCGCAACCGCAGCACCGCACCGAGGCGCTCGCCTTCGGCCACCTGAACCGGCTTGCGCCGGCTCGGACGGCTGCTGAAATCGACGCCGAGGCAGCGCAGGGGCGGTTCGCGGGCGGTGGGCATCGGCGGTTTGTCGGCGCGCGCCGACTACAGTCGCGTACAGGTCACGGCAGAGGCGAGACGATGAATCCGATCCTGGTCGAAGCATGGCGCGGCGGCGCGGTCGAATCCGCGCACCGCGGCGCGGTGGCGGTGCTCGATGCCCGCGGCGGGCAGGTGCTGGCGCTGGGCGACATCGAGCGGCCGGTGTTTCCGCGCTCGGCCGTCAAGCTGCTGCAGGCGCTGCCGCTGGTGGCCAGCGGCGCGGCCGAGCGCCTGGGCCTGGACGATGCCGAACTGGCGCTGGCCTGCGCCTCGCACAACGGCGAGCCGGCTCACGTGGCCGCCGCCGCGGGCATGCTGGCCAAGGCGGGCCTCGACGCCGAGGCGCTGGAATGCGGTGCGCACTGGCCCTATCGAGAAGCCTTCCAGCGCGAGATGGCGGCGCGCGGCGAGAGCCCGAGCGCGCTGCACAACAACTGCTCGGGCAAACATGCGGGCTTCGTCTGCCTGGCCTGCCACCGCGCGGGCACCACGCCGTTGCGCGACTTTGCCCGCGGCTACGTGCGCCCGGAGCATGCGGTGATGCGCGAGGTGTCGCAGGCGCTGCAGGCGGCCACCGGCTGGGACCTGGCGCGCAGCGCCCAAGGCACCGACGGCTGCTCGATTCCCACCTATGCCATCCCGCTGCGCCACCTGGCGCTGGCCTTCGCGCGCGTCGCCACCGGCCAGGGCCTGGACGCCGACCATGCACGCGCCGCGGCGCGGCTGCGCCAGGCGGTGGCGAGCGCGCCGTTCATGGTCGGCGGCACCGACCGCTTCGACACGCGCGTGATGCAGCGGCTGGGCGAACGCGTGTGCTGCAAGGTCGGTGCCGAAGGCGTGTACTGCGCCGCGCTGCCGCAACGCGGCCTGGGCGTGGCGCTGAAGATCGACGATGGCAACAACGCACGCGCGGCCGAAGTGGTGATGGCCGCGCTGATCGAAGCGCTGGTGGCGCTGGACGACGCCGAGGCGGGCTTCCTGCGCACGCTGAGCGCGCCGGTGCTGCGCAACTGGAACGGCATCGAAGTCGGCGCGCTTCGCGCCAGCGATGCGCTGCGTGTGGCCGCGCCGCCGCTGCGCTAGACCGGCGGGCCGGCGACGCCTTGCGCCCGGCTGCGGCCCGGCCGCCAAGCCACAGCGCGAGCCGCGACGCGTCAGCCTCGGGGCAGGAGCGGTGGCTGCGGCCTGAACGACGCGCGGTAGGCGCGCGGCGACACCCCCAGCGTCCGGCGGAAGTGACTGCGCAGCACCTGCACGCTGCCGAAACCCACGCGTGAGGCCACGTGCTCGATCGGCTCGCTGCCCTGCTCCAGCAGGCGCCGGGCCTCGTCCAGGCGCGTGGCGGCCAGCCATTCGGCCGGCGAGCTGCCGGTGGCCTCGGCAAAACGCCGCAGGAAGGTGCGCTTGCTGATGGCCAGGTGGGCGGCCATGCGCGCCACGTCCCAGTCGTCCTGCAGGTGGCTGCGCAGGTGGTCGAGCAGCGCGGCCAGCCGGCCTTCGCGCTGGCGCGCCACGGGTCGCTCGATGAACTGCGCCTGGCCGCCCTGGCGGTGCGCCGGCATGACCAGCCGCCGCGCCACGCTGTTGGCCGCCTCGCTGCCGAAGTCACGGCGCACCAGGTGCAGCATCAGGTCGATGCCGGCGGCACTGCCGGCCGAGGTGTAGAGGCGGTCGGCGCCGACGTACAGCACGTCGGCATCGACCTCGATGGCCGGATGGCGTTCGGCCAGTTGGCGGGCATAACGCCAGTGCGTCGCCGCGCGCCGGCCGTCGAGCAGCCCGGTGGCGGCCAGCACGAAGGCGCCGGAGCAGATCGACGCCAGCGTAGCGCCGCGCCGCCAGGCGGCGCGCAGCCGCGCGGCCAGCGCCTCCGGCACCGGCACGTCGGCGCCCTTCCAGCCGGCCATGACGATCAGGTCCGCCGTGTCCAGCAACTCGATGCCGCCTTCGGCCTGCACGCGCAAGCCGCCGTGGGCGCGCAGCAGGCCGGGCTCGATCGCCGCGCTGGCGAAGCGGTACCACTGCGGGCCCATCTCCGGCCGCTCCAGGCCGAACACCTCGGCGACGATCGAAAACTCAAAGGTGCACAGCCCGTCGTAGACCGGCACGACGACCCGCGGCCCGCCGCTCGCGGCGCGAGGGGCCTCGTTCGACTCTGCGGGCCTGCCGCTCATGTTGGCGCAAATCATTCCAATGATGTCATTCATGCCAATTGTAGGCAGTGCCGGCACGACGCAGCATCCGGCATCGCCTGCTACCGACCCAATGTCATGAAGACTGCCGTCAGCCAGATGCCCGCCGCGCCCAGCGCCGAGGCGGAAGCCCATTTCGCCGCCGAGTTCGGCTTCGAGACCGATTGCTGGGACGTGCACGACGCGCTGGCGCAGGGGGCGGACTTCGTGCTGCTGGACGTGCGCAGCCCGGGGCTGTATGCGCGGGGCCACGTCCCCGGCGCGATCAACCTGCCGCACGGCAAGATCGTCGCCTCCGTGATGGCGCGCTGGCCGGCGGACACGCTGTTCGTCACCTACTGCGCCGGGCCGCACTGCAACGGCGCGGCCCGCGGCGCACTGCGCCTGGCACGGCTGCAGCGGCCGGTGAAGATCATGGCCGGCGGCATCACCGGCTGGCTCGACGAGGGCTTCGCGCTCGACTCCGGTGCCGCGCCCGCCGGTGCCTGAGGGTCGGGCCGGCCGCACCGGCTCAAGTCCCGCGCCGCGGCGGCCGATAGCCCAGGGATCGTCCGCACCGACGCCACCCCGACTCGCCGATGCAACTGGAATCCATCGCCTACCGTTCCCAGAGCGGGTGGTCCGCCGCGCTGCCCGGCGCGCTCGACGGTCCCGACACGCTGGTGCTGGTCTTCGGCGCGCCGTCCTTCGCGCGTGAACCGGCAGCGCTGCAGCAACTGGCCGCCGCCTTCCCGCGGTCGCTGCTGCTGGGCTGCTCCACCTCCGGCGAGATCGCCGGCGACCAGCTCGAGGACGAGAGCCTCAGCGTGGCCGTGGCTCGCTTCGAGCATACGCGGCTGCAACTGGTGCACACCCTGGCCGAGCCGGGCACCGACTCCTTCGACGCCGGTGCCGACCTGGCCGCGCGACTGGCCGACCGCAGCCTGCGCGCGGTGTTCGTGCTGTCCGATGGGCTGGCGGTCAACGGCAGCCGCCTGGCCGAGGGGCTCAGCCGGCATCTGGGCCCCGACGTGGTGGTCACCGGCGCGCTGGCCGGCGACGGCAGCGACTTCGCCCGGACCTGGGTGCTGGACCGGGCGCAGCCGCAGGCGCGCCGCATCTGTGCGCTGGGGCTGTATGGCAATCGCCTGCGCATCGGCCATGGCTGCGATGGGGGTTGGCACGATTTCGGTCCCGAACGCCGCATCACCCGGGCCGACGGCAACGTGCTGTATGAGCTCGACGGCAAACCCGCGCTGGACCTGTACAAGACCTACCTGGGCGACCGCGCGGCCGGCCTGCCGGGCACCGCGCTGCTGTTCCCGCTGGCCGTGCGCCCGCAGGCCGACAGCGAGCCGCTGGTGCGCACGATCCTCGGCATCGACGAGGCGCGGCGCGCGATGACCTTCGCCGGCGACGTGCCCGAAGGCGGCATCGCACGCCTGATGCGCGCCAGCGCCGAGCAACTGATCGACAGCGCGGCCCGTGCCGCGCGCGAGGCCGCGCAGGCGCTGGAGGATTGCGACGCGACGCTGGCGATTTCGGTCAGCTGCGTCGGCCGCCGCCTGCTGCTGGGCGGCCGCACCGAAGAGGAAGTCGAAACGGTCGCCGACGTTCTGCCCGCCGGCGCGGTGCACGTGGGCATGTATTCGTACGGCGAGATCGCGCCGCCCGCCGCCGGCGCTCGCAGCCAGCTGCACAACCAGACGATGACCGTCACCGTGCTGGGGGAATCATGAACGGCGGACCGCTGCACCCGCTGCTTGCCCGCCAGCTGCGGCGTACCGGGCTGGACCTCGACCACCTGCCCGCCGACCTGGCCGCCTGGCAGCAGCTGCTCGGCCGCATCGGCCGCACCTACGCCGACACCGACCAGGAACGCGAGCTGATGCAGCGCTCGCAGGACCTGTCCTCGCAGGAGATGGCGCAGCTGCATGCTGCGCTGCGCGCCGAACGCGACCAGCTGGACGAGCGCGTGCGCGAACGCACCGAAGCGCTGCGGCTGAGCGAAGGCCGGCTGCAAAGCCTGCTGTCGCTGTCGGCCGACTGGATCTGGGAGCAGGACGAACAGCTGCGTTTCACCTACGTCTCCGACGGCATCATCGCCACCGGCACTTCGCCGGCCGCGCTGATCGGCCGCCGGCGGCTGCACGACGACAGCTTCGAGGTCGAGCCGGAGGCCGCCGCCACCTACGCGGCCTGCATCGAAGCCCGCCGCGCCTTCCGCGACTTCAGCTTCCGCCGCCGCCGCCCCGACGGCAGCGTGCGCTACATCCGCACCAGCGGCGAGCCGGTGTTCGATGCCGGCGGCAATTTCCGCGGTTACCGCGGCATCAGCCGCGACGTGACGCAGGCCACGCTGGCCGAGCAGAAGGTACACGAGCTGGCGCGCTACGACAGCCTGACCGGCCTGCCGAACCGCAACATGTTCCTCGGCGAGTTGGACCGGGCCATCGCCCGCGCGCAGCGCCAGGACGGCGAGTTCGCGCTGTGCTTCATCGACCTGGACCACTTCAAGAGCGTCAACGACACCCTGGGTCACGATGCCGGCGACGAGTTGCTGAAGCACATGGCCGGGCGCCTGCGCGAGGCGCTGCGCAAGGCCGACCTGGTGGCACGCCTGGGCGGCGACGAGTTCGTCGTGCTGCTCGAAGGCACGTCCGCCGGCACCGACCTGGTGACGGTGGCGCAGAAGCTGCTGTGCGCCATCGGCGAGCCGCTGACGATCCATGGCTGCAGCTTCCTGGTCACCGGCAGCATCGGCATCGGCCGCTACCCGGCCGACGGCGAGGACGCGGCCACGCTGCTGAAGCATGCCGACGCGGCCATGTACCTGGCCAAGGAGAAGGGCAAGAACAACATCCAGTTCTACACGGCCGAACTGGCGGACATGGCGGCGCGTCAGTTCGAGCTGGAGTCGGCGCTGCGCCTGGGGCTGCAGCGCAACGAGCTGGTGCTGCACTTCCAGCCGAAGGTCGACGTGGCCGAGAACCGCATCCTCGGCCTGGAGGCACTGGTGCGCTGGCAGCACCCGACGCGCGGCCTGGTACCGCCAGGCGAGTTCATCCCGCTGGCCGAGGAACGCGGCCTGATCGTGGCCATCGGCCACTGGGTACTGGAAGCGACGTGCCGGCAGATCCGCGACTGGCGTGCCGCCGGGCTGCAGGCGCCGCCGGTGGCGGTGAACCTGTCGGCGCGGCAGTTCGCCGACGACGACCTGGTCGCGCACATCGAGCAGACGATGAAGCGCTATGGCGTGACGCCGGCCGACCTGGGCGTGGAGCTGACCGAGAGCGTGCTGATGGCCGACCCGGAGCGCGCCAACGAGGTGCTGAGGCGGCTGCGCACGATGGGCGTGCGCATCGCCATCGACGACTTCGGCACCGGCTATTCGTCGCTGTCGTACCTGAAGCGCTTCCCGGCCGAGACGGTGAAGATCGACCGCTCGTTCATCGCCGGGCTGCCCAAGGACAGCGATGACGCCGCGATCACGCAGGCGGTGATCGCGATGGCGCACTCGCTGGGCCTGAACGTGGTGGCCGAGGGCGTGGAAACCGCCGAACAGCTGCGCACGCTGCGCGAACTGGGCTGCGACGAAGCCCAGGGCTATCTGCTCGGCCGGCCGATCCCGGCGGCGGAGACCGCCCGGCTGCTGCAGCCGATCGCGCGCGCCGAAGACCGCGCCGCCTGAAGCGCGAAGGCGGCCCTCCCGACGAGCCTCTTTTTCCGACCTCGGGCATCGTGCGGCGGCTGGCGGCGCATAGCCGCCGTTCGTTGATTGCGTTGCTGCTCCTGGCGTCGAGCTATTGCGCGAGCCGAGGCTGACGGGGAAGCGAATCCGTCCATGCCTCGGGCGAGCGGCCCGAGGCGCTCGCCAGGCACGAACAGTCCCCCGGACTGTTCGTGTCCGGGCTCTCTCCCCCGCCCGGTCTGACAGACCGGGCTCCTCCTTTACTTCCCGGATTCGCTTCCCCGCCATCCTCGGCAGGACACGCGGAGGTGTTCGCGGCGCAACGGCCCCGAA
>JBGAII010000154.1:0-10319 GCA_044225625.1 Rubrivivax sp.
CGCCATCACCAGCCGCTGCAGCGGCCGGCTCGACAGCGGCTCGGTGCTGTCCAGCCACAGCGGCGTGCCGTAGGGCACGCTCTTCGGGTCGACAGCGATCGAGCGTCCCGGCGTCAGCGGCACGCCCTGTGCGCCGCGCGGGCCGAGCGTCGGGTCGGGCAGCGGCTCCTCGCGGAAGAAGACGACGCGCGGGTTCTGCCACAACATCTCCTGCACCCGTTTCGGGTTGCGCCGCGCCCAGTCCTTGATCGCCGGCCAGTTGGCGCCATCGGGCTTCAGCTCACCCTGCTGGATGAGCCAGCGGCCGACCGAGGCGTAGGGCTGGTCGTTGTGCCCGGCAAAGGCCAGCCGCACGGTCTGCACGTTGCCGTCGGCGCCCTGCAGGCGCAGCCGCCCCGAGCCCTGGATCTGCAGCACCAGCGCGTCCAGCGGGTCGGCGACGTAGGCGATCTCGCGGCCGCGCAGCGCGGCCTGCGCGGCCGGCAAGGTGTCCAGTTGCTGGCGGGTCCAGTAGGGCCTGCGCGTCCCCAAGTCGGATGGCGGGGCGTACAGCGCCACCTGATAGGCGCCGCGGCGGCTGCGGCTGGCGTCGATCAGCGGCTCGAAGTAGCCGGTCATCAGGCCTTGCGTAGAGCCGTCGGCCGCTTCGACACGATAGGGCTGCAGGCTGCGCGTCAGCCAGGCCCGCGTCGCCGCGTCGTCGGCGGACGGCACGCGCCGCGCGTCGGCGCACAGTGCGGCCCAGCCCGGCGCCGGCCGGTCGCAGCCGCGCAGCAGCGCCGGCCACAGCTCGCTGCTGCGCTCGGCGTTCCAACCGGGCAGCTGCTCCCAGCCGACCGCCACCCAGCGGCTGCCGCCGGGCGGCGCGACGATGGCTGGGGCCTCGGCCCGCGGTGGCGCTGCAGGCGGCTCCGGCGGCGTGGTGCTGCAGCCGGCCAGCACTCCTAGAATCGCCGCGCCGAGGGCCCCCAGGACGGAAGGAAGGACGATGGGACTGCTGCTGCTGGAGGCGTTGCTGGCCCTGGGCCTGCTGGTCTTCATCGTCTGGTGGGTGATGTTCGCCGGCCGCCGCAAGGGCGAGCGCCGAGACGACGAGTCCTGAACCCCGCCTTCACGCTTTTTCGCGCGCGGTCGGCCACAGGAAGCTGGGCAGCCGGGTGCCCAGGCGCCGGGCGAGCGCGGCGCGGATGCGCTGCTGGTCCACGCGGCGCACGCCGCGCGCCCGTGCCGCCAGCTTGAAAGCGAACCAGAAGCTGACGCCGATGTTCAGCGCGCCGGTGACCAGAATGCCGGCCACGCACCACCAGAAGGGTGCGGCATGCAGCACGCCCCAGCCCAGCGCGCCGGCCGCCGCCGCCAGCTGTCCCGTGGACAAGGTGACGTGCCGCACCTCCAGCGGCAGCCCGAGGAAGGACATGACCACCGGCACGATGCCGAGCATCATGCCCAGCGACACGTTCGCGGCCACGCCGCTGATGTTGTAGCGCCACCAGTTCGACCAGCGCAACGCGCGCGCCGGACCGAGGCGCGCGACGATGGTCGGGTTCCAGGCTATGGCGCTGTCCAGCCGGTGGAACACGAACCAGTTCTCGGCCCAGCCGGCGATGAGCGAACTGAGGAACAGCAGCACGCCGGTGAAGGCCGCGTACAGCGCCGTCGGCCCGAGCAGCGTCAGCGTCTCCAGCACGTGCTCGGCACTGTGCGTGCCGACCAGCGGCCGGTCGAACAGGGCCCAGGCGAGCCCTTGTGCCGCCAGCACCAGCGGCGCGCACAGCGCCAGGTTGCCGAAGATGCCGGCGGCCTGCGAGCGCAGCAGGTGCACCACGTCGTCGACGAAGGATTCCACCGAGGCGTCGGTCTTCAGGTCGCCCAGGCGCTGCGCCATCGCCGGCGCGGTCATCGCCGGCTGCTTGGTCGCGACCGTGCCGTGCAGCAGCATGACGACGACGAAGCTGACCGCATAGTTCGCGCCGGCCCAGAAGCCGGTCCAGAACGCGCTGAGACCGAGCGCCATGACGCCGAACTTCAGCAGCGTGGTCGCCGACAGCACCGCACCCCCGGTGCCGGCGCGGCGCAGCATGTCGTGGTATTCCTCGCGGCTGTGGGCAATGTAGTGCTCGCCGGTCTCGGCGCTGCGCTCGGCCACCTTGCGCGACAGCAGCGCGTAGTGCCGCGCCAGCAGCGAGCGGATGCCGCGGCGCTGCTCCAGCATGCGCAGCAGCGACAGCGTCAGCTGCAGCATCTCGCGGCCCGGCTCGGGCGAGAGCACGCAGTCCAGCAGCTGCTCGATGCGGTGCACGCGCGCCTGCAGCTGGTCCATCTCGTAGACGATGTCCACCGAGATGCCGAATTCCTCCAGGTGGTCGCCGATGCTGTCCGCCGCCGCACGGCATTCGGACAGCAGCGCACGCAGGTAGCCGGCCTCGTGGCGCAGCGTGGGGCTGTTCAGGTCGCCGGTCAGCACCGCGTCGCGCAGCCGCTCGGTGCTGCCGGCCAGCTGGCGGAAGGGCTCGTGCGCCAGCGATGCCTCGGTCATGCGCTTGCGCAGCGGCGCGGAGAAGCCGGCGGCCCGCACCGCGCTGACCAGGTAGGTCACCGCGTCCATCATCTCGGCGCGCCACGGGTCGGTGCCGTCGTCCACGCCGCGCCAGGCCGGTGTGCCCAGGCGCCGCAGCATGGCCTCGTCGATGGCGCCGATCCAGTGCACGTCGTCGGCGCGGAACAGCAGCGGGAACAGCTCGGCCAGCTCGCGCGTGTCGGGCGTGGCCGGCAGCAGGCGCATGCGCAGCCGTTCCCAGACCTCGCTGTACAGCGCGGTGCGCGGGCCGAAGCCAAAGTCGGAGAACAGGCCGGCGCTGCGGATGTCGGCCCAGAAGTCGACGAACAGCGTCTGCACCCGGTCGCGGTACTCGGGGTTCTTCTCCAGCACGTTCAGCAGGTGGCGCAGGCGCAGCACCGGCGACGGCGTGCCGTGGGTGCCGGCACCGTCACTGCCGCGCGGCGTGTGGCGCAGCCACTCCAGCAGCCGGGCCAGCCAGAGGTTGCGCTGCGCGCGGCCAGCCAGCCCGTCCGCCGCGTTGAGCAACGCGGTCAGGTCCCAGGGGCTGCCGTTGCGCTGGGTCAGCAGGCTCAAGCTGCCCCCCAGGCCCTGCGGGCCGTCCCCCCAAGGGGGAGCGAACCGTCCTTCGGGCGGCCGAGCGGACGGTTCAATGCAGTGCGCCGGCGCGGGCCAGCGTGAAGGCTTCGACCGGCGCGTCGAAGGGGTACGCGTCTTCGGTCATGCAGAAGAAGGTGCCCTGCATCGTGCCGTGCGGCGTGGCCAGCCGGGTCCAGCTGGTGTATTCGAAGGATTCACCCGGCTTCAGCAGCGGCTGGTGGCCGACGACCGCCAGGCCGCGCACTTCTTCCACGTGGCCGGTGGCGTCGGTGATGATCCAGTGCCGCGCCACCAATTGCGCCGCGACGCTGCCGCTGTTCTGGACGGTGACCGTGTAGGCGAAGGCGAAGGGGCCGTCGGGCTGCTGCGACTGCTCCGGCAGGAACTCGGTCTTGACGCTGCAGCTGAAACGCGGGCCATTCATGCGGCGGCATTGTAGGCAGCCACCTAGAATCCGGCGCATGCCCGCCTATCGCATCGCCCCCAGCCTGTTGTCCGCCGACTTCGCCCGGCTGGGCGAGGAGATGCGCGCGGTCATCGACGCCGGCGCCGACTGGATCCACTTCGACGTGATGGACAACCATTACGTGCCCAACCTGACCTTCGGCCCGATGGTCTGCCAGGCGCTGCGTCAGCACGCGAAACGCGCCGACGGCAGCAAGGTGCCGATCGACGTGCACCTGATGGTGCAGCCGGTGGACGCGCTGGCGCAGGCCTTTGCCGATGCGGGTGCCGACCTGATCAGCTTCCACCCCGATGCCAGCATCCACGTCGACCGCACGCTGCAGCTGATCCGCGCGGCCGGCTGCAGGGCCGGCGTGGTCTACAACCCGGCGTCGTCGATCGACGGGCTGGAATGGATCATCGACAAGATCGACCACGTGCTGGTGATGAGCGTGAACCCCGGCTTCGGCGGCCAGAGCTTCATCGAAGGCAGCCTGCGCAAGATCGAGCGCCTGCGTGCGCTCATCGACGCCAGCGGCCGCGAGATCCATCTGGAAGTGGACGGCGGCATCAAGGTCGACAACATCCGCCGCGTCGCCGACGCCGGTGCCGACACCTTCGTCGCCGGCAGCGCGATCTTCGGCCAGAAGGACTATCGCCTGGTCATCGACGCAATGCGCGCGGAGCTCGCGCGCGGGCGCTGACCTGCTGCTGCCGGGCACGGCCAGCCCGCGCCGCAACGGGCCGAGCGCTGCTCAGGGACGCGTGCTGCAGCCGCCGAAGGTGGTCTTGCCGCCTTCCTCGATGAAGGCGGTGTTGCCCTTGTTCCAGAACACGAAGCGCTCGCCGGCATCGGCATAACGCGCGCCGGACCCTGACCTGGCCTGCGGCAACGCCACCGTGCGGCCGTCGGACAACTGCAGCGACACGCTGCTCTGCGTGCCGTTGCTGAACACCGCGTCCACCGTCTTGCCGGCGTCGCATCGGAACAGCGCGTGCACCGTGCTGCCGGCCGTGGCGGGCGAGCACAGGCCGGCGAAGAACGCACCCGCGGCGCAGGACTTGCCATCGGCGAAGGCGCAGCTGCCCTGCTCGGCGGCGCTGTTGCTGCCCGACAGCACCTGGTAGCGGCCGCCGCGCAGTGCGCAGTAGCGCGCCGCCGGCGTCACGTAGCCGGTGACGCGGATGCCGCCGGCCGGGCATTCGCCCCGCAGCAGCGCCCACTCCTCGCACTGGCGGTTGTCGCCGAAGCGGCAGACGCCGTACTGGCCGCCGCTGCCGTCTTTTTCGAACAGCAGCGTGCCGCCCTTGTCCAGGCAGTTCTTCGACGCCGGATTGGCGGCGCTCAGGGTCTGCGCCTGCGCGGCAGGCAGCGATAGCGCGGCACAGGCCAGCAGGGCCGTCAGGCAGCGTGCGAGCATCGAGGATCCTCCTTGTCGGTGGTCGGACATTCAGGGTGGCGCATTTCCAGCCACAGCAGATAAAGGCCGCTCGTCACGACGACGGCTGCGCCGACGATCACCAGCAGGCCCGGCACCTGGCCGAAGACCAGCCAGCCGAGCAGCGTCATGTAGATGATCTGCTGGTACAGGAAGGGACCGAGCGTCGCGGCCGAGGCATAGCGGTGCGCCTGAGCGACCATGAAGTGGCCGAGTCCACCGCACAGTCCGCACAGCATGATCGCAAGCCAGGCCAGCCCGCCGCCGGGCCACTGCCAGGCAGCCAGCGCCCACGGCGACAGGATCAGCGCCGCGCCCAGCGCCGACATCAGCTGCAGCGAGGCCGCCGACTCGGTGGCCACCAGCCGGCGCGTGAGCATGTTGAAGGCGGCGTACAGCAGCGCGTTCATCACCGACAGCAGGATCGCCGGATGGAAGGCCTGGCTTCCCGGTCGGATGACCAGCAGCACGCCGGCGAAGCCGGCAACGATCGCGGTCCAGCGCCGCGCATCCAGCCGTTCGCCCAGCCACCAGGCGCTGAACAGTGCGATCAGCAGCGGCACCGAGAACTGGATCGCGCCGGTCTCGGCCAGCTGCAGGTACTGCAGCGCCCAGAAGTTCAGCGCCGTCATCGCCGCCATCATCGCCGCGCGCAGCGCCTGCAGCTTCCAGTTGCGCACGCGCACCAGCTCTCGTCCGTAGCGCGGCGCGAGCAGCGCCGACGCGATCAGCACGTGGAAGACGAAGCGCAACCACACCACCTGCAGCACCGGCAGCGACTGCACCAGCCACTTGGCACTGGTGTCCAGCACCGCGAAGCACAGCGTCGTCAACGTCACCAGACCGATGCCGATGCGGCGGTTGGCGGCGTTGTCGAGGTGGAGCATGCGTACAGGGACTTGGGCGTGGGCGCTGGATTGTAGGAATGGGTTGTGCTTCAGGGCGGCGCCCGCTTTGCAGAATGTGCGACCGCGTCTGCGCGATTCGCGCGCCCGGCGCCCGATCGTGGCCCGGGCGATGGCTCAGCGGCGCGGGCTGTCGTCTTCCAGGAACTCGGCAGGGCTCGCGCGGCCTTGCGCGCGGGCTTCGGCCTCGCTGCGGCGCAGCTCCACGCGGCGGATCTTGCCCGAGATGGTCTTGGGTAGCTCGGCAAACTCGATGCGGCGGATGCGCTGGTACGGCGCCAGACGGCTGCGCAGGAAGGCAAACAGCTGCTGCGCCGTGCTCTCGTCGGGCGTATGGCCGGCGCGCAGGACCACGAAGGCCTTGGGCACGGCCAGGCGCACCGGGTCGGGGCTGGGCACCACGGCGGCCTCGGCCACTGCCGGGTGTTCGATCAGCACGCTTTCCAGCTCGAAGGGGCTGATGCGGTAGTCGCTGGCCTTGAACACGTCGTCGGCACGGCCGACGTAGGTGATGTATCCGTGGTCGTCGCGCCGCGCGACGTCGCCGGTGCGGTACCAGCCGTCGCGCATCGCAGCCTCGGTGCGCTCGGCATCACCCCAGTAGCCGGGCATCAGGCCGATGGGCCGGGCCTGCAGGCGGATGGCGATCTCGCCCTCGTCGACCTCGTGGTTGTCGGCATCGATCAGCGCGATGTCGTAGCCCGGCAGCGGCCGGCCCATCGAACCCGGTACCACCGGCTGGCCCGGCGTGTTGCCGATCTGCGCCGTGGTCTCGGTCTGGCCGAAGCCGTCGCGCAAGCTGAGGCCCCAGCCCTGGCGCACCTGCTCGATGACCTCGGGGTTCAACGGCTCGCCGGCGCCGATCAGCTCGCGCAGCTTCAGGCGCGGCCGCACGGCGGACAGGTCTTGCTGTATCAGCATGCGCCACACCGTGGGTGGCGCGCAAAGCGAGCTGATGGGGTGGGTGGCCAGCACGTCGATCAGCGCCGCGGCGTTGAAGCGCGCCTGGTTGTGGATGAACACGCAGGCCGGCGCATTCCACGGGGCGAAGAAGCAGCTCCAGGCGTGCTTGGCCCAGCCGGGCGAGGAGATGTTCAGGTGCACGTCGCCCGGCTGCAGCCCCAGCCAGTACATCGTCGACAGGTGGCCCACCGGGTAGCTCTGGTGGGTGTGCATCACCAGCTTCGGGCGGGCGGTCGTGCCCGAGGTGAAGTACAGCAGCAGCGGGTCGGTCGCGCGCGTCGGGCCGTCCGCGCTGAATTCGGTGGACGCGGCCAGCGCGGCATCGAAAGCTTCCCAGCCCGCGGGGATGGCGGGGCCGCTGGCGATGCGGGTGTAGCGTCCACGCAGCCCGTCGAAGCGGCCGCACAGCTGGCTGTCGACGATGACATGGCGCACGCCGCCGCGATCGAAACGGTCATGCAGGTCGTCGCGGCTGAGCAGCGTCGTCGCCGGCACCACCACGGCGCCAAGCTTGATGCAGGCCAGCATCGACAGCCACAGGGCGGGCTCGTTGCCCATCATCAGCAGTACCACGTGGCCGCGCTGCACGCCGCGCGCGCGCAGGTGGTTGGCGACGGCGTTGGACTGGCGGCGCAACTGCTCGAAGCTGAAGCGCTGTTCGCGGCCGTCCTCGCCCACGATCCACAAGCCAGGCGCCTCGTTGCCGCGCGCCATGGGATCGAAGTGGTCCAGTGCCCAGTTGAAATGGTCCAGCTGCGGCCAGCGGAAGCCGGCCACGGCGGTGTCGCGGTCGGTGCGGTGCTTCAGCAGGAAGTCGCGGGCGGCGTGGAACGGCGCGACGCTGCTGCTCGTGATGGAATGCATGTCCGGAGTGGGTTCTGTCAGGGGTGAAGTAGCGCCGGAATCCAGCCCGTGCGGGACCCCGGCGCGCAGGGCTGCGCAGCGGCCGTGCCTGCGGCCCCGGGGCTCGCAGGCAACAAGGCGATAAGGCGATGCTCAGCGCGAAGCGGAGACCCTTCGTTGAATGTGATCCGCCGCGCCGTTGGCCTTGGCCGCGTTGTAGTGCCATTCGATGTCCAGCAGGCCGACGACGTTGCCCTGTTCGTCGACACCGCCGATGGGGCCGAAGACCACGGCGAACATCGTCACGCCCGCGCGACCGGTGAAGGGCTGATGCGTGATGCCGCCCGCTTCGTGGATGTAGTCGCCTTCGAATGCCTCGCCATGTTCATAGCCGAAGCCCCCCTGCACGTTGAACGCGTGTGCGGAACCGAAGTGCTTGTGGATGCCCAGGACGGTTCCGGGATCCACCTTCAGCAGCAACACCAGCATGCTGGCCTGGTCGTCGCAATGCAGCAGCTTGAAGTGGGTGCCGGGCGAGCCCCACGGCGTCCACGGCAATTCGCGTGCACGCACCAGCGACGAGCCGTCGGGGAAGTTGAGAGAGACCTTGGGGTCGGTGCCGGCAAGCGCGTGTGTCACAGTCATTCGATGTCTCCTGGGGAGTTCAAGTCGCCACGTCGACGACACCGGCATCTTTCGCATCGAGCGCCGCGCAAGCATCCGGGTCAGCCCCCGGCCAGCGCGGGTTCAAGTCGGTTTTGCGACAGTTGCGCGCTTGTGCGATACCGCGCGCACCGCTACGCTTTCGGACCCATGAGTCTGTTGGTCCATCCTGCGGAGGCGATCCGTGCGCTGACGGGTCATCCGCCAGAGCGGATGCTGCATGCCGGCGTCGGCCAGGCGATCGGTGCGGTCTGGACGCACCCGCCTGTCGAGACGACGGTGCCCGGTCTGGCCCAGCACGTGCTGGCCGTGCACCTGGGCGGAAGCACGCTGGTCGAGAAGTCGACCTGCGGCGTCCTGGTGGGCCACCGCAAACGCATCGGCAGCGTGTCGCTGGTGCCCGCCGACCGGGACTCCGGATGGGTCATCGCCGGCCATGCCCGCATCGCGCATCTGTATGTCGATCCCGAGCGATTGCGCGCTCTCGATCCGGCGGGTGGCAGCGCCGCGCTGCGTGACTTCTTTGCCGAAGACGACGCGGTCCTCGTTGCGCTGGTTCGCCTGGCCCATGCACAGGCCGACGCCGGCAGCGACACGGTCGACGCCATGGCGCGCGATCAGATCGATGTGCTGGTCGCGCGCCATCTGCTGGCGCACTACCGCGATGGATCCGTTCGCCCGGCATCGGCGGCACGCCGGGTCACGCTGGTCGGCCCGACGCTTCGGCGTGTGCTCGACCATGTCGAAACGCACCTCGAGCAGGAGCTGCGGCTAGGCGATCTGGCGGCGTTGGTGTGCCTGTCGGAGGACCATTTCCTGCGGGCCTTCAAGGCCGCTGTCGGACAGACGCCGCACCAGTATCTGATCGGCTGCCGCCTGGCGCGCGCGCGGCGCCTGCTGCTCGAAGACGAGCTGCCGCTGGCGGAGATCGGCCGCCGCTGCGGCTTCGGCAACCCCAGCCACTTCGCCGCCATATTTCGGCGCCATGAAGGGGTGCCGCCTGGGGTCTGGGCGCGCACGCGCTGACTGCACATCGCCACCCTCGTCTGCAGCCTCAGCCCGCCAGCTTGGCGGCGATGCGCGCCACGTGCGCACCCTGCCAGCGCGCGCCGGCCAGTTCGTTCTCGCTGGGCTTGCGGCTGCCGTCGCCGCCGGCGATGGTCGTCGCGCCATAGGGGCTGCCGCCGCTGATCTCGCTGATCGTGGTCTGGCCTTGCCACGCATAAGGCAGGCCGACGATCACCATGCCGTGGTGCAGCAGCACCGTGTGCGTGGACAGGATCGTGCTTTCCTGGCCGCCGTGCTGCGTGGCGGTGGAAGCGAACACCGAGCCCACCTTGCCGACCAGCTTGCCCTGCGCCCACAGGCCGCCGGTCTGGTCGAGGAAGTTCTTCATCTGCGCAGCCATGTTGCCGAAGCGCGTGGGCACGCCGAAGATGATGGCGTCGTAGTCGGCCAGGTCCGACACCTGGGCCACCGGTGCGGCCTGGTCGGTCTTGAAGTGCGAGGCCTTGGCCACCTCGGGCGTCACCAGCTCGGGCACGCGCTTGACGTCCACCGTGGCGCCGGCTTCGCGCGCGCCGTCGGCCACCGCGCCGGCCATCGTCTCGATGTGACCGTAGCTGCTGTAGTACAGGACCAGAACCTTTGCCATCTGTTGCCTCGGGAGAGAAGGGGTTGCGATGACGCCATTCTTCGGCTGGCACAGGGCATCTTCGTTGCGCGCGGCCGAATGCGCCGTTCAACCCGATTGAAGCCGGGCTGCCGCGGCGTCCCCACCGACGGAACACCCCTGCCCGCTGTCCCCGGATGATCGACAAGCACGATTCCCAGCCTGGCCCGCATGCTGGCCGTGCTGGACCTGTTCGACGAGCAGCGCCCGGCGCTGACGCCCGAGGCCATCGT
>JBGAII010000155.1:0-10621 GCA_044225625.1 Rubrivivax sp.
GCATCGTGCGGCGCAAGATCCTCGACACGCTGGGCCTGGACCAGTGCCGCATGGCCATCAGCGGCGCCGCGCCGATCCCGCCCGACCTGCTGCGCTGGTATGCGCGCATCGGCCTGAAGATCGCCGAAGGCTACGGCCTGACCGAGAACTGCGCGCTCAGCCACATCACCGTGCCCGGCGAGGACATCGGCACCGTCGGCCAGCCCTACGACGGCGTGCAATGCCGCATCGACCCGGACAGCGGCGAGATCCTGGTGAAGAGCGCTGCCACGATGACCGGCTACTACCTGCAGCCCGAAGCCACGCGCAGCACCTTCACCGACGACGGCTTCCTGCGCACCGGCGACAAGGGCAGCATCGACGCGCGCGGCACGCTGAAGATCACCGGCCGCGTCAAGGACCTGTTCAAGACCAGCAAGGGCAAGTATGTCGCGCCGTCGCCGATCGAGGACAAGCTGGTGATGCACGAGGCGCTGGAAGCGGTGTGCGTGACCGGCGCCAACCTGGGCCAGCCGCTGGCCATGGCGATGCTCAATGCCGAGGCCGCCGCGCAGGCCGCCACCGAAGAGGGGCGCAAGGCGCTGGAGGCCTCGCTGGCCGAGCATCTGAAGGCCGTGAACCGCACGCTGGACCCGCACGAGCAGATGGACTGCCTGGTGCTGACGCGCGAGCCCTGGACCGTGGACAACGACCTGATCACGCCGACCTTCAAGGTCAAGCGCAACAAGCTCGACGACCGCTTCGCCGCGCTGTACGAGCAGTGGGAGCGCACGCGCCGGCCGGTGATCTGGCACGACGGCTGAAGGTTCCCTCGATGCGCCAGTGCCGGCACGGGCTGCCGAATGCGGCAAAGAACTTCACGGCCCTGCGGCCATTGAGGTCATCGGCACGCTGCGCGGCCGTTGCCGCACGCAAAATGACCACGTGAAACCAGCGTCCCCCACCCCCGCCGAGCGCCGCTCCGGCAAGGACCGGCGCCAGCGCGAGGACGCGCCGCCCGGCGGCCGGGAACGGCGCCGCGGCATCGAGCCGCGGCGGCCCGAGGTGATCGAGGTGGACATCACGCCGTCGCAATGGGACGCGCTGCAGGACGCCGCCTTCCCCATGCCCGCGCCGGCCGCGCCGCCGGCCAAGCGCTGAAGCCCGCGCCCGCGCCACCAAGGCCGCTGCGCCAGAGGATGCCGATGGACACGGGTGCGCTGGTGCTGTTCTCCGGCGGACAGGATTCCACCACCTGCCTCGCCTGGGCGCTGCAGCGCTACGAGCGTGTGGAAACCATCGGCTTCGACTACGGCCAGCGCCACCGCGTCGAGCTGGACTGCCGTCCGCGCGTGCTGCAGCGGCTGCGCGAGGGCTTTCCGGCCTGGGGCGCGCGCCTGGGCGAAGACCACCTGCTGGACCTGTCGGTGCTGGGCCAGGTCAGCGACACCGCACTGACCAGCGACAAGGCCATCGAGCTGCAGGCCGGCGGCCTGCCCAACACCTTCGTGCCCGGGCGCAACCTGCTGTTCTTCACGCTGGCCGCGGCGCTGGCCTACCGGCGCGGCATCGGCGTGCTGATCGGCGGCATGTGCGAGACCGACTATTCCGGCTACCCCGACTGCCGCAACGACACGCTGCAGGCACTGCAACGCGCACTGAGCCTGGGGCTGGACCAGCCGATGGCGCTGGAAACGCCGCTGATGTGGATCGACAAGGCCGCCACCTGGCGCATGGCGCAGCAGCTGGGCGGCGACGCGCTGGTGGCGCTGATCCGCGACGACACCCACACCTGCTATCTGGGCGACCACGACACCCGCCACGCGTGGGGCCTGGGCTGTGGCGCCTGCCCGGCCTGCGAACTGCGCCGCAACGGCTGGCGGGCCTTCCGCGCCGCGGGCGCGGATTGAAGGACCGAGGACCGAAAGACTGAAGGGCCAACCGGTCGGTCGGCCGATCAGTCGATCAGTCGATCAGCCGGATCTCGACGCGGCGCGCCTCTTCCGGCGCACCACCCAGCGCCGTCTGCTCCGGCTTGCGCAGCTGCACGTGCGTGGCATCGGCACCCAGTGCGATCAGCGCCAGGCGCACGGCGATGGCGCGGCGCTTGGCCAGGTCGGCGTTGTGCGCGGCATCGCCGCTCGGGTCGTGGAAGCCGGCGATGATCAGCTTCTTGGCCGGCTCGTCGGCCAGCGCCTTGACCGCCGGCGCCAGCGCGGCGGGCGCGTCGGCCTGCAGATCGGCCTTGTCCAGCTCGAAGAACACGCGCACCACGATCACGCCGGTCAGCGGCACGTCGACCAGCACGTCGGTTTCGGCCACCGCGGCCGGCGCCGTGGCCACCGCGGCGGCCTTGGCCTGCTTGGCGTGCAGCGTGCGGAACACCAGGCCACCGATCAGCCCGAACAGCAGCAGCGTGATGATGCCCAGCACCGCCCAGACGGCAATGCGTGCGCCTTCGTCTTGTTCGTCCATCGATCCGTCCGGGCCGGCAGCCCGCTCCCCGTTGTTGAATCAGCCCACGATTGTGCCAGCCGGGCCCCGGCACACCGGCAGCGCCGCGGCCGCGCAGCACGTCCCGCGGGCCTGCTAGCGTGCGGCCCACGACCCACCGCAGGCCCCGCACCCGCATGGCAGCACCGACCCCGCTCCGCAACGTCCTGGCCCTGGCCGCCGCGGCCTGCCTGGCCCTGGCCCTGCCCGGCTGCGCCGGCCCCACGCCCGACCCCACGCCCAGCCCTCGCGCCGCGCCCGAGGCCTACCGCAACAGCCTGGGCATGCAGATGCTGCGCATCCCGGCGGGCGAGTTCCTGATGGGCAACGACGCCACGCCGCAGCAGCTGGCCAGGCTGTACCCGGCCTATCCGCCCGCGCGCCTGCAGGCCCTGGGCGATGAGGCCCCGGTGCACCGCGTGCGCATCACCCACGCCTTCTACATGGCGCAGCACGAAGTGACGGTGGAGCAGTTCGCCCGCTTCGTGCAGGCCTCGGGCTACGTGCCGGAGTCGGTGGCCGACGGCACCGGCGGCTACGGCTACAACCCGCAATACGACCCGGCCACATCGCCCCGACACGACGCCTTCGAGGGCCGCCAGCCGCGCTACTCGTGGCAGAACCCGGGCTTTGCGCAGAGCGGCGAGCACCCGGTGGTCAACGTCAGCTGGAACGACGCGGTGGCGCTGGCGCGCTGGCTGAGCCAGACCGAGCAGCGCCGCTACCGCCTGCCCACCGAAGCCGAGTGGGAATACGCCTGCCGCGCCGGCACGCGCACGCAGTACCACAGCGGCGACGACCCGGCCACGCTGGCGGCGGTGGCCAACGTCTTCGACGCCGATTCGGCCGCGCGCTGGCCGCAGTGGCAGGCCTTTGCGCTGCCCACGCACGACGGCTATGCGTTCACCGCGCCGGTGGGCCGCTTTGCGCCCAACGCCTTCGGCCTGCAGGACATGCACGGCAACGTCTGGGAATGGACCGCCGACTGGCACGACGACACCTACTACGCCCGCTCGCCGGTGGACGACCCGCAAGGCCCGGCCGACGGCAGCGTGAAGGTGCGGCGCGGCGGCTCGTGGCACACCTGGCCGCTGTACGCGCGCTGCGCCTACCGCAACTGGAACTCGCAGAGCACGCGCTACACGCTGGTGGGCATCCGGCTGGTGATGGACGCGCCGCAGTAGCGGGCGACCGTCCAGACAGCGCGCCCGCGGGCACTAGGCCCGGTCTGCGGCCGTGGCAAAGCGTTGTGCCACGTCGGCCAGCGATGCTTTCACCAAGTCGACGATCGGCGACGAACCATGTGCGGCCAACACCAGGTCGTGGGTGGCGCGCGTCATGGCCACATACAGCAGCCGAGCTGCGTCTTCCTGCGACTCGTCGCGCATCGGCAGCGCCTGCAAGCCGGCGACGAACACCAGCGGGAACTCAAGGCCCTTGGCGCTGTGCATCGTCAGCAGCCGCACGCAGGGCTGGCGCCAGTTGAAGCGTCGGAAGGCTTGTGAATTCATTGACTGCACCGGCAGCCGGCGTCGCGCCAGGGCCTGCTCGATCGGCCGCATCAGGTACTTGGCCCGGCACAGCACGGCCACGTCACCCAGCGGCACACCAGACGCGCGCGCGGCCTCGATGCGCTCGGCAATCAGTTCGGCTTCCTCGCGCTCGTCGCGGGCTTGCAGCAACACCGGCAACGTGCCACGCCGCCCGGCGCTGGCCGGCTGCACCAGCGGAATCTCGTCCTCGTCACGGCTTTCGCCGGCACCCTGCAACAGGCTCTGCGCGCAGTGCACCGCCAGGGACAGCACCTCGGCCGTGTTGCGGTAGTTCATTTTCAGGACGTTGGTGCGGCCGCGAGCCTCGATGCCCACGCCGGCGAAGTTGAACTTGCGCCGCTTCTTCTGGTAGATGGACTGGGCGTCGTCGTACAGCACCAGCAGGCTGTTGGTGTCGGGCCGGACCAGCCGCACGGCCATGCGCAACCAGGCGTCCTCGAAATCGTGTGCCTCGTCAACCAGCAGTGCGGTGTACTGGCCGCCCGGGACAAAGCCGGTCTGCAGCGACCGTTCCACCGTCTCCACCAGCACCCGGTAGTGCGCGTCCCTGTCCGCCGCAGCCGGCACACGCAGCTGGTAGCTGTCGACCACGTCTTTGCACCAGGCGTGGAAGGTGCGGACCTGCACGCGCTCATCCACCCCGCGCTGCCGCAGCTGCGCGGCAATGCGGTCGGCCAGGGTGCGGTTAAAGCACAGCACCAGCACCGGCTGGTCGGGCGCGCCGCGGCCGCCAGGTACTGCGCGCGGAAGATCAGGATCATGGTCTTGCCGGGCCGGCCGCGCCATGGACACGGCGGGCCCTCGCCCAGCGTGCGGGCGATCTGCTCTTCTTGCTGCAGGTCCATCACCTGCAGCAATCGGGCAAGGCGGGGGCGGCGTCAGCATCCTTGCCGAAGTCCAGCGCCCCTTGCTGTTGTACCTGCAACTCGGGAACAGGTGCCAGCGATGCGGTCCAGCAGGCAGCGTCAGCGTGTGCGGGTAGGCCACGGTGAACAAGCCCCACAGCCGCTTCTGGAACACGCCCGCGTCCATCGTCTCGGCAAGATCGTCGCGCATCAGCACCTGGTGCGGCAAACACCTCGCCGAAGTCGCTGCCGGCCACCTCGTCCTGCGTGATGCGCGAGAACACCACGCCCCAGCCATAGGGAAACAGCAGCTTGCCGCTGAACGCGCCCTGGGCATGCACCAGCGTCGGGTCACGCTGCATCAGCTCCACCAGTTCCAGCGCGTAGTCGCGTGCCTGCCGCAGCGGGTTGGCCTCGGTGACCCGGCCGCGCGGCGTGAGCAGCTCCACCTTGTCCCGGTTGGCGGAAGCCAAGGTGCTGCGGCGCCAGTCTTTCACCTCCAGCAGCAGGATGCCCTGCCGCGGGCTGAGGATCACGAAATCAGGCTGCCGCGCGCGCGGCCCCACCGGCACGTTGTGCCAGACCAGGTAGTCGTCTTCCAGGCAGCGCTTGAGCTGATGCAGCACCCGGCGCTCGCCGGGATTGCAGCGCTGATCGACGTTGGTGAGGCCTTGGGGAAAGATCGCCACAAACGGGATCGTAGGGCAGCGGGCCGCCCAGGGGCTGCGAAGGATTGCCGAGACTGCGATGCCGCAAACCCAGAATGACCATTCGACAAGCAGCGCGACGATGCGCAGCCCGCGCGCTGGCTGCCACGCCCAGCCGCCGTGCTCAGTAGCGGGCGTCGACCGCCTGCGCTGTCGCGCCGCTGCGGCCGGCCTCCTTCATCGCCGCGGCCAGATCGTCCAGGTAGCGGCCGACCACCGGCTCGTGGGTCAGGTTGAGCATGTGGTGCAGCCCGGCCGGGTTGGTGACCAGGCCCGGCACCCAACCGCGTGCAGCGAGGGCTTTGGCGATGCCGGCGATGTCGTGCGCGGGCGAACCATAGGCCAGGATGGACAGCCGCGGGTCGCCCAGCGTCGGCAGGCCCAACTCCGCCGCGCCGTGCTGCAGCGCCCGGCGCGTCGCCAGCACGCGCTGGGTGATGCGCTGGTAGCCGTCCACGCCAAGGTACTTCATCACCGCCCAGGCCGCCGCGATCGCGCCGCCGGCACGGGTGCCGACCAGGGTGTGGGTGAAGTACTGGCCGCGCGGCCAGTTGTCGAAGGTCCAGCCCATGCCGGCGAAGCTCTCGGCATCGCGGAAGAACAGCGTCGACGCGCCCTTGGCCGCGTAGCCGTACTTGTGCAGATCGGCCGAGATCGAGGTCACGCCCGGCACCGCAAAGTCCCAGTCGGGCAGGGCCACGCCCAGCTGCTGGGCGAAGGGCGCGAAGTAGCCGCCGACACAGGCGTCCACATGCATCCACACGCCGCGAGCCTGCGCGACGGCCGCGATCTGGTCGATCGGGTCGACCACGCCATGCGGAAAGGCCGGCACCGAGCCCACCACCATCACCGTGTCGGGCGTGATCGCGGCGGCGATGGCGTCGGGGTCGGCGCAGAAGTCGGCGCGCAGCGGCGTGCGCACCGGCTGCAGGCCCATGAAGTGGGCCGCCTTGTCGAAGGCCGGGTGGGCACTGCTGGCCATCACGATCTGCGGCCGGCCGATGCCGGGCCGGCGCTTCAGCGCCAGGTCGCGGGCGGCCTTGACGGCCAGGAAGATGCTCTCGGTGCCGCCGGTGGTCATCGCGCCGCGCGTGCCTTCGCCGCCATGCAGCAGGCCCAGGCCCATCTCGACGACCTCGCGCTCGAACTGCGCCAGGCTGCCGAACGCGCGCAGGCCCAGGCCGTTTTCCGAGAAGTACATCAGGTAGGCCTGCTTGGCCACCTCGAGCACGTCGTCGCCGGCGTAGTGGATGAACATCGGCACGCGGCCGTTGCGCCAGTCGACGTCGTTCTTGCCGGCCTCGCTCAGCTGCGACTGCAGCTCGGGCCAGGGGATGCCTTTGGCGGGCAGTGCAGTCATCTCATCCTTCTTTCCCGCCCCAATGGACGATACGGTTTTCAAGCGCGCGTGCGATCAGGTCCAGCGTGTAGCCCAGCGCGGCCATGATCAGCGCGCCGACGATCACCACGTTGGTCAGCAGAAAGTCGCTGGCGGACATCGCCATGAAGGCGATGCCGGCGCTGGTGGCGATCATCTCGGCGCCGACCAGCATCGTCACGCCCAGGCCGATGCTGACGCGGATGCTGGTGAAGATGCCGGGCAGGCTGGCCGGAAAGATCACGCGGCGGAAGATCATCGCGCGCGACGCGCCCAGCGCCATCGCCGCCTGCACCTTGCGCCGGCCGACGCCGCGCACCGCCTGCATCGCGCTGATCGACAGAATGGGAAACAGCGCCAGCACGATGATCACCACCTTGGCCACCTCGCCGATGCCGAACCAGATGATCAGCAGCGGCAGCAGCGCCAGCTTGGGCATCGGGCGGCTGATCTCGATCGGCGGATCGAGCACCGCCTTGACGGTCTCGTTCATGCCCATCCACAGCCCCAGCGGCACGGCCACCAGCACCGTCAGCGTGAACGCCAGGCCGAAGCGGAACAGGCTGATGCCCAGGTGGAACCACAGCGACTTGCCCTGGTAGCCGTTGTCCATCAGGTTCAGAAAGGTGCTCCACACCGCCAGCGGCGACGGCAGGAACAGCGGCGCCACCAGCGGCTTGCCGCCGAACGGCGTGGTCACCAGCAGCCACAGCAGCAGCAAACTGAGGAACGAGCCCAGGTTGATCCAGCGCGAGCGCCCGGATCGGCCGGCGGCAGTGCTCATCGGCTGGCCTCCTGCTGTTGTGCGGCAAGGGCTTCTTCGCGCAGCATGGCGAAGATCTCGGCCTTCATGCGCACGAAGTCGGCACTGGCGACGACGGCCGGGTCCTTGCTCAGCGCGAACTGCGGCGTCAGCCGCGCCTTGATGCGGCCCGGCCTGGCGCTCATCACCACGATGTCGGTGGCCAGGAACAGCGCCTCCTCGATGCTGTGGGTGATCCACAGCACCGTCTTGCGCGTGTCCTGCCAGATGCGCTTGATCTCCTCCTGCAGCAGTTCGCGCGTCTGCGCATCCAGCGCCGCGAAGGGCTCGTCCATCAGCAGGATCTGCGGGTCGTTGGCCAACGCGCGGGCGATGCCCACGCGCTGCTGCATGCCGCCCGACAGCTCGTAGGGGTAGCGTTTGGCGAAGCTCGCCAGGCCCACCATGTCGAGAAAGCGCGTCGCGATGCGGGCCGCCTCGGCCGCCGTCTTGCCGGTGGCCAATGGGCCGAAGGCGACGTTGTCCTGCACGCTCATCCAGGTGAACAGCGCGCCTTGCTGGAAGACCACGCCGCGCCGCGGATCGGGCCCGCGCACCGGCTGGCCGTCCATCAGCACCTGCCCGCTGGTGGCCGTCTCGAAGCCGGCCAGGATATTGAGCAAGGTGCTCTTGCCGCAGCCCGACGGCCCGACCAGACACACGAACGCGTTCTCGGCGATGTCGAGCGTGATCGGCTCCAACGCCAGCACCGAGTCGCTGCCGCTGCCGAAGCGTTTGGTGACCTGATCGAAGCGCGCCTTGATGGGAGGAGAAGGTAGCGCCACCGCTCAGACCATCTGGGCGACGAAGCTGCTGTCGATCAACCCGTTCATGTCCTTGGGCAGGGCATTGATCTGGCCGGTGTCCTTCAGGAACTCGGCCTGCACCTGCAGCGTCTTGACCACCGCCGAGTTCTTCTCGCCCGGCTTGCCCAGCCACTTGGCGGTCAGCTGCTCCTTGGCCGTCACCGGGTAGAAGGTGTTCAGCGAGCGCATCACCGCGGCCTCGTCGACGCCGAGGAACTTGGTCATCGTCTCGACCACGTCCTTGGGGTTGTTCTTGAAGGTGGCGGCAATCTGCTCGAATTCCTTCAGGAAGGCCAGCACCAGCTCGGGGTTCTTCTTCTTGAACTCGTCGCGCACGAGGAAGGCGTCGAACATCACCAGGCCGGTGGCGTTGAGGTCGCCGGTCTTGAACAGGATGGTGCCGCCGTCCTCCACCAGCTTGGGCACCACCGGCACCCAGATGTAGCTGGCGTCGATCTCGCGCCGCGACCAGGCCGAAGCGATGGTGTCGGCCCGCATGTTGATCAGCTTGACGTCGTTGACGCCCAGGCCCGCGGTCTTGAACGCGGCCAGCGCCGCAAAGTGCACCGAGGTGTTGAACGGCAGCCCCACGCGCTTGCCGCGCAGGTCGGCCAGGGTCTTGATGTTGGCGCTGTTCTGCACCACCAGGCATTCGCTGTCGATGATGTTCTTGTAGACATAGACCAGCGAGGCCTGCACGCCGTTGGCGTAGCCCACCACCATCGGGCTCGAGCCCAGATTGCACATGTCCAGGCTGTTGCCGGCGATGGCCGCGATCACTTCGGAGCCGGCGCGCACGGTGACGAAGTCGACCTTGGTGCCGGCACCGAAGGTCTTGGCCATCGCGTTCTTGGCGCGGATGTAGTTCTGCACGTCGATGCCGCCGAAGGTGCCCAGGTTCACCTCCTTCTGCTGCGCCAGGGCCGGGCCGGCGCCGAGCAGGCCCCCTCCGGCAATCGAGCCGATCATCATCTGGGAGGCGACCAGGCCGAAATCACGACGGGACAGATGCAGTTTCATGGGGTGGGGTGTCTTTCGCAGGCAGTGACGAGGGTTGCGCAGGGGTTCGGAGCCGGCGGCGGCCCGCCCCGGCTGCGGCGGCAGGATCCGAGACTAAGCGGTCCAGAATATATCGTCAACCCGAAACGGGTGCTTCCGGGCCTGCGCAACGCCGCGCACGGCCCCGTTCAGGCCGGGCGCCGGGCGGCTCAGGGCTTGAGCAGGCGGACCAGGAACTTGGCGCCGTGCGTCAGGTCGTCGCGCACGGCGCGGGCCAGCGCGTCGCCGTCGCGGCGGCGCAGCGCGTCCATCGCCAGATGGTGCATGTCGACGCCGGTGAGGCTGCCGCAGTAGGTGGGGAACAGCAGGTTCAGCGTCGGCCCCACGCGCAGCCACAGGCTTTCGATGATGCCAGCCAGGATCGGCTGGTTCGAAGCTCGATATATCGATATGTGGAAATCGGTGTTGGCCGCCAGCGTCTGATGCGCTTCACCGGCCACGATGGCCGCGTGGTGCGCCTCGACCACCTGCTCGAGCCGGTCCATCTCGGCGTTGTCCATGTGCACCGCCGCCTCGCGCGCCGCCATCGGCTCGAGCTCGAGGCGGATCTTCAGGATCTCGCGGTAGGTTTCGACGTCCAGCCGCGGCACGCGGATCGTGCGTGCGTTTTCGATCGTCAGCGCACGCTCGGCCACCAGCCTCTGGATGGCCTCACGCACCGGGGTCAGGCTGACGCCGTAGTGGTCGGCGATGCCCCGCACCGTCAGCACCTGCTCCGGCAGCAGATCGCCGCTCATCAAGGCCCGGTGCAGCCGCCAGTAGGAGCGCTCGGCCAGCGTGTCGCCGCGGTCGGCGGCCACGTCGGCTGCGTCAGAGAGCGGGGCTTCGGCGGCAAGCATGGTGGGCCAGAATATAGTGCAAAGCGTCAAGCCGCTCGGGCGCTGGCTGCGCTGTTGTCCGAGGCGCTGCGCGCGGCGCGGCAGTGTCGCCCAGGCGCAGCGCTACAGGACTTTGACGCTACTTGCCCTGGTCCACCTTCCCGTAGAAGGGCTTCACATC
>JBGAII010000156.1:0-10026 GCA_044225625.1 Rubrivivax sp.
GGGCCGTGCACGATCAGGCCCGGATAGCCCTCGACCTCCGTGACGTACTTGCGGTCGTAGTGGATGCGGTGGCCGTTGAAGGTGAGCGCGCTGTAGCGGAACAGCAGCACGTCGTCGGGCACGATCTCGCGCTGCCAGGCGCCGGTCTCCGCGGCGTTGGGCGGCGGGTCCACGTCACCCGGCTGCTTGGCCTCGCGGTAGACGATGTCGTGGAACTCGACGATCGCCGGATCGGCCGCGCCGTTGCAGCGCAGCTCGTGCCGCACCTTGACGAACACCAGCTTGCCGGTGCGGCCTTCCTTCTGCGTGACGTCGGCGATGGTGCTGGTGCGGCTGACTCCGTCGCCGACGCGCACGGGGCTGCGGAACTCGAACTGGCTGCCGGCCCACATGCGCCGCGGCAGCGGCACCGGCGGCAGGAAGCCACCGCGCCTGGCGTGGCCGTCGGGGCCGATCTCGCTCTGCCGATGCATCGGCAGGAAGTACAGCCAATGCCACAGCGGCGGCAGCGCCAGGCCGGGTGATACGTCGACCGGGTCGCGGTCCAGCGTGGCCGTCAGCGCGCGCACCGGCGCGGGGGTGACCAGGTCGTGCAGCGTCTCGCTGCGGCCGATCCATGCGGCCAGATCACTCATCGTCGTTCTCCAGGTTGTGGGCGGGGCAGGGAGGGCGGCGCTCAATCGGCCGTCAGCTTGGCGCGCTGCACCACGCTCTTCCACTTGGCCAGCTCGGACTTGACCAGTGCGCCCAGCTGCTCGGGCGTGCCGCTCTCGACATCGGCGCCGTGCTCCTCGATGCGCTTCTCGATCTCCTTGTCGGCCAGCACCTGGTTCAGCGCCTTGTTCAGCTTCTCGATGATCGGCTTCGGCGTCTTGGCCGGCGCGAAGATGCCGTACCACTGCTGCACGTCGACGCCGTCGACGCCGGCTTCCTTCAGCGTGGGCACGTCGGGCAGCAGCGCGCTGCGCTTCGGGCCGGCCACGGCCATCGGCTTCAGCTTGCCCGTCTTGACGTAGGGCAGCGCGGTGAACAGGCTGGGGAACATGAACTGCGTCTGGCCGCCGATGGTGTCGGTCACCGCCGGCGCCGAGCCCTTGTAGGGGATGCCGACCATGCTGACGCCGGCGTTCAGCTTGAACAGCTCGGCCGCGTAGTGCGGCGCGGTGCCGTTGCCGGCCGAGGCATAGCTGTACTTGTCGGGCTTGGCCTTCAGCTGCGCGACCAGGTCCTTCACGTCCTTCACCGGCACGCCGGGGTAGGCCACCATCAGCGTCGGCGAGGTGCCGACCATGCCGACCGGCTCGAAATCGGCCACCGGGTCGTAGCGCAGCTTCTGCAGCGCCGGGTTCATCGCATGCGTGGCGATGTAGCCGAACATCAGCGTGTGGCCGTCCGGCGCGGCGCGGGCGACGAACTCGCTGGCGATCGAACCGTTGGCGCCGGCGCGGTTGTCGATGATGATCGTCTGGCCGAGCAGCGGCCCGAGCTTCTGCGCGATGGTGCGGGCCATCGCGTCGTTGCCGCCGCCGGCGGCGGTGGGCACGACCAGCGTGATCGTCTTGCTGGGGTAGGCGGTCTGGGCCAGCGCGGGGGTGGCGGCCCCCAGCACGGCGGCGGCCAGGGCCACCGGGGCGAGCAGCTTGTTCATGGGTTTGTCTCCTTCGGTCGGTTTCGAGAACACGTAGTCGGGCAGGTGCAGGTCGCCCTGCAGGATCTTTCGCGCGGTGCGCACCAGCGCGGCGCGCTGGATCGAGGCGTCGGCGCCGCGGCCTTCGATGGCCACCTGCACGTCGATGCGGCCCTGCGGGTGCAGCACCGACAGCGTGCGCACGCCGTCCACCGGCCGAGGACGGCTGGCCACGGTGCCGGGCAGCGCGAAGGCGGTGGCCACGCCGATGGCGCCGGTGACGGCATGCGAGGCATGGCAGCGGCGCGGCGTGAAGTAGCGCGAGGTGATGCTGTCGTCGTCGTTGCCGGGGCTGGCGATCACCGGCTTGGGGATCACGCTGTCGGCCACGTCACCCAGGCCCATCGCGGCCCCGGCGGCGCGGCGGATGCGTTCGATGCGCTGCATCAGCGCGCGGTCGGCGTCCAGGTCGGCGGGCGCCTCGCGGCCGGTGAGGCCCAGGTCGGCGGCGCGCAGGATGACCAGCGGCATGGCGGCGTCGATGCAGGTCACGTCCAGGCCGTCGATGCGGTCGATCCGGTGGCCGGTCGGGAACAGCGAGCCGGTGACCGCGCCCCAGGCGTCGAGGAAGTTCAGGCGGATCGGCGCGGCGGTGCCGGCCACGCCGTCGATGCTGGTGTCGCCGGCATAGACCACGCGGCGGCCCGGCGTCAGCACCGTGACGTCGATGCGCGAGCGGGTGTTGACGTTGAACACGCGCACGGTGGTTTCGCCGTCCTGCGCTGAAACCAGTCCCTGCTCGATGGCGAAGGGCGCCACGCCCGACAGCATGTTGCCGCAGTTGGGCCGCGTGTCCACCGACTTCTGGCCGACGCCGACCTGGGCGAACAGGTAGTCCACGTCGCAGCCGGGCTCGGCGGACCTGGAGACGATCGCGACCTTGCTGGTCAACGTGCTGCCGCCGCCGACGCCGTCCACCTGCAGCAGGTCGGACGCGCCGATCGCACCGATCAGTGCCTCATCGCGCTCACGCTCGTCGGCGGGCAGCCAGTCGCGCAGGAAGAACGGGCCGCGCGAGGTGCCGGCGCGCATCAGGACGCAGGGGAGGGTTCGTGCCATGGGGGCGAATGCTCCGCTTCGGCGACGATTCTTTGAAGTGCAATGGTTCGATCAGTTATTGCGCCAGACGGAATAATGATCGACGTCCGCGCCGCCTACGCCTGCTCGAGTGGCGGGTGTCGTTTCCGGCGTACCGCCGTCGACCCTCGGGTCCTTCGTCTGCGCGTCTGGGTCAGCGTCGAAAGGGTGTGGATCGATCCTGACCCGGAGCACGCACACCCGCTGGTTCGGACAACACCGGCGCCGCACTCGGGTGCCCAAGCGGGCCCTCGACGGGCCGGCCAGATGGAGGAAACCCCTTGGAGACCGACGATCTGCAAGGGGTTCTGGTGTTGGTGGCGCTTCAGGGATTCGAACCCCGGACCTGCGGATTATGATTCCGTCGCTCTAACCGACTGAGCTAAAGCGCCAAGCGGCACGATTATAGCGGCCGCATCCGGCCGGCCCCGGGCGCCGGCGACAGCTTCCGAACCATGTTCAGCTTCTTCAAGAAGAAGCCCGCGGCCCCTCCGCCGCCGGCCGAGACCTCGCCTCCCCCTGAATCGGCAGCACCGCCGTCCGCGCCGCCTTTGCCGGCACCGGCCGTCGCGGCCGCCGAGGTGCCGCCCGATGTGCCGCCGGCCACCGAACCCGCACCCGCTGAGCGGGCCGGCTGGCTGCAGCGCCTGCGCCAGGGGCTGCGCAAGACCAGCACCGGCATCACGCAGGTCTTCACCGGCGTGCGCATCGACGAAAGCCTGTACGAGGAACTGGAAAGCGCGCTGCTGCTGGCCGACACCGGACTGCCGGCCACCGAGCACCTGCTGGCCGACCTGCGCCGTCGCGTCAAGGAGCACAAGGCCACCGACCCGGCGGCGGTGAAGGGCCTGCTGGTCGAGGCCATCGCCGACCTGCTGCGTCCGCTGGAGCGGCCGCTGGAGGTGGGGCGCGCGACGCCGACGGTGATCATGGTGGTGGGCGTGAACGGCGCCGGCAAGACCACCAGCATCGGCAAGCTGACGCGCTGGCTGGCGCAGGCCGGCCAGAAGGTGCTGCTCGCGGCGGCCGACACCTTCCGCGCGGCGGCGCGCGAGCAGTTGCAGGTCTGGGCCGGCCGCAACCAGGTGGAGATCATCAGCCAGCAGGGCGGCGATCCGGCGGCAGTGAGCTTCGACGCCGTGACGGCAGGCCGGGCGCGCGGCTGCGACGTGGTCATCGCCGACACCGCCGGGCGCCTGCCGACGCAGACGCACCTGATGGAGGAACTGAAGAAGATCAAGCGCACCATCGCCAAGGCGCAGGACGGCGCGCCGCACGAGGTGCTGCTGGTGGTCGACGGCAATACCGGGCAGAACGCGCTGGCGCAGGTGAAGGCTTTCGACGCGGCGCTGCAACTGAGCGGCCTGATCGTCACCAAGCTCGACGGCACGGCCAAGGGCGGTGTGCTGGCCGCCATCGCGCGTTGGGGCGCCGAGCAGGGCCGCGCGGTGCCGGTCTATTTCATCGGCGTCGGCGAGACGATGGACGACCTGCAGACCTTCGACGCGACGGAGTTCGCGCAGGCGCTGGTCAGCTGAGCCGGCGCGGACGGATTCAGGCGGCGGCGCGCACCGCCGGTGCGGCCGGTTCGAGGTCGTCGAAGAAGGCCGAGGCCACCGGTTCGAAGGAGGTGTCCTGCGCGGCGGCGTCGCCATGCAGCAGCAACTCCTCCATCTCGGCCACCGGGATCAACGGCATCGGCCGCGAACTGGTCGGCTTGGGCGCCGCGACCGGGCCGGCCGAGCGCTCGAGCACGTTGCCGAGCAGCGAGCGCACTTCGGCCGCGCTGGGCAGCCGATCCTCGTTCCACACCTGCACCTCGATGCCGGCGGCCCGCAGCACCCGCGCCATGCGCTCGTGGCGGCGCCGGCTGCGCTCGCTCTGGTCGGCGGGACGCACGTCGATCACCGCCAGCACACGCGAACCCGCATTGCACACCAGCAGGTCGGCGCTGAGGCCGCCGACCCGCTGCATCCATTCGGCATGCGAATGCCGCGTCGGCACGCGCACGAAGCGCGACAGCGGCACCTGCGCCAGCACCAGAAAGCCGGGCAGTGCGCTGCGCAGCAGGTCATAGGCGCGGCGTTCGGCGATGGTCAGCACGCGCGCGGCTTCAGGCTGCCAGTCCTGCACCGTGTCCAGCGCCTCGTGCGGCCGCGACGCGCG
Source organism: Rubrivivax sp. (assembly GCA_044225625.1). Classification (GTDB taxonomy): domain Bacteria; phylum Pseudomonadota; class Gammaproteobacteria; order Burkholderiales; family Burkholderiaceae_C; genus Rubrivivax. Next base: position 4,931 of record JBGAII010000156.1, read on the forward strand.
GCGCGCGCCGGGCTGCCAGCGGCGCCACATCAGCACCGCCAGCAGCAGCGCGGCGCAGAAGGCGAAGGCGGCAAGCGGATCGGACAATCCCATGGTGTCGAGCTCGAACCGTTGAAGCCCCGACGCTAGGACTGCCCGCGGCGGGCGTCAACGCGCGGACGGCGAATTTCGTATCCAGGCGTTGCAGCAGACGGGCCGCCGGTGCCGAAGACGGCCCAAAGTGCGAATTGCTGCGCACTGCGCGCCAGCCGGCGCGGCGGCGCTCAGCGCGGGAAGGGCAGGCCGCCCATGCCGCCCATGCGCTTCATCATCTTCATCAGGCCGCCGCCCTTCATCTTCTTCATCATGCCCTGCATCTGCTCGAACTGGTTGAGCATGCGGTTCACGTCCTGAACCTGCACGCCGGCGCCGGTGGCGATGCGGCGTTTGCGGCTGGCCTTGATGAGTTCGGGCTTGCGCCGCTCCAGCGGCGTCATCGCATTGATGATCCCTTCCATGCGGCGCACGTCGCGCTCGGCCTTGTCCATGTCGGCGCCGGCGGCCTTGGCGCTGAGCTGGCTGGGCAGCTTGTCCATCAACCCGGCCAGGCCGCCCATGTTCTTCATCTGCGCCAGCTGGGCCAGGAAGTCGTTCAGGTCGAAGGTGCCGCCGCTCTTGACCTTGTCGGCCAGCTTCTGCGCCGCCTTGATGTCGACGCCCTTCTGCACCTCCTCGACCAGCGCGACGATGTCGCCCATGCCGAGCACGCGGCCGGCATGGCGTTCGGCATCGAAGACTTCCAGCCCGTCGATCTTCTCGGAGATGCCGGCGAACTTGATCGGCGCGCCGGTGACCTGCCGCACCGACAGCGCGGCGCCGCCGCGCGCGTCGCCGTCGAGCTTGGTCAGGATCACGCCGGTCAGCGGCAGCGCGTCCTTGAAGGCCTTGGCGGTGTTGACCGCGTCCTGGCCCTGCATCGCGTCGACGACGAACAGCGTCTCGATCGGCTTCAGCGCGGCATGCAGGTCGCGGATCTCGGCCATCAGCGCTTCGTCGATGCCCAGCCGGCCGGCGGTGTCGACCAGCAGGACATCGAAGAAGTGGCGCTTCGCATGGTCCAGCGCCGCCAGCGCGATCTCGCGCGGCTTCTGCTCCGGCGTCGACGCGAACCATTCGGCGCCGGCCTGCGCCGTCACCGTCTTCAACTGCTCGATGGCCGCCGGGCGGTAGACGTCGGCCGACACCGTGAGCACCTTCTTCTTGCGCTTCTCGATCAGGTGCTTGGCCAGCTTGGCGGTGGTGGTGGTCTTGCCCGCGCCCTGCAGGCCGGCCATCAGGATCACCGCCGGCGGCTGCGTCGCCAGGTTCAGCTCGGCGACCGGCTTCAGCGCGCCGTGTTCGTCGACTTCGCCCATCGTCGCGCTCAGCTCGCGCTGCACGATGCCCACCAGCGCCTGCCCCGGCGACAGCGAGCCGACGACCTCCTGGCCCAGCGCCTTGTCCTTGACGCGGTTGATGAAGTCGCGCACCACCGGCAGCGCGACGTCGGCCTCGAGCAGCGCCATGCGCACCTCGCGCAGCATGTCCTGCACGTTGCTTTCGGTGATGCGGGCCTGGCCGCGCATCGTCTTGACGAGGCGCGACAGCCGTTCGCTCAGGGTGGAAGCCATGGTGGCGGCGCTGCCCGCGTGAGCCGGGGAACGCGAAAGTACACTTTGCAGATGATTTTATCGTCCGCCCCCGCCGCATTCCCCGGGGCCTGGCTGTTGGCGCTGGCGGCGGTCGCGGCTTATGTGCTGGCCGCCTTCCCCGGCCGCGCCGACGGCCGCCGGCTGCCGACCGCGCTGGCGGTGGGTGTGGTGCTGCATGCATTGCTGCTGGTCCTGGACATCGGCGGGCTGGGCAGCGGTGGCGGCGCGCGGCTCGGCTTCGGCCCGGTGGTGTCGCTGACGGTCTGGCTGGTGCTGGCCGTGCACACGCTGGAAAGCCGGCTCGTCCCGCAGCCGGGCGTGCGTCGTGTGCTGGCGCTGCTGGGTGCGGCCGCCGTGCTGCTGGCCTGGGCGGTGCCGGGCGAGGCGCCGGCGCCGAGCGCATCGCCGTGGGCGCCGCTGCACTGGGCGCTGGGCGTGGCCTCGTATGGCTTGTTCGGCGCCGCAGTGCTGCATGCGACGATGCTCGACGCCGCCGAACGGCGCATGCGCCAGCATGCGGCGGCGCCGCCGAACGCCTTCGGCATGCCATTGCTGCAACTGGAGCGACTGACCTTTCGCTTCGTCGAGGCCGGCTTCGTGGTGCTGAGCGCCGCGCTGGTGCTGGGTGCGGCCACCAGCCCGCAATGGCGCTGGACGCACAAGACGGTGTTCTCGCTGCTGGGCTGGGCGGTGATTGCCGCGCTGCTGGCCGGACGCAAGCTGCAAGGCTGGCGCGGCCGGCGTGCGACGCGCTGGCTGTATGCCGGTGCGTTGCTGCTGCTGCTGGCCTATGCCGGCTCGCGCTTCGTGCTGCAGTTCGTGCTCGGCCGGCCCCTCGACTGACCTGTGGTGGCGATGAAGTACCTTCTTGTCGTCTGCGTCGTCGCCGCCGTGCTGTGGCTGATGCTGCGCCCGCGCAAGGCGCAGCGGTCGGCGGCGGCGCGCTCGGCGTCGCCGTCGCAGGGCGCGCAGGCGCAGCCGATGGTGCAGTGTCAGCACTGCGGCGTGCACCTGCCGCGTGGCGAAGCGCTGGTCGATGCGCGCGGCACGTTCTGCTCGCAGGCGCACCGCCTTGCGGGCCCGCGCGCGGGCTGACAGCGGATGCGCCGCCGATGAGCGATCCGCATACCGGCGTGGAGCGCCGCCGCGGCGACCGGCGCCGTGGCCGGCGCGAGCCGCCCTCGACGCGGCCGGCCGATGAGTCCTGGTTCGGTGTCTTCGGCGTCGGCGCCGATACGCAGATGCGCGCCGACGAGGCGTTGACGCACGGCGACTCCGGGCAGGACGCCGGCGGGCCGCGGCCGGTGGATCCGCGCCTGCTGTCGCGGCACGCGAGCCGCGTGCTCGGCGATTCGGAATCGGCGCTGACCCGCATCTACCGCACCTATGCCGCGGCGCGTGCGGCGATCGGCGCGGCCCTGATCGCCGGCATCGTCTTCTTCGGCCTGATGGGCGGCAGCCCGTCGATCGCGCTCGGCCTGCTGTGCCTGGCCTATGCGGTGCAGGCCATCACGCTGTGGATGCTGCCGCGTTTCGTCGGGCTGACGCAGCCCAGGCCGCAGGACAGCGCCGCGCAGCGCCGGCGGCAGTGGCTGGCCACGATCGGCGTCGACCTGGTGGCATTCACGCTGCTGCACGTGCTGGTGTCCAACGGCAGTCTGAATTTTGCGGCGCTGCTGGTGCTGCCGGTGCTGATGTCCGGCGTGCTGACGTCGCGCCTGATGTCGCTGGCCACCGCCGCGGCCGTCGCGCTGATGCTGCTGGCGGTCGCCTGGGAGGCGACGGGCGGCGGCGACGCCAACATGGCGCTGGTGACTCAGTCGGGCCTGGCCGGCGTCGGCTTCTTTGCGATTGCGCTGCTGGCCGGTGAACTGGCGGGCCGGCTGGCGCGCGAGGAGATCGCCGCCCGCGGCAGCATGGAGCTGGCGCGCCAGCAGGCGCAGTTGAATCGCCTGGTGATCGAGGAGATGGCCGACGGCGTGCTCGTCGTCGACCGCCAATTGCGCGTGCGCGCGCTGAACCCCGCGGCACGCAGCCTGCTGTCGGCGCGCGGCGCGGGGCCCGTGGCGCCGTTCCTGCTGGCCGGCCGTACCGAATGGGCCGAAGTCGGCCAGGCGGTGCAGCGCGCACTGTCCGAGTCCTACTGGCCCGACGCCGGCAGCGACGTGGTGTTGAATTTCGGTCCCGGCGATACGCGCACGCTGCGCATGCGCGTGCGTTTCACGCGGCGCCGTGCGCCGCGCGCGCAGGCGGAGGAGTTCTGCGTGATCCTGCTGGAAGACGTGCGCACCGCGCAGGCCCGGCTGCGCCAGGAGAAGCTGGCGGCGATGGGCAGGGTGTCGGCCGGCATCGCGCACGAGATCCGCAACCCCTTGTCGGCCATCGCCCAGGCCAACGCGCTGCTGATGGAGGAGGCCTTGCCCGAGCCGCAGCAGCGGCTCACCCGCATGGTCGCCGACAACGTCGAGCGCCTGAGGCGGCTGGTCGACGAGGTCATGGAGATCGCGCCCGGCACGGCGCCGATGCCCAGCGTCATCGACGCCACGGCCGAGGTGGCGGCCGCGGCGGCCGAATGGGCGCGCACCGCCGACGTCGAATCCGGGCCGGGTGCCCGGCTGCGACTGGATCTGCCGCTGACGCCGCTGCACGTGGCCTTCGACCCGGAGCATCTGCGGCGCGTGCTGGTCAACCTGCTCGACAATGCCAAGCGGCATGCGACCGAGGCGCCCGGCGCCATCGGCGTGCGCCTGGCGGCGCGCGACGAGGGCAGTGCGCTGCTGCTGGTCGACAGCGACGGACCGCCGATTCCGCACGAGGTGGAGCGCTACCTGTTCGAACCCTTCTTCTCGACGCGCAGCCGCGGTTCGGGCCTGGGCCTGTATATTTGCCGCGAACTGTGCGAGCGCTACGGCGCAAGCATCGAGTACCGGCTGCGGCCGGATGGCCTGCGCAATCTATTCCTGGTGATCATGCGACGCGAATCCGCGCTGTCGACCGAACCCGCGGCCAGGCCGGCCGCCTGAGGTCCGGCCCGATGAACACCACCTCCGGCTTGAGCCTGCTCGTCGTCGACGACGAGCCCGACCTGCGCACGCTGTACGAACTGACCCTCGTGCGCGAAGGCTATGCGGTGGAGACCGCCGGCAGCGTCGAGGAGGCCTGGGCACTGCTGTCGGCGCGCAGCTTCAATGCCGTGATCACCGACATGCGCCTGCCCGACGGCAGCGGCCTGGAACTGCTGCAGCGGCTCGACGCCGCGGCCCGCAGCGAGAAGGCCATCGTCATCACCGCGTACGGCTCGGCCGAGGGCGCGGTCGAGGCGCTGAAGTGCGGCGCCTATGACTACCTGACCAAGCCGGTGGACCTGCGTCAGTTCCGCGCCGTGGTGGCCTCGGCACTGGGGCGCGCGCCCGCGTCTGTACCGAA
>JBGAII010000157.1:0-10626 GCA_044225625.1 Rubrivivax sp.
CCTCCTCGTGAGCCAGATGGCCCAGGCCCGGCAGCCGCTGCAGTTCCACCGGCAGCGTGCCGGGCAGTTGCGCACGCGCGGCATCGGCCTGGGCCGGCGGCACGGTGCGATCGCCGGTACCGACGATCAGCAGCACCGGCGTCGCCAGACGCGGCAGCGCCGCCGCGAGCGGCGCCAGGTCCCAGCCGGCCATCATCGCCAGCGCACCGGCCACGTGGTCCGGGCGCGCCAGTACGCGCCGATACAGTTCGACGCCGCGTGCATCGAGCGTGGAGCCGGTGCCGTCGATCAGCCGCTGCACCGCGCGCGCATCGCCGGCACGCCAGGCCGCCAGCCGCGCCACCTGCGGGCGCTGCGCCATCCAGCGCGCCAGCGGGGCGAAGACCAGGCCCGACCAGCCGCCGCCGAAGGGCTGCAGCGCCGGATTGATCCAGGCCAGGCGCTGCACGCTGCTCCCCGGCTGCAGCGCCATCTGCGCCGCGATGGCCGCGCCGGCCGAATGGCCGGCCACGAAGACAGGCGGCCGCTGCAGCACCTGCGTCAGCGCCTGCAGTGCCGCTGCAAATCCAGGCAGCGTGCACTGCGCACGCGGCAGCGCCGTGCTGAACCCATGGCCCGGCAGATCGGGCGCGACGACCGTGTAGCGCGCGGCCAGCCGTGGCGCGACGTCGCGCCACGAATGCGTGGCCGCTCCGGTGCCGTGGAGCAGCAGCAACACCGGACCGCGGCCCTGCACCTGCACATGCCAGCGCAGCCCGCCGGCTTCGACGAAACGGCTCGCCTCGCAATCCGGCCAGTCGCGGCCTTCGACGGCCCAGTCGGCGGGCCCGTTGGCAGGCCCGTTGGCGGTCCGGTCGGCGGCCGAACTCATCGCAGCCCGCGGCTATGATGGACCGCCCCGAGCCGAGCGCGACCACGATCACTTCCGCCGCCCTTCCACCGTCCGCCGGCCCGCTCTCGCTGCGGCTGCGCAGCGCTACGCGGGACCTGCATCGCGACGCCGAACGCGCGGGGCTGATGGCCGCGCTGCTGCGCGGCCACGTCGAGCGCGAGCGCTACGCGCGGCTGCTGGTCAATCTGCATGCGCTCTATGCGGCACTCGAGCCGGCGCTGGAAGACTGCGGCACGCAACCCGGCTTCGCCGCGTTCGGCTTTGCCGCGCTGCGCCGTGCTCCTGCGCTGGCTGCCGACCTGGCATCGCTGCAGGTGCACACGCCGCCGGCGCTCGCGCCGGCCATGCAGGCCTACGTCGCACGGCTGCAGCGATTGGCGCGCGAGCAGCCGGCGCTGCTGGTGGCCCACGCCTACGTGCGTTACCTGGGCGACCTGAACGGCGGCCAGGTGCTGGGCCCGCAGATCGGCCGTGCGCTGAGCATCGATGCGGGCGGCCTGCGCTTCTTCGACTTCGGCCCGCCAGAGGCCTCCGCTGCTGCCGCTGCGCGCTTCCGCGCCGCGCTGGACGCCCTTCCGCTGGCCGATGCCGACGAAGCCCAGGCCCTGCTGGACGAGGCGCGCTGGTCCTTCGCTCAGCATGTGGAACTGTTCGACGAACTGGCGGCCTAGCGCCGGCCGGCGCCACGCAGGCGCCCGCCCCCGGCGCGCCGCCCGATCTCAGGCATCCTCGCCGCGCATGCGCCGGTAGAGGGCGGCTGCGCGCTGGGTGGAGCTCTCGACTTCCTGCAGCAGCGAGACCACCACGGGGCCGACCTGCGCCTCGGCGATGTCCATCGCCGCCAGGCTGGCGTTGGTGACGATGGCGCGCAGCACATCGTCGGCCTCGCGCGCCGCCGGCTGCAGCGCCTGCTCGAGCCGCTGCCGCGCTGCCTGCGCACGCAGATGGTCGCTGAGATCGCTGACGATGACCATGTAGCCGAGCAGCCCTCCGTCGCGGCCCGGCACCACCTCGACGCGCAGCGCCACCGGCACGGTCGCGCCGGTGGCGCGCCGCAATGCCAGTTCACCGCGCCAGGGCTGGCGTGCACCGCGCAGCGACAGCAGCGCCTGCCCCAGCGCTTCGGGTTGCGTGAAGAGTTCGGCCATCGCGTACAGCGTGGCCGGCGCCGCGTCCGTCCCCGGGCCGACCACCAGATGGCGGAACGCGGGGTTCGAGAACAGCAGCCGGCCATCGGCGTCGGCGATGGCCACCGGCTCGCCCGAGCTCTGCACCGTGGCCCGCACCTGTGCCAGCTGATGCTCGGCGATCAGCAGGCGCACCGCGCCGACCTGCACGATGATGTCGACCAGCGCACCGCCGATCGCATGCGCCAGCGCGGTTTCGGTGGCCGACCAGGGCAACGCCGTGCCGCGCACGATTTCGGACCAGGCGGCGAACGAACGCCGTGGCGACAGCTCCAGCGGGCTGTCGGAGACCACCGGCTTGGTCGGGTCGCCGGCCCAGGTGACGGTCAGCAGCTGTTCCTTGCGGAACCACATCAGGTAGTCGGGACGCGTGGTCGACAGGCGCACCGCCAGCACCCCGCTGGCGGTGGGCGTCAGCGCATCCAAGGCCGGATTCGCCTTGGCCACCGACGAGCAGGCGAAGGGCGCGTCGCCCTGCTGCGCGGCCACCCAGCGCTGCAGCTCGCGCAGTTCCGGGGTGCCGGGCACTTCGCCAGTGGAGAGGATCTCGCCGTCGTGGAACAGCGCCGCGCCGGTGGCCTCCAGCGGCTGCAGCAGCGTGCGCGGGTTGCGGAACAAGGCCAGGCGCCAGTCGCCCTCCACCGAGGTCGCTTCGACCAGCCGCTGCTCGAGTCGGCGCACGAGAATCGCCACCTGCGCATGGGCGTAGTTCTCGATCGCCGCGATGCGCGTGGCGATCACCTCGGCCAACAGGTCGCAGGCCGCGCGCAGCGGATAGCGCAGGTTGCGCGGCGCGTAGTGGTGGGCGGCGATCAGCCCCCAGAGCTGGCCTTCGCGCACCAGCGAGATCACCAGCGTCGCGGTGACGCCCATGTTCTTCAGGTACTGCAGGTGCAGCGGCGACATGCTGCGCAGGTAGCACAACGACATGTCGAGCTCCTGTCCGCTGCCCGGCACGAGGCGCGGCAGCACGGGCACCGGCTCGTAGTGCACGTCGACCAGCACGCGCACGCGGTTGCGCAGATAGAGCTCGCGCGCACGCTGCGGGATATCCGAGGCCGGATAGTGGTGCCCCAGCAGCGATTCGAGCCGCGGCTCGCGGGCCTCGGCAATGACCTTGCCATGGCCGTCGGGATCGAACTTGTAGACCATCACGCGGTCGTAGCCCGTCAGCTCGCGCACGCTCTGCACGGCCGCGTCGGCCAGTGCGCCGATGCTGGCGGCGGCGCCGAACCGGCGCAGCGCAGCCGACACGGCTTCGAGCAGCATCGGCTGCGGCACGGACGCCACGTCGATCGCGCCGTAGGCCGGCGTGATGCGCTCGAGTTCCACGATCAGCGGGCCGCTGCCGCCGGGGTGTCGGTGCAGGCCGCCTTCGAACTCGCCATGGGCGGTGCGCGCCTGCAGCGGCAAGGTTTCGCCGTCGGCCAGCACCGACGCCAGCGACCGCACCCGATCGGCCAGGTCGCCGCCCAGCACGTCGAGCCGGCCGCCGATCAGCCGCTCGTGCGCCCACCCGAGCACCGCCTCACAGTTGCTGCTGGCCTGCAGCACGGCGCCGTCCGCGGCGGCCAGCACCAGCAGGGCGCCATGCGGCTGCACCGATCCCGCGAGGTGGATCAGCTCACGCTCGCAATTGCTCAGGTCGGCCTGGCCGAACGGAGGATGGTGCAGCGACACGGGACGGGAGTTCAGCTCGGAGCGAGACCGAGACGATGCATTCTTTCCCGCAACTCGGCATCCGGGATGCCGAGCAGTGCCGCCGCCGCGCGGTCATCGACACTGCGGCGGCGCGCCAGCACGATCGCGTGGCGTTCGGCAGCGCGCGCCGCATCCAGCACTTCCGTCAGCGGCAGTTCGGTGCCGCGCCCGAGCAGCCGCCCGAGGCCCTCGACCAGCGCCAGCAGGCCCTCGTCCTCGGTGGCCGCGACGGCCGCAGCGACACCCAGCCTGCGCAGCGTGAGGCCGATGCACTCCTGATCGCCTTCGGCGATCAGCGAAGCGGTGGCTTCGAGCCGCTGCAGTTCGACGCCGGCCCGCCGACGACCAGCGAGTCGAGCCCGGCGATGCCTTCGCGCCGGACCTCCGACAGCAGCGCCGCCAGCGCACGCTGCGGGTCGCCCAGCGCTTCGATGACCAAGCGCCCGAGCGCCGGCGCGCCGTCGCGCACCAGCAGACTGAAGGCGGCATTGGCCACCAGCACGCGCCCGGCGGAATCGGTGACCACGACCGCGTCGCCGTCGGTCGGCAGTTGTTCGGGCTCGGCCGGCCGCGCACGCACCAGCAGGCGCTGGCTGTGGTCGGCGTCGGGCGCGCGGAACGGGGTGGCCGAGAGTTCGATGGCCATGCCCGAGGCCAGCCGCGTGCGCACCTCGGCCGCTCGGCCGCTGCTGCGGGCCACGCCCAGCAGTTCCTGGATCGGCGGCGGCAGCGGCACCTCGCCGAACAAGGCCTTCGCGGCGCGGTTGGCCTGCAGCGGCTCCAACGTCTTCGCGTCGACCACCAGCACCGCATCACGCGCCACCTGCTCGAGCAGGCGACGCTGCGTCTGCGCCTGGCGCAGGCGCCGTATTCGCGCTCCATCTCCTGCTGCGCGTCGACGAAACGCTGCTGAATGGCCGCCACCGCACGCAGGTCGCGGCCGACCGCCAGCACCGGTCTGGAAGCACCGAGGCGGATCGCGGTGTAGGCGATCGGAATGTCCGGCGCGCCCGGCGACGGATGGTTGACCTCGCGCCGACGCGCCACGCCCGCGCTACCGACCTCCTGCAGCAGCAGTTCGACCTTGCGGCGCGTATCGCCCGTGACGGTCTCGACCCAGGGACGGCCCACCCAGCCGCCAGCGGAGGGGCCGGCATCGCCGGTCGCGACGTTGCGGATGACCCCGCCCTCGTCGATGACGAGGGCGATGTCGCTCGCCAGCGACACAAATGCAGCAGCCAGTTCGGGGGCCAGCCCGGACAGCAGGCTGAGGTCGGCGAGGGCACCGGGCCCGGGACTCACGCGGAGGCTCCTTGGATTGGCAGGCAGCGGGGACCTTACCACACCATCCGGACACCCGATCTCGTCAACGGGACCATCGCACCCCCTCGCGTCGATGAGGCCTGGAATCCGATATTGTCAATCTAGATTGACGGTCCTATTATCCACTCATGTTGACTGTTTGTGGCAATTCCTTGCAGCCGCCGTTGGCAAGCGCCGGCGAGCCGCGGGGGCCGCATGCAGTGGTCATCGGCAGCGGGTTCGGCGGCCTGGCGGCTGCGGTGCGCCTGGGCGCACGCGGCTGGCGCGTCACCGTGCTCGAACAACTCGAGCAGCCGGGCGGCAAGGCACGTGTTCACCGCGTCGATGGCTATACCTTCGACGCCGGCCCGACCGTGATCACCGCGCCGCATCTGTTCGAAGAGCTCTGGGCCATGGCCGGCAGGCGACTGGCCGACGACGTGGTGCTGCGGCCGGTGACGCCGTTCTACCGCGTCCGCTTCGACGACGGCACGCATTTCGACGTCTGCGGCGACGCGTCGGCGATGCGCGCCGAGGTCGCCCGCCTGGCACCCGGCGACGTCGAAGGCTACGAACGATTCCTGCAGACCAGCCAGCGCATCTTCGAAGTCGGCTTCGAGCAGCTGGTGCATCAGCCCTTCGACCATTGGGCCGACATGGCGCGCGCGCTGCTGGACCTGCTGCGGCTCGAGGCCTGGCGCAGCGTGCATGGCCTGGCGGCGCGCCACGTGCGCGACCCGAAGCTGCGCGTGGTACTCACCTTTCAATCGCTGCTGGTCGGCGGCAACCCCTTCACGACGACCTCGGTCTACTGCCTGATCGCCGCGCTGGAACGACGTTGGGGCGTGCATTTCCCGGTGGGGGGCACCGGCGCATTGGTACGCGGGCTGGTGGGCCTGATCGAGCATCAGGGCGGGCGTCTGCGCTGCAACGCCGGCGTCGCCGAGATCCTGGTCGAGCGCGGCGCCGCCTGCGGCGTGCGCCTCGAATCGGGCGAGCGCATCGCCGCGGACATCGTGGTTCGCAACGCCGACCTGCCATCAGCTTCACGCGTGGCTGTTGCCCGGTGTGCAGCGTCGCCGCTGGACCGACTGGCCGGATCGAACGCGCACGCTATTCGATGGGGCTGTTCGTCTGGTACTTCGGCACGCGCCGGCGCTACGACGCGCTGGCGCACCACACCATCGTGCTGGGACCGCGCTATCGCGAGTTGCTGGACGACATCTTCCACCGCCGGCATCTGGCCGACGACTTCAGCCTCTACCTGCACCGCCCCACCGCCACCGATCCGGCGCTGGCGCCGCCGGGCTGCGACGCCTTCTACGTGCTGGCACCGGTACCGCACCTGGGCAGCGGCACCGACTGGCGCGTGCAGGCCGAACCCTTCCGCGCGGCGATCCAGCGCCGGCTTCAGGACACCGTGCTGCCGGGGCTCGAGCGCGAGATCACCGCCTCGCTGCTGCTGACGCCGCAGCAGATGCAGGACGACTTCGGCGCCTTCCGCGGCGCGGCCTTCGGCCTGGAGCCGGTGCTGACGCAGAGCGCCTGGTTCCGGCCGCACAACCGCAGCGAAGAGGTCGAGCGGCTGTTCCTCGTCGGCGCCGGCACGCACCCGGGCGCCGGACTGCCCGGCGTGCTGTCGTCGGCGCGCGCGCTGGACAGCCTGGTGCCCACGGCCGCGGGAGTTCGTGCGCCATGGCTGAGGTCGCCATGCTGCGCGCCGACGACGTGGCTGCCTGCCGCGCCGTGCTGCGCGCCAATTCGCGCACCTTCCATGCCGCGTCGCTGCTGCTGCCGCGGCGCGTGCGCGAACCCGCGTCGGTGCTGTACCGCTTCTGCCGCGTCGCCGACGACGCGGTCGACCTGCACGGCGGCCGCGCCGGCGCCATCGACGCGCTGCGCCGGCGCCTGGACCGCTTCTGGCTATGCCGGGCACGACGACGAACGTGCGCTCGGTGCCGTGTTCGCGCGCCACGAGATGCCGCGGCTGCTGCCCGAGATGCTGCTCGAAGGCCTGGCCTGGGACGCCGAAGGCCGGCGCTGCGCCGACCTGGACGCGCTGCTGGCCTATGCGACGCGCGTGGCCGGCACGGTGGGCGCGATGATGGCCCTGCTGATGGGCGCGCGCGACGCCGCGGCGCTGGCCCGCGCCTGCGACCTGGGGGTCGCGATGCAGTTGTCGAACATCGCGCGCGACGTCGGCGAAGACGCCCGCGCCGGACGCCTTTACCTGCCGCTGGACCAGCTGCAGCAGGCCGGCATCGACGCCGAGGCCTGGCTGCGGGTGCCACGTTTCAGCCCGGCGCTCGGCGCGGTCGTCGGCGGCCTCGTCGCACTGGCGGACGATCTCTATGACCGGGCAGCGGCCGGCATTGCGCTGCTGCCGCTGGACTGCCGGCCCGGCATCCAGGCGGCACGTCTGCTCTATGCCGAGATCGGCCACGAAGTGCTGCGCCAGGGTGGCGACGCATTGCACCGGCGCACCGTCGTGCCGGCGGCACGCAAGGCGCTGCTGCTGGCGCGCGCGCTGGCCAGCCCGTGGCCCTCGGCCGCGCGGGCCGACGCGGCGCCGCTGGCCGCGACCCGCGTGCTCGTCGAAGCCGCAGGGCGCACGCCGGCCGAACCGCGGGGTGGGGCGGCGTTCGTGCTGGACCTGTTCGAGCGCCTGGAACGGCGCGATCGTGGCCTGCGGGCCGTTGCCCGGGGGTTGCGATGACGGTGCTTGCACTCGGCCTGAACCACCGCAGCGCGCCGCTGGACTTGCGCGCGCGCTTCGCCATCCCGCTCGAGCGCATGGCCGCGAGCATCGACGCGCTGCGCCGCCACATTGCCGTCACGGCCGCCGGCACGACAGCCGACGCGACCGCCGCCACGACGGCCGAGGCCGTCATCCTGTCCACCTGCAACCGCACCGAGTTGTACGTGGCCGCACCCACCGGCGAGCTGGCCAGGCCGGCGCTGGCCTGGCTGGCGGGGCAGGCCGGGCTCACGCCCGCCGCGCTCGCCGCACACGCCTACACCTGCGCCGGCGACGATGCGGCGCGCCACGCCTTCCGCGTGGCGGCCGGCCTGGATTCGATGGTGCTCGGCGAACCGCAGATCCTGGGCCAGGTGAAGCAGGCGGTGCGCGTGGCCGCCGAGGCGGGCGCGCTGGGCAAGACGCTGAACCAGCTGTTCCAGCGTTCGTTCTCGGTGGCCAAGGCGGTGCGCTCGCACACCGAGATCGGCGCCGGCTCGGTCAGCTATGCCGCGGCCACCGTGCGGCTGGCGCAGCAACTGTTCGGCCCGCTGCAGGACCAGCGCGTGCTGTGCGTCGGCGGCGGCGAGATGATGGCGTCGGTGGCCGCGCACCTGGGCGGGCGCCGCCCGCTGGCGCTGGCCATCGCCAACCGCAGTGCCGAACGCGGCCAGGCCATCGCCGCCCGTTGCGGCGACGGTGCGACGGCACTGCCGCTGGCCACGCTGCCCGAACGGCTGCACGAGTTCGACGTCGTCGTCTCCTGCACCGCCAGCAGCCTGCCGTTGATCGGGCTGGGTGCGGTGCAGCGCGCGCTGGCACAGCGGCGGCGGCGGCCGATGCTGCTGGTCGACCTGGCACTGCAGCGCGACATCGAGCCCGAGGTCGGCAAGCTGCCGGACGCCTACCTGTACACGCTGGACGACCTGGCGGCGATCGTCGAAGCCGGCGCGGCGAACCGGCGCGCCGCGGTCGAGCATGCCGACGCGCTGGTGGAAGACGGCGTGCGCAGCTTCGGCCGCTGGCTCGACCAGCGCGGCACCGTGCCGCTGATCCGTGCGCTGCAGGCGCGGGCCGAGGACTGGCGCGCCGCCGAACTGCAGCGCGCGCGGCGGTTGCTGGCGCGCGGCGTCCCGGTGGACGAGGTGCTGGACGGCGTGGCCCGCGGCCTGAGCGCAAAGCTGATGCACGGCCCGCTGCGGGCGCTGGCCAGTGGCGATGCCGCCACACAAGGCACCGTGGCTCGCCTGTTCGGCGCCGATGCGCGGCACTGAGGCGGCGCGGTGAGCGACCACCTCTTCGGCCTCGTCGAGCTGGTCTTCGTCTTCGTGGTGGTGATCGGCTTCGGAGTCTGGCAGCTGTGCAGCCTGAAGCGGCACTCACGCCGCGGCGACGACGACGAGACGCCGCGCTGAGCCTGCGCGCTCAAGCGCGGCGCGGCATGCGGAACGGCAGCAGCGCCTGCACCCAGCGCCGGCCGAAACGCTCGAGCGACAGGCTCTCGTGCACCGCGTGCTGGCGGCCCTCCGCGCTGCGCAGCAGCGAGCGTGCGTAGAAGGGGCCGACCTCGAGCGTGCGCCACAGCGTCATCGGCCCGCGCGATGGCCGCGCCACGCCCCAGCGCGTGGGCGGCAGCACGGTCGGCGCCAGCGGGTCGGCCGCCGTCAGCCGGCCGTCGGCGGCGCAGGCCAGCGCCAGGCCCAGCCGGCTGCCGTCCTGGCGCAGCACGTCGTAGTCGATGCCCGTCCCGCCGTCGGCCAGCGTGCGCCGCGACCACGACCAGTGCCGGAACGCCCGCTCCAGCGGCTCGTCGCCGCGGTTGTGGTCGAGATAGGCGTTGCCGCTCCAGCGCAGCGCCGGATGCTCGAAGGCCACCTCGATGCGCGCCAGCGGCGCGATCGGCTGCCAATGATGGCGCGCCGCGGCGTCCAAGGCGAAGCCGGTCGCCGGCAGCGCCTGCGCGCTGAGCCGCAGCCGGCCGCGCAGGCGGCGCGGCCAGGGGACGCTCCACTCGTTGATCTCGGCGCGCAGTTCCTCGCCCTGCCAGCGCAGCAGGCTGGCGCCGATGCGCAGGTGGCCGGCATCACGCTCCAGGCGCTGCCGGCCACGCTCGGTCATCGCCCAGCGTTGCGCGCCAGCGCCATAGAGCGCCACGTTGACGGCCACGTGCTGTTCCGGGTCGGCCGGCGCGCGTCGCCGTGCCGCCGCGTAGTAGGGCGAGAACACGCTGCCGACGAAGGCGATCAAGGTCAGCGCATGGGCGCCGTCGTCGCTCAGCGCATCGACGTACCACCAGGCATAGCCATCGCGTGCCAGCGGCGTGTCGAAGCGAGGTCCGCGTTCAGCCGCGCTGCCGCCAGCCGACCGGAGATCGCCGCCATCGGCAGGCCCGGCCCCGGGTGCACGCTGCCACCCGCCAGATACAGGCCGCGCAGCCGGCAGGTCGAGCCCGGTCGCAGGAACGACGCCTGCCAGCCCTGCGTCGGTCGGCCGTACAGCGCGCCGTCCGTTCCCGGGAAGCGCTGCGCGAAGTCCGCCGGCGTCGTCGTCAGCGCCGGCGCCAGCGGCGTCAGCTGCAGCCCGCAGCGTTGCAGGCGAAGGAGGCTGGCTCGGCGGCATGTGTCGATCTCCTCGGCCGCGAGCTGCGGCCGTGCGGGCGCGTTGACGAGCAGCATCAGCCGTTCGCCGCGACCGGGTTCGGCGAGGCCATCGTCCATGCGGTCCTGCGCGCAGACGTAGACGGTCGGGTCGCCCGGCAGCCGGCCGGCGGAAAGCACCTCGAACTCGGCGCGGTAGTCGGCGCCGAA
>JBGAII010000158.1:0-9897 GCA_044225625.1 Rubrivivax sp.
GATCCGGCAGCCAGTCCTGCTCGGGCGACTGCAGGTGCGCCCCGCCGAACTTCAGCCGTGGCGCGATGCGCCGGATCTGCCCGTCGACCTCGACGGATTCCTTCGTGAAACCGACGAAGGACAGCGGCCGCGAATAGGTCGCCTCGCGCGATTCGACCAGACGCGACAGCAGGGCGTCCAGCAGCGAATGGGTGCGCGTGTCGTAGGCCGTGGTCTCGCCGGCCGCCGACGCCGGCAGCCGCGGCCGGTAGTGCACGCTGTCGAGCAGCGTGATGCCGATGCACAGGAACAGCACGACCGAGGCCGCCAGCGCCGCAGGATCGGCAAAGACGCGCGTCCAGCTGGCGCGCAGGCCCGGCCGGCGCAGCACCGTCGCGCCGTAGGCGAGCAGCGCGAGTGCCATGGCCCACATGGCGAGGTCGGTCCAGAGGAAGACGAGCTTCGGCATGTCAGGCCAGGCGCACCCGGGGGTCGGCCCAGCTGTAGGCCACGTCGATCAGGATGTAGGACACGATGGTCAGCAGCGAGCCGAGGAAGACCATCGTGCGCACCACGGCGAAGTCCTGCTTGCCGATGGCTTCGATGATGTAGGCGCCGAGCCCCGGCAGGCCGAAGAAGCTCTCGAACACCAGGCTGCCGAGGAAGACATAGGGCAGGTAGGAGCCGGCGCTGGTGATGATCGGGATCAGCGCGTTGCGCAGCACGTGGCGGTACAGCACCACCGCCTCCGACAGCCCCTTGGCGCGCGCGGTGCGCACGTAGTCCTTGCCCATCTCCTCGAGCAGCATCGCCCGGTACAGCCGCGCCTCGCCGCCCAGCCGCGCGATCAGCGACAGGCCGATCGGCAGCACCAGGAACTTCACGACGTCCCAGCCGCCAACGTAGCCGGAAATCGGCGCGAGCCGGAGCACGCGCGAGAAAAAGTACTGCCCGACGATGATGTAGAACAGGCTGCTGATCGACAGCATCAGCACGCAGGCCACCACGCCCCACAGGTCGAGCCGCGTATGGCGCGCCAGCGCCAGCAGCAGCGCGAAGGCCACGCTGGCGATCAGCTGCAGCACGAACAGCGGCAGCGCCAGCTGCACGCTGACCCACATCCGCGTGGCGACCTCGTGGCCGATGTCGCCGGCGCTTTCGGCGTCGCTGCGGCCGAAGTCCAGTGCGAACAGCGATACGGAGCGTTCCCAGAAGATGGTGTCGGTGAAGCGCGCACTGCCCTGCTTGGCGGCATTGAAGTACAGCGGCTTGTCGTAGCCGCGCTCGGCCTTCCATTTTTCGATCACTTCCTGGTTGACGCGCTTGCCGCCGATGTTCAGCCGCGCCATGTCGTCCGGCGTGTTGACCGTGAAGAACAGGAAGAAGGTCGCCAGGTTCACGCCCAGCAGGACCAGCAGGCCGTAGAGGGTGCGGCGGATGACGTAGCGTCCCATGTCAGGCCAGCACCTCGCCGCGGGCGTTGGTCCTGTCGCGTCGGCGGAAGCTGCGCCAGGCGAACCCGGCCAGCGCAGCCACGAACGCCAGGCCCAGCACCATCGGCCACCACACCGGCCGGTTCCATTCGGCCAGCTTGCGCATCCGCTCGGGGACGTCGAGCCGCAGGTAGCGCCCCTGGTCGCGGATCAGCACCGCCGGCTTGTAGTTGTGCACCCACGACTGCGCCGCCCCCGAGGCATAGGGAAAATAGCCGAAGCTCCACGGTGCGTCCTGCTGCACGATCTGCGTCAGGCGGTCGATCACCGCCTGCTTCTGCGGCCCGTCCTGCAACAGCCGCATCGTGGAGAACAGCGCATCGAACTCCGGGTTGGCGTAGTTGGCGGTGTTTTCGCCGTCGTGCTTCGTCTTGCCGTTCGGACCGTACAGCTGGAACAGGAAGTTCTCGGCGTCCGGATAGTCGGCCAGCCAGCCCAGCCAGAACACCTGGTACTTGCCGCGCCGCACCTTGTCCTGGAACTGGTTGTTGTCGGTGGCTCGCACCTCGAGCTGGATGTCGAGCTTGGCGAACTGCCGCACCACCCAGTCGATCCCTGCCTTGTTCTCCGGTGTCGGCGCCGAGTAGTAGTCGTAGTTGATGACCAGCGGCTTGCCGGTGCGCGCATCGCGCCCGTCGGGATAGCCGGCTTCGGCCAGCAGCCTGCGCGCCTCGTCGATCGAGCGGCGCACCGGCTTGCCGTCGACCCAGCGGTGGGTGACCGGGTTGACGCCCTCGGCGGTGCCGTGGCGCGATCCGAACAGTCCCGAAGGCAGCGGGCTCATCGCCGTCTCGCCGGCCGCCTTGGGGAAGATCTTCGAGTATTCCTCCCAGTCGATGGCGATCGAGATCGCCTGGCGCAGCTTGCGGTTGCGCTCGCGCTGCTCGGGCGTGTCGCCCCAGCCGATCACCGGGTCGAGCATGTTGAAGCCCAGGTACCAGCTGGTCACGTCGGCAAAGCGCGGCAGGCGGAAGCCCTTGTCCTGGTACTCCTTGCGCACCTCTTCCGAATCCTGCATCGCCACCAGGTAGTCCATGCCGGTGTCGGTGCGCTCGAAGACCTCGATGTCGTAGTAGCCCTGGCGGAACTTGGCGCGCAGCGGTACCGCTTCGCGCTCGACGGTGAAGACGTACTGGTCGATGAAGGGTGTCGGCTTGCCGCAATCGTCCAGCAGTCCGGCCTCCTTGTCGCCGGGCATGCCTTCGCAGGGATAGGGCTCACCGCGGTAGTTGGGGTTGCGCTTCAGCACATGGCGCCGGTCCTTGACATACTCGGTCATCATGTAAGGCCCCGTGCCCACCGGCCAGGTGTCCAGGCTCAGACCGGCCGCCGCCATGCCCGGCTGCGCATAGAAGGCTTCCGCCTCCCAGGGCACCGGCGCCATGAAGGTGGTGGTCATCCAGTAGTTCCACTGCGGGTACTTGCCCTTGATGCGCAGGCGCAGCAGGTGCTTCTCAGGCGCGCTGGCGCCGGCCAGCGGCCATTGCCGGAAGTCGAGGAAGGGCTTGTCCTGGCTGGACGGGTCCAGGCCCTGGCGCAGCTTGGCATCCTCGGTCTTGACGAGCGCGGCGTAGTCCTTCAACCCCAGCACATGCTCGGAGAAGATGCCGGCGATCGGCGTGGTGATGCGCGTGGTGGCATGGCGCTTCAGCGCGTACACGTAGTCTTCGGCCACCAGCTCTCGCGTGCCGCTGTGCTCGAAGTCGCCCGGCGAACGCCGGTGGCCCAGTTCACCCGGCTTCAGCGCGTGGTAGCGGTAGCGGCCGGCTTCGTCCTTGGCAAAGGCCGGATGCGGCTGGTAGAGGATGCCCGGCCTGATGCGGATGTCGTAGACGCTCTCGGCCACCTGCTCCCCCGGGGCATCGTCGGGCAGCGGGTTGCCGGCCTTGTCCAGGTAACGCGGCTTCACCACCTCGGTCGCCGTCTTGGCCTTCAGCCTAAAGGGACGCAGCAGATAGTGGTAGCCGTAAGGAGGCTCGTAGATCTGGTAGGTGAAGGGCGTGTCGTTGCTCCAGTAGGAGGCGACGGGGTCGAGGTGGCGCGGCGAGCCTTCGATCATCGCGCTGACCGCGGTGTTGCTGGCGGCCAGCCCGCTGGGCATCGGGTTGTTGTTGCAGCCCGCCAGCAGCATCGCCAGCAGCCCGGCGGCGTACAGCGCCCGTCGCCACGCTGCGCTACCAGCCAACGAAGACCTCGCGTCCCTGCACGGCCAGTTGCACGCGGGCGCCGACCGGCAGCGTCACCTTGGTCGGCACGTGCCCGAACGGCAGGCCGCTAAGGATCGGCGTGCGGCACACCGAGCGCAGCTGCTGCACCGCCACGCGCAGCGAGAAGCCGCGATCGAGCGGCGACTTGGCATGCACGGTGAAGTGCCCGAGCAGCACCGCCTTCTGCGCCGCCAGCACGCCCGCCTGGTGCAGCTGCAGCAGCATGCGTTCCACCCGGTACGGTTGTTCGTTCACGTCCTCCAGGAACAGGATGCCGCCCTTGATGCGCGGCCAGTGCGGCGTGCCCAGCAGCGACAGCAGCACGGTCAGGTTGCCGCCCCACAGCCGCCCGCGCACATCCAGGCCGTCGAAGCCGGCTTCGGTACGGAAACCCACCGCCTCCAGTTCGCCGCCCATGGCCTCGCAGAAGCAGCCGGTGGTGACCTCGTCCAGGCCGCCGGCTTCGTCGCTGCGGCCGAAGTCCTCCGCCGCGGTCGGCCCGGCCCAGCTGGTTCCGCCGCCATGGGCCAGCAGGCCGAGCTGCAGCGCCGTGATGTCGCTCAGGCCCACCCAGCGCGTGCCCTCCTCCACGCTGCGCGCCAGCAGCGGCCAGTCGATGCGATCGAGCAGGCGCGTCAGCCCGTAGCCGCCGCGCACCGCCATCGCGATCGACGGTGCCTCGCGCGCGATGCGATGCAGCGCACCGAGCCGGGTGTCGTCATCGCCGCCGAAACGCTGGAAGCGCTTCAGCGCGTCGGCATCGAGCGCGGCATCGAAGCCCAACGTGCGCAGGCGCTTGACGGCCAGCCGCACCGGCGCGGCCTTGACGCTGACGCCCGAGGGGCTGAAGACGACCAGCCGCGTCATGCCGCCGGCTCCGGGTCATCGGCGACACCGAGTTCGCGCACCTCGCCGGTCGGTATGGCCTCGACGGCCGTCTCACGCTCGGCCCGCTGTTGTGCACGCCGTTCGGCAAAGAACTCGCGCAGCAATTGACCGCAGGCCGGAGCGAGCACGCCGCCGGTCACCGCGGTCTGGTGGTTCAGCCGCGCTTCGGCAAACAGGTCGAGCACCGAGCCGGCGGCACCGGTCTTCGGGTCGGGCGCGCCGAAGACCACGCGCTTGAAGCGCGCATGCAGCAATGCCATCGAACACATCGCGCAGGGCTCCAGCGTCACGTACAGCTCGCACTCCGGCAGGCGGTAGTTCTCCAGCAGCTGGGCCGCGTGGCGCAGCGCGACGATCTCGGCATGCGCGGTCGGGTCGTGCGTGGTGATCGGCCGGTTGTAGCCGGTGGCGACCACTTGGCCATCGCGCAGGATCACCGCACCGACCGGCACCTCGCCCACCAGCCAGGCGTTGTGGGCCTGGTCCAGAGCCAGGCGCATGCCGGCTTCGTCCTTGATGCGCTGCGCGTCTTCGCTCATGGTGCCTCGATGCCGCGATTGTGCCCTGCGTGGCAACGGCCGCGTCGTCAGCGGTCCATCGGCAGCAGCAGCGTCTCCTTGATCTCCTCCATCACCACGTAGCTGTGCGACGCCGCCGGCACCGGCAGCTTCTTCAGGATGTCACCCAGCAGGTTCCGGTATTCGCCCATGCCGCGCAGCCGCGCCTTGACCAGGTAGTCGAAACTGCCGGAGACCAGATGGCACTCCAGCACCTCGGGCATGTGCAGCAACTCCTTGCGCACCTTGTCGAACACCTCGCCCGACTTGGCCGAAAGCGTGATCTCCACGAACACCAGCAGCGTCTTGCCGGCCGCCTCCGGCGCGACGCGCGCGTGGTAGCCGGTGATCACGCCTTGGCGCTCCAGCCGACGCACCTGTTCGAACACGGCGAGGCCGACAGGCCGACCCGTTGCGCCAGTTCGGTGATGGCGATGCGGCCTTCGCGCTGCAGGATGTCGAGGATGCGGCGGTCGGTGCGGTCCAGGCTGGCGGCGGTGGTCATGAGGTGGTGCGTCGAAGGCAGCGGATCCTGCGGGCGTGGGGCCGGCCAGAAGGGGGCTGACAGACGATCCTGCGGCGATTCCCCAGAATATCCGGCAAGTCTACCGGTGACAAGCCGGTAAATTCAGCGAATCGACCTTAGCTTCGGCGCGTTTCACCGCGATCTCCGCATGAAAGTGATTGTCCTCGGCGGCGGCGTCATCGGCACCACCACCGCCTACTACCTGGCCA
The DNA here is from genome assembly GCA_044225625.1 of Rubrivivax sp. Lineage (GTDB taxonomy): Bacteria > Pseudomonadota > Gammaproteobacteria > Burkholderiales > Burkholderiaceae_C > Rubrivivax. Next base: position 5,860 of record JBGAII010000158.1, read on the forward strand.
AGGCCGGCGCCCAGGTCACCGTGCTGGAGCGCCAGCCCGCCGTCGCACAGGAAACCAGCTTCGCCAATGCCGGCCAGGTGTCGCCCGGCTATTCCACGCCCTGGGCGGCACCGGGCATTCCGCTGAAGGCACTGAAATGGATGTTCAGCCGGCACGCGCCGCTGGCCATCCGGCCCGACGGCACGCTGTTTCAGCTGCGCTGGATGGCGGCGATGCTGCGCAACTGCTCGCCCGAGCGCTATGCGGTCAACAAGGAACGCATGATGCGCGTGGCCGAATACAGCCGCGACTGCCTGCGCGCGCTGCGGGCCGAGACCGGCCTGCAGTACGAACAGCGCACCGGCGGCACGCTGCAGCTGTTCCGCAGCGCGCAGCAGCTGGATGCGGTGCAGCGCGACATCGCGGTGCTGCGCGAGTGCGGCGTGCCCTTCGAGCTGCTGGACCGCGAAGGCCTGGCCCGCGTCGAGCCGGCACTGGCTCGCACCGGCGGCGCGCTGGTCGGCGGCCTGCGCCTGCCGGGTGACGAGACCGGCGATTGCCACCTCTTCACCCGCCGCCTGGCGGACCTGGCCGGCAGCCTCGGCGTGCGCTTCCGCTACGGCGCCGAAGTCGGCCAGTTGCGCGTCGAAGGCGGCCGCGTCAGCGGCGTGCAGGTGCGGCAGGACGGCGCGGCCGAATGGCTGAGCGCCGACCGCTACGTGCTGGCCTTCGGCAGCCATTCGCGCACGCTGGCGGCCCAGCTGGGTCTGGACATTCCGGTGTACCCGGTCAAGGGCTATTCGCTGACGGTGCCGCTGCGCGATGCCAGCCTGGCGCCGCAGTCCACCGTGCTCGACGAAACCTACAAGATCGCCGTCACCCGCTTCGACGACCGCATCCGCGTCGGCGGCATGGCCGAACTCGGCGGCTTCGACCTGCGCCTGAACCCGCGCCGCCGCGCCACGCTGGAAAAGGTGGTGGGCGAACTGTTCCCCGGCGGCGACCTGTCCGCGGCCACGTTCTGGACCGGCCTGCGGCCGATGACGCCCGACAGCACGCCGATCGTCGGTGCCACGCCGCTGACCAATCTGTTCCTCAACACCGGCCACGGCACGCTGGGCTGGACCATGGCCTGCGGCAGCGGCAAGCTGGTGGCCGACCTGGTGTCCGGGCGGCGGCCCGAGATCCGCACCGACGGGCTGGCGATGGATCGCTATCAGCGCCATGCCCCCATCGTCGGCGGCATGCGGCCGGCCTCGGCCTGAAGCCACCGCGGGAGCGTACGGCGACATCCCGGCGTCGCCGCCGCCAGTGACCGGCGGTGCGGCGCCGGCCGGCGCGGCAGCCGCTCAGCCAGCCGTGACGTGCACGCCGGGGCGGCGGCCGTCGTTCCAGCGGCCGTCCAGCGCCCGTTCGATCTGCGCAGCCAGTTGCAGCAGCAAGCCGTCGTTCGCCTGCCGCGCCTGGGCGTGGATACCGAACGGAAGGCCGTTCTCCTGCCGCGCCATCGGCAGCGAGACCGCCGGAATGCCGCACAGGTTGGACAGCGGCGTGTAGGCGAAGAACTTCCACAGGTTGGCGAACCAGTCGTGGATGTCCGGGTTGTCGCTGAGCGTCAGGTATTCGGTGGTGCCGATGCGCGGCGTCGGCAGCGCGGTGATCGGCGTGAGCATGATGTCCCACGCTTCGAAGAAGTCGCCAAACGCACGCGCGGTGCTGTTGAACACCGCCTGCATCCGGTAGCGCTCGGCGTAGGACAGGTCCTTGCCGGCTTCCCAGATGCGGATGTTGATCGGCTCGATCAGATCGGCCGGCGGGCGCTGTAGCCCGCGCGCCGCCAGCAGGCCGTTGATGACCTGCGCGAAGTTGCTGATGTAGCAGGTGGTCTGGGCCGCGAAGGCGGCGCGCAGGTCGGCCTGCGGCAGCGCCCATTCGACATGGTGGCCCAAGCCTTCGAGGAAACGGCCGGCGCGCTCCAGCTCGGTCACGATCTGCGGCGTGGCCCGGTAGTCGCCCCATTCGTGCGACAGCGCGATGCGCAGCCGCCCCGGTTCCTTGCGAATCAGCTCGGTGTAGGGTTCGTTCACCGTCCAGTAGGGCATGAACTCGCCCGGCGCACCGCCGCGGCAGGCATCGACGAAGGCGGCGGTGTCGCGCACCGTGCGGCTGTGGCAGCCCTGGATCGAGACATAGCCGGTGATGTCCGACGCATGCGGCGCGATCGAGAACACGCCGCGCGACGGCTTCAGGCCGATGTTGCCGTTGAAACCAGCCGGAATGCGGATCGAGCCACCGCCATCGGTGGCATGCGACATCGGCACCACGCCGGCCGCCACCATGGCCGCGGGGCCGGCCGACGAGCCACAGGTGGTGTAGTCGGTGTTCCAGGGGTTGCGCGTGACGTAGACGGCCGGGTTCTCGGCCGAGCTGCAGACGCCGAACTCGGGCGTCGTGGTGCGGCCCATCAGGTTCAGGCCGGCGCGGCGCATGCGCTGCGTCAGCCAGGTGTCGGCCTCTGGCCGGTTGCCGCGCATGAACAGCGAGCCCTGTTCCTGCAGGCGGCCCTTCAGCGTGGGGCCGAGGTCCTTCATCAGGAAGGGCACGCCGGCAAAGGGCCCGCGGGGATCGAGGCCGTCCTTCAACGGGTCGGCCACCACGTCGTCGAACACCTCGACCACCGCGCTCAACGCCGGATTGGTCTTCGCGATGCCGGCGGCCGCCTGGCGCGCCAGTTCGGCGGCGCTCAGTTCGCCCTTGTGCACCCTTGCGGCCAGGCCCAACGCATCGTGTGCGGCCCATTCTTCCCAACTCATCGGCAGATTCATCGATCGTCCTTCTTTGTGGCGTCACCATCGCGACGTGCAGGTCGAGCCTGAGCGCCAGCACCCGCGCCGTCGACCGCTGGGACGATACAGCCTCGATGGCCTGTCCCGCCCGGCACCGCGCTGGCCGTGGACAGGATAGGACGATTGACCTACACTTCAGGACAACCGTCCTAGACAACACCCATGCCCGACGCCGGTACCCGCCAACAGATCCTCGACGCCGCCGACGACCTGTTCTATCGCCAGGGTTACGAGCACACCTCGTTCGCGCACATTGCCGATGTGGTGGGCATCTCGCGCGGCAACTTCTATCACCACTTCAGGACCAAGGATCAGATCCTCGACGCGGTCATCGGCATGCGCCGGGCCCGCACCGAAGGGATGCTGCTGCAATGGCAGGCGCAGGGCAGCACGCCGGCGCAGCGCATCCGCAGCTTCATCCGCATGCTGATCGCCAACCAGGCACCGATCATGGAACACGGCTGCCCGGTGGGCACGCTGTGTTCCGAGCTGGCCAAGCTGGGACATCCGTCTCTGGCGCAGGCGGGTGAGCTGTTCACGCTGTTCCGCGACTGGCTGGCCGGGCAGTTCGAGCAGGCCGGCCGCGCCGCGCAGGCCGATGCGCTGGCCATGCACCTGCTGGGGCGCAGCCAGGGCGTAGCCGTGCTGGCCCAGACCTTCCGCGATGCGGACTTCGTGCGTCACGAGGTGCAGCAGATGGAGGCCTGGCTGGACGCGGTGCTGTCCGCTGCACCGCGCCGTGGCGCAGCGGCGCGCCGCTGAGTCTTCGGCCCCTCCACACCCTCCACAACAAAGGATTCGAACCATGTTCGTCGTGCTGCTCAGGTTCTCCGAGGCGCGGTCCTCGGCATCGCAGTGGCTGGCCGGCCACCAGGCCTGGCTGCAGCAGGGCTTCGACGACGGCGTGTTCCTGTTGTCCGGAAGCCTGCAGCCGCAACGCGGCGGTGCCGTGCTGGCGCATGCGACCACCCTCGACGCGCTGCGGCAGCGTGTGCAGGCGGACCCTTTCGTGGCCCATGGCGTGGTTGAAGCCGAGATCCTGGACATCGCCGCTTCCCGCGGCGACGAACGGCTCCACTTCCTGCTCGACCGATGAGCGCCACCCTGCCTGGCCCCGACGGCCGCCTGCGCTGCCGCTGGTGCGCGGCGTCACCTGAGTACCTGGCCTACCACGACCACGAATGGGGCTTCCCGGTGGCGGACGACCGGCGCC
>JBGAII010000159.1:0-10975 GCA_044225625.1 Rubrivivax sp.
CGTGTCCTGCCGAGGATGGCGGGCAAGCGAATCCGGGAAGTAAAGGAGGAGCCCGGTCTGTCAGACCGGGCGGGGGACATGGACGGATTCGCTTTCCCGTCAGCCTCGGCTTGCGCAAACGCCTGAACGACAGGCAGTAGCAGGCGATCAGCGAGCGTCGGCAAAGCGCCGACCGCAGACCTCACCCCGCCACGCCCAGCTTGTCCGCCGTGCGCGTATCGAAATCGCTGGCATCGTGGCGTTCGTGCAGCTGGGTGGATGGCTCGCCCCAGCCGCGGTTGACCATGCGGCCACGCTGCACTGCCGGGCGTTGCGCGATGGCGTCGGCCCAGCGCTGCACGTTCTTGTAGTCCTGCACCTGCAGAAACTCGCCGGCGCCGTAGACCAGGCCCTTGGCCAGCGCGCCGTACCAGGGCCAGACAGCGATGTCGGCGATGCTGTAGGCGTCGCCGGCCAGATAGGACGTCTCGGCCAGACGACGATCGAGCACGTCGAGCTGACGCTTCACCTCCATCGCGAAGCGGTCGATCGCGTATTCGATCTTCACCGGCGCATAGGCATAGAAATGGCCGAAGCCGCCACCCAGGTAGGGCGCGCTGCCCATCTGCCAGAACAGCCACGACAGGCATTCGGCGCGCGTGGCCGCATCGGTGGGCAGCAACGCGCCGAACTTCTCGGCCAGGTACAGCAGGATCGCGCCGGACTCGAACACACGGATCGGCTTCGGGCCGCTGCGGTCCAGCAGTGCCGGAATCTTCGAGTTCGGGTTCACCGCGACGAAGCCACTGCCGAACTGCTCGCCTTCGCTGATGCGGATCATCCAGGCGTCGTACTCCGCGCCGCGGTGGCCCAGCGCCAGCAGCTCCTCCAGCATCACGGTCACCTTCACGCCGTTCGGGGTGGCCAGCGAATACAGCTGCAGCGGATGCTCGCCAACCGGCAGGTCTTTGTCGTGCGTGGCCCCTGCCACCGGGCGGTTGATGCTGGCGAACCGGCCGCCACTGGGCTTGTTCCAGACCCAGACCTTCGGCGGCACGTAGTCGGCCTTGTCGCTCATGCGTTGGTTCCTCGTTGTGCAGGGCAGTCATCTTCGCTGATTCGCGGCGCCGGCGCGGCCCGCGGGACGCTTGACCCTGGCGCGGGGCGGGACGGGCGCGGGCCGCCGCGACTCAGAACCAGGCTTGCAGGACGAAGCCGATATAGCGGCGCCAGTAGCCGCTGCCGCCGTTGCCGACCGCGAAGCTCGAGCCCGAGCCGCCGGCGTAGAGCCGCCAGCGCAGTCCCGGCGCCACGTCGTGCGCGATGCCGGCTTCGAGCAGGTTCGGATGGCCGGTGCTGCTGACGCCGTCGCCGTCGGTCTCGCGCGACAGGCCCAGCGCGACGCGCGCGTAGGCGTCCCAGTCGTCGTGCTCGTGCCAGATGCCGGCGAACACGCGGCCTTCGACGTAGTCCTTCGGGTTCCAGTAGCCGGCAGGCGACAGCGTGCCCGGCGGCGGCACCGGCGCAAAGCTTGCCGGGTTGGAATCGTTGAAGGCGGCGCCTTCCACGCCGACCACCACCTTCGGGTTGAAGCGCGTCGTGTAGTCCAGATGGCCGTAGACACGCAGCCGGGTGTTGTCGTCGGAAAAGCGCAGGACCGAAAGATTGCCCCCCGTCGCCCAGCGCGGAGGCAGCCGGTACTCGACGCCGACGGCCGCGACATCGACGGTGATGCGGTTGCCGATGGCCTGGGGTGTCTCCACCACTTCGCGCCCCACGTCGGCCGTGAAGCGCACCAGATCCTGCGGCAACCAGCGCACCGACGCGTAGCCGGTGACCGGCGTCCAGCCGGCGTAGTCGTTCAACGCCAGCGTCAGGGACGGCACGATCAACCCCGGTGGCGTCTCGCCCGGCGTGCCGATCAGGCCGCGCAGCGTGGCCTGCACGCGGTTGGCGCTGACGTTGCCCTGCGGTGAATCGAGCCGCGCGAATCGGTAGCTGCCTTCGAGCAGCAGCCCGGGTTTCAGCAGCGTGCCGGCGCCGGCCGCCACCGCCATGATGTCCAGCTGGTCCGAATCGACGGAGTAGTCGATGCCGCTCCACACGTAGCTGCGCTGCTCACGGTCGGTGCGCCAGTCGCGCAGGAACACGCCGGGCCAGTCGCTGCGCCCGTTCAGCAGCGGAAACGCAGCCGCGTCGTAGCCGGCCCAGCGTACGGCGCGTGCATGGTCCAGGCGCAGGTCGGCATCGCTGCCGTCGTCGATCTGCTGGTACAGGCGGATCGCCTCGTTGTGGCGGCCTGCGGCGTTGACGGTGCGGGCCAGCCCGGCCTGAGCGCGCCGGTCGGTCGGGTCTTCGGCCAGCAGCTGGCGCCATGCGGCCTCTGCCTGCGCGTACTCGTCCATCCACAGCAGCACGGTGGCGATGCGGCGCTGCAGGTCGCGGTCACCGGGCGTCAGGGCCAGTGCGTTGCGGTAGGCGTCCAGGGCGCAGGCGTTGTCGCCGGTCTGCACGCAGGCCTCGCCGCTGCCGCGCCAGAGCTCGGCCTGCTGCTTCGGGTCGCTGGTGAAGCCGCGGGCCTGCTCGAACAGCGACAGCGCCGTGGCGGCATCGCCGGACCACAGCGTCTGCCAGGCCAGCGACGCAGCGACGTCCTTGAGCCGTGCCGGGTCGACCTCGATCACCCGCCGGTAGGTGGCGATGGCCTCCTTGTGGCGGTCGGCGAAGCCATAGACGCGGGCCGTCTCGATCAGCAGGTCGGTGTTGGCCGGCTGTGCGCGCAGCAGCGCCTCGTAGATCGGCAGGGCCTGGGTGTACTGGCGCGCATCGACCTTCTCGCGGGCCTGCTGCAGCGTCTGCGCCTGCACGGCGCCGGCGGCCAGCAACACGGCCATGAACAGCGCGCGCAGCCTCATGCCTCGCTCCCCGTGCGCTGCGTGTTCCAGCGCACCGAGCCGGCCTGCGGGCGGCGGAACAGCCAGCTCATCGACAGCACCGTGGTCACCGACAGGAACATCCAGTAGACGAGCGGGTACCACACGGCGTAGGCATAGAAGCGCAGGATGCCCGGGTCGTAGCGCCGGTCCACCAGCGCCCCAACCAACAGCTGCAGCAGGCACAGCGTGCCGATGGTCATGCCCCACAGGTTCGGTATCGGCGAGGCACCTACCGGCGGCACGCCGATCGACCACGATGCCAGCCAGATCAGCGTCAGCACCACGAAGCACAACGCCCACAGGATCGACAGCGCCGACTCGACGAAGACCGGCCACATGCGGCGGTACTTCCAGTGCAGCGCCACGTCGGCGTGCTTGTGGAACACCTGCATCAGCCCGCGCGCCCAGCGCAGCCGCTGCTTGTACAGGCCCTTGAACGATGTCGGCACTTTCATCCAGACGATGGCGCGCGCCTCGTAGCGCACGTCGTAGAAGCGCTTCTGCAGCTTCCAGGTGAGCTCGATGTCCTCGGTGGGCATGTTCGGCGAAAACCCGCCCACGTCGAAGACGGCGCTGCGGCGGAAGGCCGCGACCACGCCCGAGACCGTGACCACGCGGCCCCAGATGCGCTGCGAACGGCGCAGCAGGCTGACGATCGAGCTGAACTCGATGGCCTGCAGCCGTGCCAGGAAGGTGTCGAAGTTGCGCACCCGCGGGTTGCCGGTGACGGCCGCCACGCGCGCCGACTTGAAGTGCGGCACGATGCGCCGCAGGATCAGCGGGTCGGGCGAGGCGTCGGCGTCCAGCGTCAGCACGATGTCGCCGTTGATCAGTGGCAGCGCGTCGTTCAGCGCCAGCGCCTTGCCCTCGTTGATCAGCTTGCGCACCAGCCGCACGCGGCCGCCGTCGAGGAAGGGCGCGACGCGTTGCGCGGTGTCGTCGCTGGAGCCGTCGTCCACCACCACCACCTCGTAGTGCGGATAGTCGATGCGGCAGGCGGCCTGCAGCGTCTCGGTGATGACCTCGGCCTCGTTGTGCGCCGGGATCAGCACCGTGACCCACGGCAGCTCGTCGTCGATGAGGCTGTCTTCCGGCGGCCCGCCGCGCTCCCAGCGGTGCAGGAAGTACATCGACGTGGTGATCCACATGATGCTGGTGACGATCGGATAGGCCGCAAAGAACAGCAGAGCCCATCCATACGGCCGCGTGTACTGCAGATCGACGATCAACTGCGCCAGCGCAGTCCAGAAGCCGCTCATCGCCACCTCAGCGCAACGGCGTACGCGGGGTCACCGCCAGCGGGCGGGCCGAGCCATCGCCCAGCGGCAGCGCGGCCGCCGCAGGCTCGCTGCCGGCGATCAGGCTGCCTTCGAAGATCTTGCGTTCGCCGTCCACGCGCACCAGCACCAGCCGGCTGTGGCGCAGCGTGCTCCAGTCGGCCTGCACCGTGCGGCCGTGCCAGTCGCGCGCGTAGCCCATGTCGGCCGCCGCCACCGCCTGGCGCTCGCCCTTGCGCCGGTGCAGCGAGCGGTTGTGCAGCACCCACGCACCCGTCAGCAGCGGGGCCACCAGCAGTGAGCCGAGAATCAGCCACACCAGCCCCTGCGAATCCCACGGCCGGGCCGCGACCAGCAGCCACAGCCAGACGAAGCCCACCCAGCCGACCACCACCCCCATCAGGTGGGCCAGCTTGCGGAGCAACGCGGGGAGGCGGGCGCGGTGTTCTTCGGGGGCCGTCATGCGCCGGGATCAGGAGCGCCGGCGGCGTCGTGCGGACAGCGTGCCCAGCACCAGCAGACCGGTAGCCATCAGCGCCCAGCTGCCCGGCTCCGGTACGGCCACCACGGCGTCGTGCGCGACCAGGTTCGCGGTCGGCACGCGGGCCCATCCGCCGCCGTCGCGCGACCAGGACAGCTCGACCACGCCAGCTTGCAGCCGGTCGTACGCGCCCAGCTCGAACGAATACAGGCCAGCGCTCAGCAGCAGGTTGCTGCTGAAGCCCAGGCTGTCGCGCGGGTTCAGGAAGTCGTTGCTCAGCTCCAGCGTGTTGCCGCTGCTGCCGTGCAGCTTGAAGAAGAAGCCGTCATCGTGCAGCACGCTGAAGTTGTAGACACCGGCCTCGGTGATGCGCAGATAGCCGCTGAAGCTCGAGGTCCAGTTGTCCTGGCTGCCGCCGCCGCTGAACAGCGGCGCCAAGTCGACCGTGCCCCAGTTGGCGCCGTACAGCGTGTTGTACATGCTGTCGCCCCACGCGATCTGGCTGACGCGGCCGCTCCAGCTGTCCTGGATCATGCCGGCCGTCGGGCTGTGGTTCGCCGTCTGCCAGTCGGCGATGCCCCACAGGCCGCTGCCCCAGGCGAAGCCGCCGATCGGCGCGCCACTGCCGTACTGGCTGGTGGCTTCGTTCCATAGCACGCTGCTCTGGTGCCAGGCGTCGTCGACCTTCAGGAAGAGGGCGTCGACGCCGTTGCCGGCCTGGTATTGGCCGGCCAGCGTCGGCGCCAGCGAGATCGGGCTGGCGAAAGCCGGCGCGCCGCTGATCGCGGCAGCCAGCAACAGGCCGCGGCAGCCCCAGGCCACATTTCGAAAGGTCATCACATTCCCCCAACGACGTTCTTGATGCCGCCATCATGCGGTGCGATGCCGCCCCATTCCAGGGCCGGATACAAACGCAGGCGGGGCCAGTCGATTCCGTCACGGCCTTGCGCCCGCCCCCACCGTGGATGAGGGGGCAGCGCACGCCGGCGCGAGTGTGGCGAATTGTCCACAGCTTGGCGCCGCGCGTGAAGGCTCGGGCGTCGGCCTGTCGGCAAATCCGCCACACCTCGGGCAGCCAAGGCGACCTGCCGATAATCGCCACCGCCATGGCCGTCCTTTCCCTGACCCAAGCCCATCTCGCGTACGGCCATGTCGCGCTGCTCGACGGCGCGTCGCTGTCACTCGAAGCCGGCGAGCGCCTCGGCCTGATCGGCCGCAACGGCGCCGGCAAGTCCTCGCTGCTGAAGGTGCTGGCCGGGCTGGAAAAGCTCGACGATGGCCTGCTGCAGCTGACGCAGGGCCTGCGCATCCGCTACGTCGCGCAGGAGCCGGACTTCGCTGCCGAAGACAGCGTCTTCGACGTGGTGGCCGAGGGCGTGGCCGAGGCCCGCGCGCTGCGCGCGCGCTACGAGGCGCATGCGCCGGGTGAGGACCTGGACGCGCTGCAGTCGCGCATCGAGGCACTGGACGCATGGACCTGGGAGCAGCGCGTGGACACCACGCTGGCGCAATTGCAGCTCGACGGTGCGCGGCAGATCGGCACGCTGTCCGGCGGCATGAAGAAGCGCGTCGCGCTGGCGCAGGCGCTGGTCGCACAACCCGAGGTGCTGCTGCTCGACGAGCCGACCAACCACCTGGACCTGGAGGCGATCGCCTGGCTGGAACAGTTGCTGGTCGAGTTCCGCGGCAGCCTGATGCTGATCACGCACGACCGCGCGTTCCTCGATGCCGTGGCCACGCGCATCGTCGAACTCGACCGGGGTGTGCTGCGCAGCTACCCGGGCAACTTCAGTGCCTACGAGCGGCTGAAGGAAGAACAGCTCGCTGCCGAGGCGCTGGCCGACGCACGGGCCGACAAGCTGCTGGCGCAGGAGGAGCAGTGGATCCGCAAGGGCGTGGAGGCGCGGCGCACCCGCAGCGTCGCACGTGTCGAGCGCTTGCAGCAGCTGCGCGCGGCGCGGCGCTCCCGCCGCGAAGTCCTGGGCCAGGTGCGGCTGGAGCTGGATGCCGGTGCACCCAGCGGCAAGATCGTCGCCGAGCTGCGCGACGTGGGTTTCCGCTACGCGCCTGACCGGCCGCCGGTGGTCGATCATTTCAGCGCCACGATCCTGCGCGGCGACAAGGTCGGGCTGATCGGCCCCAACGGTGCCGGCAAGACCACGCTGCTGAAGCTGATCCTCGGCGAACTGCAGCCGACGAGCGGCAACGTGCGCCGCGGCACGCGGCTGGAGGTCGCTTACTTCGATCAGCTGCGTGCCGGCCTCGACCTGGACGCCACGCTGGCCGACAGCATCAGCCCGGGCAGCGACTGGGTCGAACTCAACGGCCAGCGCCGCCACGTGATGAGCTATCTGAGCGACTTCCTGTTCGCGCCGGAGCGCGCGCGTTCGCCGCTGCGCACGCTGTCCGGCGGCGAGCGCAACCGCGTGCTGCTGGCGCGGCTGTTCGCGCTGCCGGCCAACGTGCTGGTGCTCGACGAGCCGACCAACGACCTGGACATCGACACGCTGGAGCTGCTGGAAGAACTGCTGCAGTCCTATGCCGGCACGGTGTTCCTGGTCAGCCACGACCGGCGCTTCCTCGACAACGTGGTCACCAGCCTGATCGCCTGGGAGGGCGACCAGAAGCCCGGGCTGTGGCGCGAGTACGAGGGCGGCATCGAGGACTGGCGGGCGCAGCGCGCGTTCGCGTGAGCTGTGCCGCGCCGGCGCGCAGCGCGGCGCCAACCGGCCTGCAGCAGCAGCAGGCCGCGACCGCGGCCGCGCCGCCGGCGGCCGCGGCGCGCGCAAGCTCGGCTTCAAGGAACAGCGCGGCTGCAGGAGCTGCCCGGGCGCATCGATGCGCTGGAGGTGGAGCAGCGCGAGATCGGCGCCCGCCTCGCCAGCGCCGAGCTGTACACGCGCGAGCCGCAGAGCGTGGCCGGGCTGCAGGCACGTTATGCGCAGATCGACGAGGAGCTGCAGCAGGCGCTGCAGCGCTGGGAAGAACTGGAATCGCGCTGAGCGCGTGGCTGCGCGAAGGCGCCGGCCAGCGCGATCATGGCCGGCTGCTGCTCCAGCCGTCGTTGGTCGCGGCCGGATGCGTGCGGCTGACCATCAGGCCGGCCAGCAGGTACAGGCCGTTGAGCAGGCGCGTCGCGCTCGCGAAGGTCGAAACCTGAGCCACTGCGACATCTCGCGCAGGTTGGTGGTCTCGCGCTTCAGCCGCGCCACCGCGTCGGCCAGCGAACCGCTCAGCTCCAGCACGCGCAGATTCAGCCCGGGCGAGATGCGATAGGCCGCCTGTCCCGCGATCTCGGGCAGCAGATCGGCGCGCGAACCGCGCAGCGCCAGCTCCACAGCAGCGAGCTCAGCGCGCCGTAATGCTGCGCTTCGCCGACCATCTGTGTCACCCGGTCGCCGGGCCGCAGCAGGGCCGGCTCGACGTGCAGCACGCTCAGGTCGCCCAGCGGCAGCGCCAGGAACTGCGCCTGCGGCATCGGGCAATGCGCCAGATGTTCCATCGGGAACACCGTCAGCGGCACCACGCGGTCTTCGGCCTGCAGGTGGATCAGCAGCCGCCGTGCATGGCGGATGCAGGCGGCCAGGACTTCGACGACACCGCCCTGCTGGCCTTCCTGCTCGAAGCGCATCAGGTCGAGCATCAGCGACGGGCTCAGCGTCGACAGCTGCGAGGCCAGGGTGTCCGATTCGCCGCGCTGCGCGGCGTCATCCAGGTAGCGCCGGAAGGCGCTGGCGCGCATCAGTTCGGGTTCGCCGAAGGGGAGGGTCGATTCAAACATGCAGGCACTTCACCCCGCTGTGGCGGAGTGCGGCGATGCTACGCCCGATGCCCGGTCTCAGCGCGATGAAATGTGTCCGCATGTACGCCGCAAGGCGTGCCAGAAGGCCGGTTCCTGCGTCGTGGCGAAGTTGATGCGCATCAGCGTCGTCGGCCGGCGCGCCGCATGGAACAGCGCGCCCGGTGCGATCAGCCAGCCCTCGTCGAACAGCAGCTGCGCCAGCGCCTCGGTATCGTGGCCGACGTCGAGCCAGCCGAACAGGCCGGCCGGCGGCGTGACGAAGCGGCAGCCGGCGTTCTGCGCCAGGCGCACGGCCCGCCCGCGCGCGGCGTCGAGCAGCGCGGTCACGCGTTCGGCATGGCGGCGCATCAGCCCTTGCTCCAGGCACAACGCCACGCCGTCCTCCAGCGGGCCGGGCGTCGACAGGCTGCACAGCAGTTTGCTGTCGATCAGGCGCTCGGCCAGCGCCGGCGCGGCCGCCAGGAAGCCGACGCGCCACTGCGGCGTCAGCACCTTGGAAAAGCCGGAGACGTAGATCGTGCGCCGCAGGCCGTCGAGTTGCGCCACGCGCGTGGCATGTGCCGGCGCCAGCCAGGCGTAGGTGTCGTCCTCGACGATGCGCAGGTCGTACTGCTCGGCCAGTTGCAGCAGGCGATGCGCCTGCCACGGCGTCAGGCTCTGCCCGGTGGGGTTGTGCAGCACGCTCACCGTCACGTACAGGCGCGGCCGGTGTTCGCGCAGCAGCGCCTCCAGCACGTCCAAGTCGGGCCCGCCGTCGGCGCCGGTGCTGCGTGGCACCGGCAGCAGCCGCATGCCCATGCGCGTCAGACGGGCGTATTCGACCGCCCAGCCGGGTTCGTCCACCAGCACCGCGTCGCCAGGCTGCAGCAGCGTGCGGCTGATCAGGTCCAGCGCATGGGTGGCGCCGACGGTGGTGACGATGTGCGCCGGCGTCGCGCCGATGCCCAGGTCCGACAGGCGCAGCGCCAGCGCCGCGCGCAGCCGCGGACTGCCGGCCAGGTCGCCGTAACGCAGCCAGGACTCCGGCTGCTGGCAGATGCGGCGCAGTGCGCGCTGCAGCAGCGGCGCATCGAGCCAGGCCTCGGGCAGCGTGCCCATGCCCGGCGCCGGCCGGCCGCCCTGGGCCTGGAACATGCTGCGGATCAGCGCCGTCGCGTCCACCGGCGCCGGCCGCGCTGCCGCGCCGGCGGGCGGCGGCAGCGCGCGCGAGACAGGCTCGCGCACGAAGAAGCCGCGCTGCGGGCGTGCCTGCACCAGGCCGCGTGCCTGCAGCAGGTCGTAGGCGCCGACCACGGTCGACGGGCTGACGCCATGGCGGCGCGCGCAGTCGCGTACCGACGGCAGCCGGCTGCCCGGCCCGAGCAGCCGCTGCTCGATGCGCTCGGCAAAGCGCGCCGCCAGCTGTTCGGCCAGGTTGCCGGCCGTGCCCGGCGCGGCCAGCGACTGTGTGGTGGACATGGTCGATACAGATCGTTTTCTGTGCTGCCAACTGTACTGCATCTGTATTGGCGCGCTCGTCTAGACTGCGTGCATGAACCTGCCGATGCCCTGGCCCGAATTCGCCGCGCTGCTGGCCTTTGCCACCGCGATGTCCTTCACGCCCGGGCCGAACACCACGCTGGCCGCCGCGCTGGCGGCCAACCATGGCCTGAAGCATGCGCTGCGTTTCGTCGCCGGCGTGCCGGTGGGCTGGGGCGCACTGCTGCTGGGCTGCGCGCTCGGCCTGGGCGCGCTGCTGCAGGGCCTGCCGCTGCTGCGCGGCGCCATCAAGTGGGCCGGGCTGGCCTACCTGCTGTGGCTGGCATGGAAGCTCGCCGGCAGCGGCCGCCTGGCGCAGGCCGACCCGCGGCGCTTCGACGTCGGCTTCTGGCAGGGGGCGCTGCTGCAGTTCGTCAACATCAAGGCCTGGATGGCCGCACTGCTGATCAGCGCCGGCTGGATCAGCCTGGCCGATGACCCCTGGCCGCGCATCGCCTACGTGCTGCCGGTGCTGATGGCCTATGGCCTGGTCAGCAACCTCACCTATGCGTTGATCGGCTCGGCATTGCGCCACTGGCTGGCCCAGGGCGCCCGGCTGCTGTGGTTCAACCGCCTGCTGGCGCTGGTGCTGCTGGCCACCGCGCTGTGGATGGCGCGGCTGTGAGCGCCGACACCCGCCGCGGCATGGCGCTGGGCGCGCTCGGCGTGCTGATGTTCGCGATGACGCTGCCGATGACGCGCCTGGCCGTCGGCGATCAATCGGCGCCGCAGTTGGAGCCGGGTTTCGTCACCGCCGGCCGTGCGGCCGGCGCGGGCCTGCTGAGCGCGGCCTGGCTGGCCTGGCACCGCGTCGCGCCGCCGGCGCGCAGGCACTGGGGGGCGCTGGCCCTCAGCGGCCTGGGCACGGTGATCGGCTTTCCGCTGTTCCTGGCGCTGGCCTTGCGCGAGGTGGATGCGATGCATGCCGCGGTGGTCACCGGCGTGCTGCCGCTGGGGACGGCGGTGGTGGCGGCGCTGGCGC
>JBGAII010000160.1:0-9812 GCA_044225625.1 Rubrivivax sp.
AGCCCGACGCGCAGATCGCCGCCGCGGCGCACTGACGCTGCAGCCGCCGGCACGCGCCGCAGGCCGATGAAGAGCTGGCTGGCGCGCTTCGCGTACGGGCTGCTGCTGCGCCTGCTGACGCCGGCCTATCTGCTGCGCCTGTGGTGGCGCGGTCGGCGCGAGCCGCTGTACCGCCAGGCCCTCGGCGAACGTCTCGGCTTCGGCCCGGCTGCGCCGCCCGGCCGGCTGTGGCTGCATGCGGTGTCGCTCGGCGAGACCCGGGCTGCGGCCGCCCTCGTTGATGCGATGCGTGCGCGCCAGCCCGGCCTGCGCCTGCTGCTGACGCACGGCACGGCCACCGGCCGCGCCGCCGGCGCCGCGCTGCTGCGCGACGGCGACGTGCAGCGCTGGCTGCCGTGGGACACGCCGGGGGCGGTGCGTCGCTTCCTGCGCCGGCAGCGGCCGGCCATTGGCGTGCTGATGGAGACCGAGATCTGGCCCAACCTGCTGCATGCAGCGCAGGCCGAGGGCGTGCCGATGGTGCTGGCCAACGCGCGGCTCAGCGAGAAGAGCCTTGCCAAGGGCGAGCGCCTGGCGGCCTTGATGCGGCCGGCGGCCCAGGCGGTGAACCGCGTGCTGGCGCAGACCGAAGCCGACGCGCAGCGGCTGCGCCAGGCCGGTGGGCGCAGCGTCGTGGTCTGCGGCAACCTGAAGTTCGACGTCAACCCGAACGCCGGGCTGCTGGCACATGGCCGCGGCTGGCGGGAGCGGCTGGCGCGCCCCGTGGTGCTGGCGGCGGTCACGCGCGAAGGCGAAGAACTGCCGCTGCTGCAGCACTGGAAGACGCTGGCTGCGCCGCGGCCGCTGCTGCTGCTGGTGCCGCGCCATCCGCAGCGCTTCGACGAGGTGGCGGCGCTGGTGGCCGATGCGGGCTTGCGCCTGCAGCGGCGCAGTGCGTGGGCCATGCAGCCGCCGGACGAAGCGCTGCAGGCCGATGTCTGGCTCGGCGATTCGATGGGCGAGATGCCGCTGTACTACGCCGCGGCCGACGTGGCGCTGCTGGGCGGCAGCTTCGGGCGCTTCGGCGGGCAGAACCTGATCGAGGCGGCGGCCTGCGGCTGCCCGGTGGTGATGGGTCCGCACACCTTCAATTTCAGCGAGGCCGCAGAGCTGTCGCTGGCCGCCGGCGCCGCGCTGCGCGTGGCCGACATCGGCGACGGCGTGGCACGTGCGGTGGCGCTGGCGGTCGATCCGTTGCGCGACGACTGGGTGCGGCGCGCGTTGGCCTTTGCGGCGGCGCACCGCGGTGCCGCCGAACGCATGGCGCAGGAGATCCTCGATCTGGCGGGTTCGCGCTTGAATGGCGCGCAACGGCCGTCGGGCGATGCCCGGCCTCCAGACGCGGGTTGACTGCCGGTTCGCCCTGCCGCAGGGCCGCTACTTGGACTTGGACAGCAGGCTGTTCACCGCCAGCAGGTCGTTCGGCGTCAACTGGCCGGAGGCCTGGCGCAGGCGCAGGCTGTTGACCAGCACGTCGTAGCGCGACTTGAACAGGTCCCGCTGCGTCTGGAACAGCTGGGTCTGTGCGTTCAGCACGTCGATGTTGACACGCACGCCGACCTTGTAGCCCAGCTGCGTGGCTTCCAGCGACAACCGGCTCGACGACTCGGCCGCCTCCAGCGCCTTGACCAGGGCTTCGCCGGACTGCACGCCGAAGAAGGCCACACGTGTGTTCTGCGCCACCGTGCGGCGCGCGCTCTCGAACTCGTCGCGCGAGCGCTGTTCCAGGGCCACCGTCTCCTTGATGCGGTTCTGCACCGCCCCCCCGGTGTACAGCGGCCAGTTCAGTTCGACGCCGATCGAGGCCGAGCGCGTCGTGCCGGGGATGATCGAATCGCCGGTGGCGTAGTTGGCACCGACCGAGGCCACCGCATCGATCGTCGGCAGCTCGCCGGCCTTGGCCTTGTCGATCTCCAGCCTGGCCACCTCGAGCGCGGTGCGCGCACGGATCACCTGCGGATGCACCGTGTCGGCCACGGTGACCCATTCCTCGACGTTGGCCGGCATCACCGTCGGCAGCACCACCGGCGTGGCCAGCGGCAGCGGTTCGATGTCGCGCCGGCCGACCAGGTAGGCGAGCTGGATGCGCCGGTTCAGCAGGTCGTTTTCGGCGGCGATCTCCTGCGCGGTGGCCAGGTCGGCGCGCGACTGGGCCTCGCGCGTGTCGGTGATCGTCGCGGTGCCGACCTCGAAGTTGCGCTTGGCCGAGGCCAGCTGCTCCAGGATGTAGGTCTTGTTGGTCTTGGCCAGCGCCACGTTGTCCTTCGCGGACAGCACGTCGAAGTAGGCCTGCGACAGCCGGATGATCAGGTCCTGCTCGGCCAGTTCCAGTTCGGCCCGCGCGGCGTTGAGCGAGCGGATCGCCTGTTCCATCGTTGCCTGGTTGGCCTTGTTGAACAGCGGCATCCGCCCGTTCAGACCGGTCTGCAGCGCGTTGTTGTCGCCCGATGCGCCGCGCGGCAGGTCGATCTGAGTGGCCACGCCCTTGACGTTGGCCGACAGCGTGGGCAGCCCGAGGGCGTTGGCCTGCGCCGCCTTGTACTCCGCCGCCTGCATCTGCGCCTGCGCGGCCAGGTAGGTGGCGTCGAATGCGCGGGACAGCTCGAACAGCGCCACCAGCCCCTGCGCCTGGGCCGCTGCCGCCAGGCCCAGAAGCAGCAATGGCCCGAGCAGAAGTCGGGCCGTGGGCACCAGGGGGCGCTTGCGTGTCATGTGCTGGACCTTGAACTTGCTTGCGGACAGGCGACGGGTGGCGGCTCTTATATCACCCGCGTCCACGGCGCGGCTGCGGCATGGCGCCCCGCGAATAAGGGGGAGGAGGGCCGGGCGATGCGGTTCACCGCTTGCCGCCGTCAGAAGCTGAACCGCGCCGATTCCGGGAATCCGCGCAGCCGCGGCGCGACGGTATCGAACAGGTCGGCCTGCGACCAGGATGCGCCGTCGGTGCGCCGGTACAGGCGCGCCCGCATCACCGGTTCGTCACCGACGATCGCCAGCAGACGGCCGCCGATCTTCAGCTGCTGCAGCAGCACCTGCGGCACCTCGGCCACCGAGCCGGACAGCAGGATCGCGTCGAACGGCGCCTCGTCGGGCACACCCATCACGCCGTCCTGGCAGCGGACCGCGGCATTCATCACCGCGGCCTTGCGCAGGTTGTCCTGCGCCAGCTGCGCCAGCACGGGCGAGATTTCGAGGCTGACGACATGGCGTACGCGATGAGCGAGCAGCGCGGCCATGAAGCCGGAGCCGGCACCGATCTCGAGCACGGTCTCGTGGCGCTGCAACTGCAGCTCCTGCAGCAGGCGCGCCTCGACGCGCGGCGCCAGCATGCACTGGCCCTCGGGCAACGGGATCTCGGTGTCCATGAAGGCCATGGCGCGGTAGGCCTCGGGCACGAAATCCTCGCGCTTGAGCACCGCCAGCAGCGACAGCACGGCCGGGTCGAGCACATCCCAGGGGCGGATCTGCTGCTCGATCATGTTGAAGCGGGCTTGTTCGACGTTCATGCGGCGTTCCATGCGGGCGGGACTGGGACTGCGGGCGATTCTAGGTCGAGGGTATGACGGCTGCCTTGCGGCCGAAACGGCGCCGCGCCCAGGCCGCCAGGTCGTCGAGATAGCAGTACATCACCGGCACCACCACCAGCGTCAGCAGCGACGAGGTGATGACGCCGCCGATCACCGCCTGGCCCATCGGCGCGCGCTGCTCCGAACCTTCGCTGAGCGCCAGCGCCAGCGGCAGCATGCCGAAGATCATCGCCAGCGTGGTCATCAGGATCGGACGCAGCCGCACCCGCGCCGCCTGCAGCAGCGCCTGCGTGCGCTCCATGCCTTCGTGCTGCGCGCGGATCGCGAAGTCGACCAGCA
This sequence comes from Rubrivivax sp., assembly GCA_044225625.1. Lineage (GTDB taxonomy): Bacteria > Pseudomonadota > Gammaproteobacteria > Burkholderiales > Burkholderiaceae_C > Rubrivivax. Next base: position 3,906 of record JBGAII010000160.1, read on the forward strand.
GGATCGCGTTCTTCGTCACCAGGCCCATCAGCATGACGATGCCGATGATCGAGAAGATGTTCAGCGTCGAGCCGAACAGCAGCAGCGCCAGCACCACGCCGATCAGCGTCAGCGGCAGCGAGCTCATCAGCGCCACCGGCTGCAGGAAGCTGCGGAACTGGCTGGCCAGGATCATGTAGATGAACACGATGCCCAGCGCCAGCGCCTGCACCGCATAGACGAAGCTCTCCTGCATGTCCTTGGTCGAGCCGCCGAAGCGGAAGCTGTAGCCCGGCGGCAGCGCGGTGTCCTCGAGCACCGCGCGGATGTCGGCCGCCACCTGGCCCGCGGCGCGGCCGGAGACGTTGGCGGTGATCTCGACCTCGCGGCTCATGTCGCGGCGGTTGATCTGGTTGGCGCCGCTGGAAGGCACGACCTCGGCCACCTGCGACAACCGCACCACGCGCGGCGAGCCATCGGGGTTGGCGCCGACGGTCAGCCCGAGGCGCTCGATGTCGGCGGCGACGTTGCGCGAGCCCGGCGTCAGCCGCACCTTGACGTCGTAGTTCTGGTCGTCTTCGGCGCGCCAGTTGCCCATCGTGTCGCCGGCCACCAGCGCGCGCAGCGCGTTGGTGATCGCGCCGACGCTCAGGCCGGCGTCGGACGCCGCCTCGCGCTTGACGCGGATCGACACCGACGGCTTGTTCGGCTTGGAACTGCTGTCCGGATCGACCAAGCCGGGGATGGCCGCCAGGCGCGGCATCAGCTGCGCCGTCAGCCGTTCCAGCTCGCGCAGGTCAGGGCCCTGCAGCGACACCTGGATCGGCTTGTTGCCGCCCACCGAATCGAGCAGGCCGACGTGGGTGACGGTGATGCCGGGCACCGCGGCCAGCCGCTCGCGCAGCGGCACCGACATCTGGTCGACGTTGAGCTTGCGCTGGTGCCGGTCGACCAGGCGGACGAAGATCTGCACCTGGTTCTTGCCCAGCACCTGGCCGGTGTTGATGGTCGCCACCGTGTACTGCACCTCGGGCTGCTCGCGCAGGATGCGCTCCACCTGCCGCGTCTTGGCCTCGGTCAGCTCCAGCGACGAGCCGACCGGCGTATAGAAGTTGACGAAGGTCTCGGAGTAGTCGGCCTTGGGCACGAATTCGGTGCCGATCAGCGGCAGCAGCGCGAAGCTGCCGACGAGCGTGGCCAGCGCGATGGCCAGCGTGGCCAGCCTGTGGCGCAACGACCAGCCGAGGATGCGCGTGTAGAAGTTGCCGAGCCCATGCGAGAACACGTCCACCGCGCCGGTGATCCGGCCCAGCGTGCGGTCGTACAGGCTCCTGCGCGGGTTCGGCTGGCCTTCGGCATGGATCGCCGGGTCGTGCCATACGCTGGACAGCATCGGGTCGAGCGTGAAGCTGACGAACATGCTGATCAGCACCGCCGCCACGATGGTGATGCCGAACTCGTGGAAGAACTTGCCGATGATGCCGCCCATGAAGCCGATCGGCAGGAACACGGCGACGATCGACAACGTGGTGGCCAGCACCGCCAGGCCGATTTCCTGCGTGCCGTCGAGCGCCGCGTCGTGTGCGCTCTTGCCCATCTGCACGTGGCGCACGATGTTCTCGCGCACCACGATCGCATCGTCGATCAGCAGGCCCACGCACAGGCTCATCGCCATCAGCGTGACCATGTTGATCGAGAAGCCGAACATGTACATGACCAGGAAGGTGCCGATCAGCGAGATCGGCAGCGTCAGCCCGGTGATGACCGTCGAGCGCCAGGAGTTCAGGAACAGGAAGACGATGGCCACCGTCAGCAGCGCGCCCTCGAACAGCGTCTGACGCACGTTCTGCACCGACACGCGGATCGGCCGCGACGCGTCGCGCACCACCTCCAGCGCGAAGCCCTTCGGCAGCTGCGGCCTGAGCTGGGCGACCGCGGCATTGAGCCCGTCGACCACCTCGATCGTGTTCTCGCCCTGCGACTTGCGCACCTCCAGCGCCAGCGTGCGCTCGCCGTTGAACAGCGCCAGGTTCTCGATCTCCTCGGGTCCGTCGACCACGTCGGCCAGTTGCCCCAGCGTCACCGGCGCGCCGTTCTTGCGCGTGACGATGATCTGCGCGAAGTCCTCCGGCCGCTTGATGCGCGCATCGACCTTCAGCACCTTCTCGGTGGCGGTGGTGCGCAGCACGCCGGCGGGCAGCTCCTGGTTCTCGGCGCGCACCGCGGCCAGCACCTGCTCCACGCCGATGCCCATCGCCTCCATCGCCGCCGGCCGCAGGTAGATGTTGATCTCGCGCTTGCGTCCGCCGACCAGCGTCACCGAGCCGACGCCGCGCACGTTCTCCAGCCGCTGGCGCACCACCTGGTCGGCGAAGGTCGTCAGCTCCTGCTGGCTGCGCGTGGTCCGGCGAGGTCAGCGCCAGCGTGTAGATCGGCCGGCTCGCCGGGTCGAAGCGCGACACGCGCGCTTCCTTGACCTCGTCGCGCAGGTTCGGGCGGATCGCCGCCACCTTCTCGCGCACGTCGTCCGCCGCCTTGCGGCCGTCCATGTCCAGGTTGAACTGCACGATGACCACCGAGCTGCCTTCGTACGAGCGCGAGAACAGCTGGTTGATGCCGGCGATGGTGTTGATCGCCTCCTCGACCTTGCGCGTCACCTCCTGCTCGACGATTTCCGGCGCCGCGCCGGGGTAGTCGATCTGCACGACGACGGTGGGGAAGTCGATGTCGGGAAACTGGTCGACCTTCAACCGCTGGTACGAGAACAGGCCGAGGACGACGAAGGCCATCATGACCATCGTGGCCATCACCGGGTTGGCGATCGCGACGCGCGTGAACCACATGGCGGGCCTCCCGGCTCAGCGCGGCTGGCTGGCCGCCGGCGGCGCCGGCGACAGCTGCGGCTCGGCCACGCGCACGGTGGCGCCTTCGCGCACTGCGCCCAGGTGACCGGCCAGCACGCGGTCGCCGTCGGCCAGCCCGTCCAGCACCTCCACCGCCTCGACGCCGCCGGACTGCCCGCGCAGCCCCAGGCGCAGCGGCCGCAGCACCAGCGTCGAGCCGTCCAGCCGCAGCACGTAGGGCTGCGCCTGGTCGTGGCGCACGGCGTCGGCCGCCACCTGCAGCGTCTGGCGGCGCTCCAGCTCGATCGTGCCGCGCGCGAACAGGCCCTGGCGCAGCGCCGGGTTCGGCTCCAGTTCCAGGTAGGTGATGACGGCGCGCGAACCGGCCTGCGCACTCGGGTTGATGCGCACCACCCGGGCGCCGATGTCGCCGTCGATGCCGTCCACCTTCAGCCGCGCCTTGGCGCCGACGCGCAGCAGGCCGGCGCTTTCCGGCGCCACGCTGGCCTGCAGTTCCAGGCGCGACAGGTCGACGATCTCCAGCAGCTTCGCATCCACCGGCACGCGCTCGCCGGGCTGCACCAGGCGCTGCGAGACGAAGCCGGCGATCGGCGCGTTCACGGTGGCGTCGGCGCGTGCCTTGCGCGCCAGGTCGACGGCGGCCAGCGCCGCCTGCAGCGTGGCCTGCGCGCCCGCTTCGGTGGCCACGGCGTTCTCCAGCGCGGTCGGCGAGATGAAGCCCTGGCTGACCAGCGAACGGCTGTTTTGCAGCGCGCGCTGCGCGATGTCCACCTGTGCGCGGGCGGCCTGCGCCTGCTGCTCGGCCTGGCGCAGCCGCAGGTCGAATTCGATCGGGTCCAGCTGCGCCAGCAGCTGGCCCGGCTGCACGCGGTCGCCCTCGCGCACCGCCACGCTCTTGACCTCGGCCGCGACCCGCGCCTTGACGAAGGCGCTGTTCACCGCCACCAGGCTGCCCGAGACTTCCAGCGTCTGCGCCAGCTCGGCCTGGCGCACCGGCAGCAGATCGGTCGGTGCGAGCTCCAGCACGGCCGGTGCCTTGGGCGCGGCGCTGGTCTGCGCCTGTCGCGCCTGGCGCGCATGCAGCATGCGGCCCAGGCCCAGCACCACCAGCACCACCAGCACCAGCGCCAGCGTCAGCTTCTGCCAGCGCTTCATGAACGACCCTTTCTCGTTGTTCGGGAACGCCCGGGGACGGGCGGCTTCAGGCCGCGCAGCATCAGGTCGACCTGTGCGTCGATCAGTGCCGGCGGGTGCATCTCCAGGCCGGTGCTGATGCAGGCACCGACCGAATGGCGGTGCAGCGCCTGCAGCAGCATCGGTGCGATCAGCGTGTGCGTTGCCTCGCGCACCGGCACCGCGCGGAACTCGCCGCGGTCGATGCCGCGCTGCAGCGTGCCGGACACCAGGCGATAGGCCGGCAGGATCACCTCGTCGGCATAGAACTGTGCCAGCTCGGGGAAGTTGCGCACCTCGGCGATGATGATCTTGAAGATGCCCCCGGCGTCGGTGTCGCCGACCCGCCGCCACCAGGCATGCATCAGCAGGCGCAGCAGGGCCTCGCTGGAGCCTTCGAAGCTGTTGGCGATCTGCTGGCCTTCGGCGATCAGCGACGCGATGTTGTTGCGCACCACCGCCTTGAACAGCTCTTCCTTGCTGGGGAAGTAGAGGTACAGCGTGCCCTTGGACACGCCGGCGCGGGCCGCGACCTCGTCGCTGCGCGTGGCGCTGAAGCCCTTGGCGACGAACAGTTCCAGCGCCGCCTGCAGCAACTCCTGCGGGCGTGCTTCCTTGCGACGTTGCCGCAGCGGTGAGGGGGCGAGGGCCGGCATCTGTTAATGACTGACTGGTCAGTAGTGTAGCGGCCGGCGCCGCGCGGCGTCAACGCGTTGCGCTGGGCAAAGAACCGTAAAGAAGGCACTTCGCGGCGCGCGTCGCCGGTGGTCGCGCACAGGCGCGTCCCTAGAATCGCCGCCATGAAAACATCGCGTTGGGTGGGTGCCGCGCTGGTGCTGGCGCTGGTGGCGGGCGGCGGCTGGTGGGTCTTCCTTCGCCAGGCCGAACCCGAACTCAGCTTCCGAACCGGCAAGATCGAGCGCGGCGCGCTGCAGGCGGCCGTGTCCGCCACCGGCACCGTGACCCCGGTGCGGCAGGTGCAGGTCGGCTCGCAGGTGTCGGGCCAGATCCAGGAACTGTTCGCCGACTTCAACAGCGAGGTGAAGGAAGGCCAGCTGATCGCCCAGCTCGACCCGCAGACCTACGAGTACCGCGTCAACCAGGCGACCGCCGACCTGGAGGCGGCGCGGGCCTCGGTGCTGACGGCGCAGGCCAACGTGCAGAGCGCGCAGGCGCAGGTGACGCGCGCGCGGGGCGATCTGGCCGAGGCGCAGCGCGACGAGAAGCGCAAGCTGGACCTGCTGGCTCAGAACTTCATCTCGTCGGCCGAACTGGACACGGCCAAGTCGAAGACCGCCTCGCTGGCCGAGGCGCTGAACGTGGCGCTGGCGCAGGTGGACGTGGCCCGCGCGCAGGCGCAGAACACGCAGGCCATCGTGCGCCAGCGCGAAGCGCAGCTGCAGCAGGCGCGTGTCGACCTGAACCGCACGCAGATCCGCTCGCCGGTGGACGGCGTGGTCATCAAGCGCAGCGTCGAAGTCGGCCAGACGGTGGCCGCCAGCCTGCAGGCGCCCGAACTTTTCATCATCGCGCGCAGCCTGTCGGACATGCAGGTCGAGGCGGCGATCGACGAGGCCGACATCTCGCGCGTGCGCGACGGCCAGAAGGCCACCTTCACCATCGATGCGTTCCCCGGCCGCAGCTTCGACGGCACGGTGCGCCAGGTGCGCAAGGCCGCGGTGTCGGCGCAGAACGTGGTGTCCTACACCGTGGTGGTCGGCTTCGCCAACCCCGGCTCGCTGATGCTGCCGGGTATGACGGCCAACGTGCGCATCATCACCGACACGCGCGACAACGTGCTCAAGCTGCCGAACGCCGCGCTGCGCGTGCGCATCGCCGGCATCGAGCCGGCGGCCGCGGCGTCGCCCCCCTCGGCGGCGTCGGCCGCGTC
>JBGAII010000161.1:0-9688 GCA_044225625.1 Rubrivivax sp.
TCGCCGACGACGTGGGCCTGGCGCTGCCGGCACTGAGCGAGCCGACGACGGCACGTCTGCGGGCCCTGCTGCCCGACTATGCCGTCGCCGAGAACCCGCTGGACTACACGACGATCGCCGTGCGCAAGCCCGACCTGATCGGCGAGCTGATCCACGTGATGCTGGCCGACCCCGGCATCGGCAGTGCGGTGCTGGCCATGCCCGTGGGCCCGGAGGTCGCGCAGCGCGACAAGGCCACGCACATCGTGCCGGCGCTCGCCGGCACCGGCAAGCCCGCGGTGCTGGTGCTGACCGGCGATGCCGGCCCGATCCAGCCCTTCTTCCTCGAGGCGATCCGCGCCAGCGGCGTGCCGCTGTTCCGCTCGCCCGATCGCGCGCTGCGGGCGCTGCGCCGCGTGGCCGACTACGGCGAAGCGTTGCAGCGTGCCCGACGCGCGGTGGCCGCGGCGACGCCGGTGGCGGCCGCGCTGCCCGGCCCCGCACCGGACAACGGGCTGTATGCCGAATACCAGGGCAAACAATGGCTGCAGGCGCTGGGCATCGCGGTGCCGCGCGGCGGCCTGGCGCGCGACCTCGCTGCCGCGGAACGCATCGCGGCCGAGATCGGCTACCCGGTGGTGATCAAGGCGCAGGCCAGCGCGCTGCCGCACAAGAGCGATGTCGGCGGCGTGGTGGTCGGCCTGGCCGATGCCGCGGCCCTGCGCGCCGGCTGGGCGACGCTGCAGGACAACCTGCGCCGACACCGCCCGGAGCTGGCGCTCGACGGCGTGCTGGTCGAAGCCATGGGGCCGCGCGGCGTCGAGCTGATCGTCGGCGCGAAGCGCGATCCCGAGTGGGGGCCGGTGGTGCTGGTCGGCCTCGGCGGCGTCTGGATCGAGGCGCTGAAGGACGTCCGCCTGCTGCCGGCCGACCTGGCCGAGGCCGACATCGTCGAAGAGCTGCTGCGCCTGAAGGCGGTGCCGGTGCTGCGCGGGCTGCGCGGCCAGCCAGGCGTGGACCTGGCTGCGGTGGCGCGCGTGGTCGCCGCGGTGGGTGCACAGATGCAGTCCACGCCGGCGCTGCAGGAGATCGACATCAATCCGCTGGTCGCCTACCCCGACCGCGTGCTGGCGCTGGATGCGCTGCTGTGTGTGGAGAGCCGGCCATGAGGCTGGCCTTCACCGCCGAGGAAGAGCACTTCCGCCAGCAGGTGCGCGCCTTCGTGCGCGACCGCTTGCCGGCCGACATCCGGCGCAAGGTGCAGCTGGGGCTGCGCCTGGAGCAGGCCGACTACGTGCGCTGGTTCAACATCCTCGAGGAGCGCGGCTGGCTGACGCCCGGCTGGCCGGTCGAGCACGGCGGGCCGGGCTGGAACCCGATCCAGCGCTACCTGTTCGACGAAGAGACGCTGCTCGGCGGCGCGCCGCGCATCATCGCCAGCGGCATCCAGATGCTGGGGCCGGTGCTGATCGCCTATGGCACGCCGGCGCAGAAGGCCAGGTACCTGCCCGACATCCGCGCCAGCCGCACCTGGTGGGCCCAGGGCTTCAGCGAACCCGGCTCCGGTTCCGACCTGGCGTCGCTGCGCACGACCGCGGTGCTCGACGGCGACCACTTCGTCGTCAGCGGCCACAAGGTCTGGACCAGTTACGCCACCTGGTGCTCGATGATGTTCGCGCTGGTGCGCACCGACCCGCAGGCCGCCAAGCCGCAGGAAGGCATCAGCTTCCTGCTGCTGGACATGAAGAGCCCCGGCGTCACCGTGCGGCCGATCCGCATGCTCGAAGGCGGCACCGACCTGAACGAGGTTTTCCTCGATGAGGTCCGGGTGCCGCGCGAGAACCTCGTCGGCGAGCTGCACCAGGGCTGGAGCTACGGCAAGTTCCTGCTCGGCCACGAACGCACCGGCATCGCCGGCATCGGCTCGTGCAAGCAGCAGCTGGCGCGCGCACGCCGCCTGGTCCGGCAGCAGGGGCTGCACGACGATGCCGAATGGCAGGCGCGGCTGGCGCAGTTCGGAATCGAGCTGATGGCGCTGGAGACCACGGCGCTGCGCCTGCTCAGCCCGGGGCAGCGCAGCGGCCTGCCGCAGGCGGCCGAGGCCTCGATGCTGAAGGTGCGTGGCACCGAGCTGCGCCAGGCCATCCACGAAGCGCTGTTCGAGATCGCCGGGCCGCACGCCTTGCCCTTCGATGCCGACGCGCTGTTCCTGGAAACGCTGGCCGACATGCCCGCGCCGCCCGAGCTGGGCACGCTGGCCGCGAACCTGCTCGACAGCCGCAAGCTGTCGACCTACGGCGGCAGCAACGAGATCCAGCGCAACGTGATCGCGCAGGCACTGCTGAAAGCCTGACATGGACTTCACGCTCACCGATGACCACCTCGCGCTGCGCGATGCCGTGCGCCGCTGCTGCGACGCCGAGTTCCCCGCACACCAACGCGGTCTGCCCGAAGACGGCCCGACTGCCGCCCGCCGCCACGCCGCCTTCGCCGGGCTGGGACTGTTCGGCATGGAAGTCCCCGCCAGCCACGGCGGCAGCGGGCTCGGGCCGGTGGAGGCGATGCTGGCCGCCCACGAGTTGGGGCGCGCGCTGGCTGGCGCCGACTGGCTGGCGGGCACCGCGCTGGCCGCGCCGTTGATTGCCGAGGTCGGCAGCCCTGCGCAGCAGGACCGCTGGCTCGGCGCCCTGGCCGCGGGCACGCTGCGCGCCGCACTCGCCTGCGAAGAGGCGCATGCACGCTGGCAGCTCGACGCGCCGCGCACGACCGCCAGGCCGGATGCGGAGGGCTGGCAGCTCGATGGCGCCAAGTCCGGCGTGCTCGACGGCGCCGACGCCGGCCTGCTGCTGGTGCTGGCGCAGGCGGCCGAAGGGCCGACGCTGTTCGCCGTCGAGGGCCGTGCCACGGGCCTGCAACGCCGGCCCTACCGGTTGATCGACGGCCGCCAGGCGGCGCACCTGCAGCTGGCGGCGGTGCGCGCCGAGGCCCTCGGGCCCGTCGGCGGCGCCGCGGCCCCGGTCGCCCGCGCCCTCGACCGTGCCGGCGCGATGCTGGTGGCCGAGACGGCCGGCGCCGCCGAGGCCCTGCTGCAGCTGACGCTGGAGCACCTGCGCACGCGCCGCCAGTTCGGCAAGCCGCTGGCCGCGTTCCAGGCGCTGCAGCACCGTGTGGCCGACCATGCGATCGCGCTCGAACAGCTGAAGTCGATGGCCTGCGTTGCGGCGCTGTCGCTGCAGGCCGGCGACGAGACCACGCGCGTTCGCGGCGTGGCGGCGGCGCGCGTGCTGGCGGCGCAGCTGGGCCGGCGGCTCGCGCTGGACGCGATCCAGCTGCATGGCGCGATGGGCATGACCGAGGAATGCGCCGCCGCCCGCTATGCCAAGCGGCTGCTGGCCAACGGCGTGCTGTTCGGCGATGCCGCCTTTCACCGGCGCCGCTTCGCCGCGCTGGACCCGATGCACGACCCCGAAGGAGACTCCCAATGAACCCCCTGTTCACGCGGCGGGCGCTGCTCGCCCTGCTGTGCGCGGCAGCCGCCGGCGGCGCCGCCGCACAAGGCGACAAGCCGATCCGCATCCTCGTCGGCTTTCCTCCGGGCGGCGCCTCGGACGCCATTGCCCGGGTGCTGGCCGACAAGCTGCCGCCGATCCTCAAGCAGCCGGTGATCGTCGAGAACAAGCCCGGCGTCGGCGGGCGCCTCGCGGCCCAGGCCGTCAAGGCCGCCGCGCCCGACGGGCTGACCTACATGGTGGCGCCGAACGCGACCTTCGTCTTCCAGCACCTGACCTACCCGGTCAGCACGCTGGGCTACGACATGACCAAGGACTTCACGTCGGTGGCGCGCATCAACAGCTACCCGATCGCGATGGTGGTCAACGCCGGCACCGGCGTGAAGAACGCCAAGGACTACGTGGCCTGGCGCAAGACGCCGGCGGGCCAGCCGACCTTCGGCACCGCGGGCCTCGGCGGCGAGACGCATTTCAACGGCCTGGTCTTCGGCAAGGTCGCCAAGGTCGAGATGACCGTCGTGCCGTACCGCGGCAACGGACCGCTGATCACCGACCTGATCGGCGGCCAGATCCTCACCGGCAACATGGTGGCGGGCGACGCGCTGCAGCACGTCAAGAGCGGCAAGCTGCACTACGTCGGCGTCTACGCGAAGAAGCGTTCGCCGCTGCTGCCCGACGTGCCGACGATGGCCGAGCAGGGCTTCGATACCGGCGGCGACGACGGCTGGATGGGCCTGTGGGCGCCGGCCGGGCTGTCGAAGACCGAACTCGAACGCATGCAGCGCGCGCTGCAGTTCGTGCTGAGCCTGCCGGAAGTCAAGGAGCTGATGGCCAGCCGCTACCTGCAGGTGGCGGACTACCGGCCGGGCACCGACATGGACAAGTCGCTGGCGGCCGAGCTGGCGTACTGGGGGCCGATCATCAAGGCCTCGGGCTTCACCCCACAGCAGTAGGCGCACGATGAGCCTGAACGGAACCGCCGCCATCGTCGGCGCCTGGGAACACCCGACGCGGCTGGCCGAGGATCGCTCGGTGCTGCGCCTGCATGCCGACTGCGCGCTGGGCGCGCTGGCCGACGCCGGCCTCGACAAGTCCGAGGTCGATGCCGTGTTCTGTGCCGGCGACGTGCCGGGCCTGGGGGCGGCGACGCTGGTCGAGTACCTCGGCCTGCAGCCGCAGCACATCGACAGCACCGAATGCGGCGGATCGGCCCCGATCCTGCATGTCGCGCATGCGGCGGCAGCGATCGCTACGGGACGCTGCCGCGTCGCGCTGATCACGCTTGCCGGCCGGCCGCGGGCGGCAATGGCCGAAGCCAAGGCACGCGCCGAAGCCGCCGGCAAGACCGGCGGGCGGGCACCGCTGGCGCTGCGCCCACCCGATCCGGACTGTCCCGAACTGGCCTTCGAGCTGCCCTACGGCCCGGCCACGCAGAACCTGTATGCGCTGGTCGCGCGCCGGCACATGCACCAGTTCGGCACGACCAGCGAGCAGCTGGCGTGGATCAAGGTCGCAGCCTCGCATCATGCGCAGCACAACCCGCACGCCATGCTGCGCCAGGTGGTCACGGTGCAGCAGGTGCTCGACTCGCCGATGGTGTCCGACCCTCTGCACCGCCTGGACTGCTGCGTGATGAGCGACGGCGGCGGTGCACTGGTGGTCGCGCATCCCGACGTGGCCCGCAGCCTGAAGCGCCCGCTGATCATGGTGCGCGGCACCGGCGAGGCGCAGAAGAACGCGAACGGCGGCAAGATCGACTTGAGCTTCAGCGCAGCTGCGGCGTCCGGCCCGCGTGCCTTTGCCGAGGCCGGCATCACGCCGGCGCAGATCCAGTACGCGTCGCTGTACGACAGCTTCACGATCACCGTGCTGATGCAGCTGGAAGACCTGGGCTTCTGCGCCAAGGGCGAAGGCGGCCGCTTCGTGATGGACGGCAACCTGATCTCCGGCAGCGGCCGGCTGCCTTTCAACACCGACGGCGGCGGCCTGTGCAGCAACCACCCGGCCAACCGCGGCGGCGTGACCAAGGTGATCGAGGCGGTGCGCCAGCTGCGCGGCGAGGCCCACCCTGCGGTGCAGGTGCCGGACTGCCGCTGGGCGCTGGCCAGCGGCATCGGCGGCGCGCTGGCGTCGCGGCACACCGCGGCCACCCTGATCCTGGAGCGCGTGGCATGAGAAGAATTGCGAAGCCGATGGTGCAGCCCGACACGCTGGCCTACTGGCAGGCGGCCGACGAGGGCCGGCTGCTGCTCAAGCGCTGCGGCAGCTGCGGCGAGTTGCACCACTATCCGCGCGACATCTGCCCCTTCTGCGGCAGCGCCGACACCGCCTGGCACCAAGCCGCCGGCACCGGCCGTGTCTACAGCTACAGCACGATGGGCCAGGGCGACGCGGCCTACACGCTGGCGCACGTCACGCTGGACGAGGGGCCGACGCTGCTGACCAACCTGGTCGGCGACGGCCCGTTCGCCGTCGACCAGCGCGTGCGCGTGGTCTTCGTGCCCAGCGACGGCGGCCACGCCGTGCCGATGTTCACCCCGAACCTTTCCGCCGAAGGAGCCTGACCCGATGCGACCCGGCGCCCTGAGCCGCTTCACCATCCTCGACGCCACGCGCGTCCGCGCGGGCCCGACCGCGGTGCGCACCTTCGCCGACCTGGGGGCGCGGGTGATCAAGCTCGAGATCCCGCCCGGCGCGCCCGGCGGCGACGACATGATCGGCGGCCGCGAGCACAACCGCGCCGACTACGAGAACCTGCACCGCAACAAGGAGAGCCTGACGCTGAACATGAAGTCCGAGGACGGCCGCGCGATCCTGATGGACCTGGTGCGGCGGGCCGACGTCTTCGTCGAGAACTACCGGCCGGACGTCAAGCACCGCCTGAAGATCGGCCCCGAGACGCTGCGCGCGCACAACCCGCGGCTGGTCTACGCCAGCATCTCCGGCTTCGGGCAGGACGGGCCCTATGCCGACTGGCCCGGCTTCGACAGCATCGCGCAGGGCATGGGCGGGCTGATGAGCGTGACCGGCGAGCCCGGGCGCGGCCCGATGCGCGTGGGCATCCCGATCGCCGACCTGTGTGCCGGCCACTTCTGCGCGATGGGCATCCTGGCGGCGCTGCTGGAACGCGAAGCCACCGGCGAGGGCCAGTGGGTGCAGACCTCGCTGCTCGAGGCGCAGATCGCGATGCTCGACTTCCAGGCCGCGCAGTGGCTGATCGACCGCAAGCTGCCGGGACAGAACGGCAACGAGCATCCGCTGACGGTACCCACCGGCGTCTTCAGGACGGCCGACGGCTACCTGAACATCGCCGCGATCGGACAGACGATGTGGAAGCGGCTGTGCCAGGCGCTGGAACTGCCCGAACTGGTCGACGACCCCGACTTCGCCGGCGACCCGCAGCGGGTCGCCAACCGCGGCGCGTCAACGCCGCGGTGGGCGCAGCCTTCGCGCGCCGCACGACGGCCGAATGGACCGAGCGCCTGCTGAAGGCCGGCGTGCCTTGCAGGGCCGATCCATCGCATCGACCAGGTGTTCGACGACCCGCAGGTGCGTCACCTGGGCATGGCCTGGCCGGTGAAACTGGCCGGCAGCGCGGATGAGGTCGCGCTGGTGCGCACGCCGTTCCGGCTGTCGGCGCACCCGCAGACCGCGGCGCCGCGGCCGGCGCCGCACCAGGGCGACCAGACTGATGCCATCCTGCATGAACTGGGCTACGACGACGCACGCATCGCGGACCTGCGTGCGCGCTGCGTGGTCTGAACGAGGAGAAAACCATGGCCCGACTGGTGGCCGCCTTCGGCAGCTCCTCCACAGCATCATGCTGGTGTCGCGGCGCGAGGACTGGATGCACGGCTTTCGCGCGATCGATCCGAAGAACCCGCACTACTACGACCAGGCGGCAACAAGACCGACTACGCCGCGCTGCTGGCCGCCGCGCCGCCCGGCGCCGAAGCGCTGCAGACACCGGAGCTGCTGAGCGAGCGCTACGACGCCGCACAGGCGGCGATGGACCGGCTGCGCGACGCCATTGCCGCGGCCCGGCTCGACGTGCTGATCGTCGTCGGCGACGACCAGACCGAACTGTTCCGCACGACGAACAACCCGGCCATCGCCATCTTCCACGGCCCGACGATCCGCAACACGGCGCGCGAGCCGGCCCGGCCCGACGACCCGTGGGTGAAAGCCGCGCGCATGTGGCGGCACGAGCCCGAGGCCGACCGCGAATACCCGGTGAAGTCCGAGCTCGCCGCCTGGCTGATCCGGCGCCTGTGCGACCGCGACTTCGACATCACCGCGATGGACGGCCTGGAGCGCGGCCAGTTCGAGGGCCATGCCTTCCAGTTCATCCACCGCCGGCTGATGGACGAGCCCGAGCGCAGCCGGCTGCCGGTGATTCCGGTGATCCTCAACACCTTCGACCCGCCGAACCAGCCGACGCCACGGCGCTGCGTCGCCTTGGGCCACGCGCTGCGCGAACTGGTTGCCGAATGGCCCGAGGCGCTGCGTGTCGGCGTGATCGCCAGCGGCGGACTGAGCCACTTCGTCGTCGACGAGGCGCTGGACCGGCAGGTGATCGATGCCATCCGCCGCAAGGACACCGACGCGCTGGCCGCGCTGGACCCGAAGCAACTGCAGGCCGGCAGCTCGGAGATCCGCAACTGGATCGTCGTCGGCGCGATGGCCCGCGACCTGGAGCTGGGTCAGGTCGACTACATCCCCGGCTACCGCAGCCCGGCGTTGACCGGCACCGGCCTCGCCTTCGCCACCTGGAACACGCTGTCATGACCGACCCCCACGTGCAACGCCTGCGCCGGCTCGATGCCTGCGCGGTGTCCGACGCGCTCGACAAGCTCGGCCTGGCCGGCGCGGTCACCGGGCTGCCGCAGCGCTCCGGCGACGGCCGCATCGCCGGCCGCGCGGTGACGATGAAGGTCGGACCCGGACAACCGCCGCCCGGCCCGCCGAAGCACCTGGGCTGCACCGCCATCGAACTCGCCGGCCCGCAGGACGTGATCGTCGTCGAGCAGCGCAGCGGCATCGAGGCGGGCTGCTGGGGCGGCCTGCTGACGCTCGGCGCGAAGGTCGGCGGTGTGGCCGGCGTGGTGGCCGACGGTCCGCTGCGCGATGTCGACGAGGCCATCGCCTACGGGCTTTCCGGTCTGGTCGCGCAGCCTCACATCGCGCACCGCGCGCGGCCGCGTGGTCGAGCTGGGCACCCAGGTGCCGGTGCAGCTGGGCGATGCGCAAGGAGAGGTCACGGTGCATCCCGGCGACTACGTGCTCGCCGACCGCAGCGCGGTGATCGTCATCGCCGCCGCCGACATCGAACGCGTGCTCGACGCCGCGGAGGCGATCGTCGCGCGCGAGGCCGCGATGGCCAAGGCCATCCTCGCCGGCACGCCGATCGGCCAGGTGATGGGTGGCGCCTACGAACACATGCTGAAGAACTGAGGACTCATGAGCGAGGCCGAACGCAACGTGGCCCGCGCTGCAGCTCGACACCGCCACGCTGAGTGATGCGCTGGACCGGCTGGGCATCGTCGGCCAGTGCTACCGCATCAAGCCGCGCAGCCCGGCCTTCCGCATGGCCGGCCGCGCCTGGACGCTGCTCTACGGCCCGGCCGGCAACCCGCCCGGCACCGTGGGCGACTACATCGACGACGTGCCCGGCAGCGTGATCGTGCTCGACAACGGCGGGCGCGACAACGCCACGGTGTGGGGCGACATCACCGACCAGGATCGGCGCGCCGCGGCATCGCCGGCGCTGATCGACGGCGTCACCGCGACCTGCGCTGTGCCTGCAAGCTGGGCTATCCGGTCTTCAGCAAGGACCACTGGATGCGCACCGGCAAGGACCGCGTGCAGGTCGAGGCGACCGGGGTGCCGGTGACGATCGGCGAGGCCCGCGTGGCGCCGAAGACATCGTCAAGGGCGATGCCGACGGCGTGGTGGTGATCCCGGCAGGCGCACGAAGACCGCGTGCTCGACACGGCCGAGGCGATCGAGACCGCGAAGAAGATGCCATCCGCGCGGCGGTGCGCGGCGGCATGCGGCTGGACGAGGCGCGCAAGAAGCAACACAAGAAGTACCACCAGCTGCAGACGCAGGGCACGCCGTGAACCACTTCGACTGGCACAAGTACCACCCGGCGCGACGTCCCGCGCGGACCCGTTTGCTGGCCGCGGCCAGGGACCTGC
>JBGAII010000162.1:0-10199 GCA_044225625.1 Rubrivivax sp.
CATCGTCGACATGCTGTTCACCGACGGCATCGGTGGCTACCTGATCCCCGACGAGGCACTCACCTGGGTGTTGCGCGACATGCGCTCGATGTGGAGCGAAGCCGCCGTCGCCGCGCACAAGAAGGTGGAATGACGTGCACTACCGTCGCCCCGTTTCAAGGAGAAGCGGCCATGCCCTTTCTGCACCGTGACGGCATCGCGCTGTACGTCGAGCACACCGCGGGCCGCGCGCCACCGGTGCTGCTGATCCACGGCTGGTGCTGCGACCACCGCCACATGGCACCGCTGGCCGAGCACTTTGCGAGCCAGGGCCATGCCGTGGTGTCGCTGGACCTGCGCGGCCACGGCCGCAGCGACAAGCCGCAGCAGGCCTACCCGATCGGCGCCTTCGCCGACGACGTGGCCTGGTGCTGCCGCGAACTCCAATTGCACCGGCCGGTGCTGATCGGCCACAGCATGGGCGGCATCGTCGCCTACGAGGTGGCGGCACGCGCGCCGCAGCTGCCCGGCGCGATCGTCATGCTGGATGCGGCCGTGGTGATGCCGGCGGCGGTGCACGAGGCCGTCCCGCATGTCCTGGGCCTGCTGTCCGGCCCGGACTACGCCGCCCACCTGCGCGACTTCGTCGCCAGGGCCTTGTTCCTGCCCAGCGACGACGTCGCGCGCAAGGCAAACATCCTCGACGCCATGGCCGCCGCGCCGCAGCACGTGATGGTGGCGGCCTATGCGGGGCTGGGCGAATACGATGCGCAGGCGGCCGGCCGCGTGGGCGTGCCGGCGCTGTACATCGCCGCCGACGAGCCGTCGCCGCGCTGTGACATGGTGCGGCTGCGCGAGCTGCTGCCGCAGCTGCAACGGGGGCAGACCGTGGGCTCGGGGCATTTCTGCCAGCTCGAGGTGCCCGAGCAGGTGCAGCCGATGATCGATCGCTTCCTGGCCATTGCCGAATTGACATGATGACGAAGGGAAAAACGCATGAAGACTGAGATCCTGGTGGTGGGCGCCGGCCCCGTCGGCCTGACGCTGGCCTTGGCGCTGCGGCGCCAGGGCCTGGCGGTGCGCATCGTCGACAAGTCGGCCGCGCGCACCGACAAGTCCAAGGCGGTGGTCATCTGGCCGCGCACGCTGGAGCTGCTGGACATCCAGGGCTGCGCACAGGCCTTCGTCGACGCCGGCGTGCCGGCGCGCGGCGCGCGCATCCTGGGCGAGGGCCGCGAGCTGGTGCATGCGCACTTCGACCTGGCGCGCAGCGCCTTCCCCTTCGCGCTGCTGATTCCGCAGAGCGAGACCGAACGCCTGCTGGAGCAGCTGCTGGCGGCAACCGGCGTGCAGGTCGAGCGCCAGGTGGAGCTGCTGAGCTTCGCCGACGACGGCCGGCAGGTCAGCGCCACGCTGCGCCATGCCGACGGCCGCGAGGAGAGCACCACCGCCGCCTGGCTGGCCGCCTGCGACGGCGCGCACAGCACGGTGCGCCATGCGCTGGGCCTGGCGTTCGACGGCGACACGATGGACACTGGCTGGATCCTGGCCGACGTGTTGATCGACGGCGATCTGCCGAACGATGTGATGACCATCGGCTGGCAGCCCGAGGGCGTGATGGCCTACTTCCCGATGGGCGGGCGGCGCTTCCGTGTGATCGCCGAAACCGGCTCCGCGTCGGACACGTCCGACCCGACGCTGGCCCAGGTGCAGGCGCTGATCGACAGCCGCGGCCCGCAGGGCCTGCGTGCACACGACCCGGTGTGGCTGAGCCATTTCCGCATCAACGAACGCAAGATCAAGGACTACCGGCACGGCCGCATCTTCCTGGCCGGCGACGCCGCGCACATCCACAGCCCGGCCGGTGGGCAGGGCATGAACACCGGCATGCAGGACGTGTTCAACCTGGCCTGGAAGCTGGCGCTGGTGCACAGCGGCAAGGCCGCGCCGGCGCTGCTGGACAGCTATTCACCGGAGCGCAGCGCCATCGGCGACCAGGTGCTGAGCAGCACCGGGCGCATGACACGCGTGGCGCTGCTGCACAACCCGCTGCTGCGCGAGCTGCGCGACCTGGCGGTGGGCACCTTGAGCCGGCTGCCGGCGATCCAGCAGCGGCTGGTGGACCAGTTGACCGAGCTCGACCTGCACTATGCACACAGCCCGCTGAGCGTGACGCCGCATGGCGCGGCCAGCCAGCCTGCTGCGGGTGCCCGGACGCCGGACATCGCGCTGGGCGACACGCGGCTGCATGGACTGCTGGGCGGGGGCCGTTTCGTGCTGCTGTCGGTGGGTGTGAAGTCACCCGGCGTGCCCGCGGAACTGCAGGACCTCGTGGTCACGGTGGCCACGGACGAGGCGCAGGGCTACGACCAGGGGCATCACTACCTGGTGCGGCCCGACGGCTACCTGATGCTGAGCACGAGAGGGGACGATCCGGCGGCAGTCTTCGCCCGGCTGCAGCGGCTCGACGCTTCGGCGCCACGTTGAACTGCGGCTTCGGCGATCCGCTCGATTCGTCAGAAAGCGGGGGACAAGGCATGGTGCAGCCGATAGCCGGCATCGAAGCGGGGCAACGCCATCTGAATGGCACCCAGACGACAGGGCGCGACTACCGCAACCTGAGCCCGCCGGAGTTCGGCACGCGCCGCACGAACAACGTCCCCATCGCCGTGCGCGACGGAACGGTGCTGCTCGCGGACCTGTTCCAGCCGGACGCCGAAGGCCGATTCCCTGCGCTGCTGTCGTTTTCGGCCTATCCCCGCCAGATCCAGGACGTGGGTGCACCGCTGGGCTTCATCGAGGCGGGGGCCACCGACTTCTTCGTGCCGCGCGGCTATGTTCACGTGATTGCCAACGCGCGCGGCACCGGCGGTTCCGGCGGCACCTGGACCTTCTTCGACGCTCAGGAGCGCGAGGATCTTTACGATCTGATCGAATGGATCGCGGCCCAGCCCTGGTGCAACGGCCAGGTCGGCATGCTCGGCATCAGCTACTTTGCGATGGCCCAGCTGGCCGCGGCCGTGATGAAGCCGCCGCACCTGAAGGCGATCGCACCGCTGCTGACCACCGACGACCTCTACGAGGCCATCTGGCACCACGGCCTGCTCAGTTCGGGCTTCTTCTCGGCCTGGCTGCCGGCCGTGGGTGTGCTTTCACAACGGCCGGACGCGTTCTGGCGCAGCGGGCGCATCAGCCTGCTGCGCGAGCTGCTGCACATCCCGGCGGTCCACGCGAAGATGCAGCACCTGAACGGCGAAGCGATCGTCAGCGTGCTGAAGAACGTGATCCACAGTCACTATCCCGAACATCCTTTCGGCGAGCTGTGGCGTGCCGCGGCGGTGGAACACCCCGTGCGCGACGCGTTCTGGGAGGCACGCAACACCCGGCCGCTGCTGGCTTCGATCGACATCCCGGTCTATCTGGGCGCGGAATGGGACAACGTGCCCATGCATCTGCCTTCGACCTTTACCGCCTGGGCCGCGCTGCGCGGCAACCGCCATGTCCGCATGGCGCTGATCGAGCCCGGTGGCTTCTCCTGGCCCTGGGAGTCGCTGCATGTCGAGGTGCTGGCCTGGTACGACCACTGGCTCAAGGGGCGCGACACCGGCATCATGGATGGCCCGGCGATCCGCTACCAGATGCCGGGCACAACGGGCTGGCGCGAGGCCGCCGACTGGCCGCTGCCGCAGGCCGCGTTGAGTCCCTTCGCCTTGCGTTCGGACGGCGTGCTGGGCGAGGCAGAGCCTGCGGCCGGCCAGCGCGACTACCTCACCATCCCGGCGGGCTCGGGCGAGCCCTCGAATGCCCCTGCGCACGCCCTGCCGGACCGGCTGACGTGGGACACGGCGCCTTCGACGCGCCCGTCGAATTCGCCGGGGAGATCGAACTCACGCTGGACGCGCGGATCACGGCACTCGATACCGGCTGGATCGCCGTGCTCTACGACGTGCCGCCCCAGGGCGACGCGGTGCCGATCACCGCAGGCTGGCTGCGCGCCAGCCTGTCGGCGATCGATCCGGACACCAGCCGCCTCGGCGCACCGGTGCTCCCCTGCCGCCAGCCGATCGCCATCGTTCCAGGTCAGGCGACGACCTATCGCATCCCCCTGGTGCCGAACGCACGCCACCTGCCGGCCGGCCATGCGCTGCGGCTGGTCATCGCGTCGGCCGACGAGACCGGCAAGTCGCCGACGGTGCTGGGCTTCACCCACACGGTGGTGCGCGAATCCAGCCGCAACACCGTGTTGAACAGCTCGCGGCTGTGGCTGCCGCTGCTGCCCCCGGCCGCCACCCGGTCCGGGTAGCCGGGTTCGGGAAGAACGCCGTGCAGCCCGCCTCCCCGCCCGCCGAAAGACCCAGGCTCGTCGGCGAACTTCGGCGCTCGGTCGCGTCCACGCGCACCGAGCCCGACCATGCACACGAAGCGGCGGAGTTCATGCTGGTGGTGTCCGGCACGGGCCGCTTCTTCGTCGGCCATCAGGTCTACGACCTGCGTCCGGGCACCTTGATCTGGCAGGTGTCGGCGCAGCGCCACCGGCTGCAGCGCGGGCCGAACCTGGAGATGTGGGTGGCGCAGTTGCACGCGGACATCCTCGGCCCGCAGCGGGCGCAGGATCTGGCGAATCGCCCCTGCAGGCTCGTCCCTCCCCACGAGCTGGCGGACATCGACCGCCTGCTGGCGCAGGTGGCGCAGGACTCCGACGAGATCAGCGTGTACAACGCCGGCCTGAGCTATGCGGTGGAGCGGCTGTGGCGCGCCGGCCGCTCGCAGCCTTCGCTGACGCCGCGCAGCATCCACCCCGCGGTGGCGCGTGCGATCCTGCTGCTGCGGCGCAGCGGCGCATCGGCCTCGCTGGAGGAGATCGCCCGGCAGACCGGCGTGGCACCCAGCTACCTGAGCCGGCTGGTGGTGGCGCACACCGGCCGCGGTTTTGTCGATTGGCGCAACCGCATCCGGCTGGAGCACTTCATGGACGCCTATCGCCCCGGGGCCAACCTGCTGGACCTGGCGCTCGAATCGGGCTTCGGCAGCTATTCGCGCTTCAATCACGTGTTCCACGAGATCGTCGGTTGTGCGCCGATGGTGTGGGTCGAACACGGCGGGCAGGTGCCGCCGGACCTGGCCGGGCACACCGTGCCCGAGGGTGCCGCCACGGCGCTGAGCACACGCTCGGCATGGGGCGAGCTGCTGCCGCTCGTCAGCGCGCTGCTGCGGCCGCTGTTGGGCACCGGCTGCCTTGCGCGCGTGCTGCAGCCGGGCTCGGTCGCGCGCGGCAGCGCTGCGTTGCGCATGCGCTCACTCGAGGCGGGCCTGTCGGCGCCGCAGCGCAGCTGGCTGGCCAAGTCGCTGGCCGAGCACGAGCCGGCGGCGGCGGCCCTGCTGCAGCAGGTGCTGGCCCAGCACGACTTCGCGTCGCTGCATGCCAACGTGCTGGGCGCGTACGGGCTGTCGTCGACGAACCCGTGCGATGCACTGGCGGCGTCGCTGGCGCTGGCCTGGGTGTGCGTGAACCTGGGCGGCGATCCGGGCCAGGCGCCGGTGCACGCCCTGGCCGGGCAGGTGCGCGAGACGATGGGCCCGACCCTTGCCGCCATGCACTGGCAGCGGGCCCAGCACACCCATGCGGCACTGTTGGTGCACTTCGTGGTCGGCTATCACGCGCTGCAGGCCGCACGCGCCCAGGGCACCCCGAGGACATTGGACGCCCTGGGGATGAGCATGCGCCGCGCGGCCCGCCTGGCCTTCGACGGCGACCTGGCCGCCTGCGTGCTCACGGATGAAGGGCTGCGAGACACCCACGCCGGCGGCGGCTGAATGCCGCGGCTTGCCTCGCGCCCATCACAGGATGCCGCGGATTCAGGTCTCGCGGTCCGACACGGGTTCGCGCTGCAGCAGCGCAGGAACCTCGCTGCGGCCGATGCCCAGGTCCGCCAGATCATGATCGCTCATGGCGGCCAGCTCCCGGTCGTGCCCGCGTCGCGCGCTGGCAGCGCGCAGCCGTTGAACGCCGGCGCGGATCCAGGCGCCGAGCCCCTTCGAGGGCGCGGAAGTGGCAGTCCTGGCGATGCCTGAGTATCGAAGCGTGGTCATGGCTTGTTCCTTTGAACGGCTTGTGGCGACAAAGGAAATTCTGGAGATCGACCGCTGCCTTGGCCTGTCGTCATTTGCAGCATGCGTTGTCGCTTCTTGCGATGGGACCGGCGTGCCAAATGCCGCGGTCAGCGGTGGCACCGATTACCGCTGGATCCTCTGCGATCCGCCGGAGATCGTGGCCCGTGCCGTGCTCGTGTCGGTCACGCCAAGGGTGGGGCCGAAGGGCTAGCCTGAGATGCGCGCATGCATCGCCTGGCAATGGCGGACCAGCGGCGGGTGGTCCTCGACGCAGCGCTTCAGCGGCGTGTCGATGTCGTAGAACAGGATGTTGGCGATGAAGCCGTAGATGCCGGCATCGATGCTGGTGGGCGTGGCGCCGTGCACGAAGTCGCTCTCCCTCAACAGGCCGGCCAGCACCTTCAGGTCCGCCACACCGCGCGCCATGGCCTCGTCGGGCGCATAGCGGCCGATGCCCTGCCAGTGATAGCGGTTGGCGTTGTAGGCCTTGGCGTCGAGCAGCGCGCTGTCGCTGAGCTGCGGGTGTTCGCGCTGCAGTGCGTCGCGAAACGCCGGCCAGTAGCGCTCGTCCTTCCAGCGCGAGTAGGACATCACCCAGTACAGGTCGTCGAGCAATCGCGTGATCAGCAGATCCGTGTTGCGCTGGGCATCGGTCAGACCGGCATCGAGCGTGAGCCGGTACTTGCGCGTCAGGTACTCCAGGATCACGCCGCTGTCGCCGACGATCTGGCCATCGTCGTCGATGTAGGGCAGCTGCGAGCGCGGCGCCTTCGAGGCGTCGAAGACATGCTCGTGCCTGAACGGCAGCCCGACGAGCCGCAGGAAGGCATAGACCTTCAGACCGTAGCCGTTGTTGTCGGCCACGCCGAACAGCGTGGGGTAGGAATAGAGCGTGAGCATCGCGGCTCCCGGTCAAGGTTCGCGGTCGATGACGATGAAGCTCGGCCCCGCATGGGCCAGCGCCTGCGCCAGCACCTCGCCGATCGAGTCCAGGCTGGTGATCCTGCCGCAGCGCGCACCCAGGCCTTCGGCGATCTTCAGCACATCCACGTCGGGGTCGTCGAAGTCCAGGCCGACGAAATGCGTGGTCTGCAGCGTCGTGCCCATGGCGTTGCACCACAGGTCCTTCAGCAGCCGGTACTCGTGGTTGACGAAGCAGATGAAGATCGACGGGATGCGGTAGCGGGCCGCGGTCCAGATCGCGTGGATCGAGAACAGGCTGCCGCCGTCGCCGACGAAGCACACGGCATGGCGGCCGGTGGCCAGGCCGATGCCCACGCCCAGCGGCATGGCCCAGCCGAGGCCGCCGCCGCGCGGCGAGAAATGCACGTGGCCGAAGCCCAGCGCGACCGCCATGTCCTGCACGATCGCGTCCTCGGACGAGCCCTCGGTGATCACGTGGGTGTCGCGGTCCAGCTGCTGCAGCACGCCCAGGATCAGCGCGTCGCTGGCGCGCGGGCCGGTGGCGGGATACTTGGCTTCGAGCGCCGCCACCGCCGCCGCACCGTCGCGTGCCGCCCCGCCGGCGCTGGCGCTGCCCAGCGCCGCGGCAATCGCCTCCAGCGTGGCGCCGACATCACCGAGCACGGCCATGTCGCAGGGGTAGTCGAAGCCGAGCTGGCTGGTCGCCGGGGCCAGCTGGATGACCTGCAGCGCATCCGGCACGGCCGCACCGCCGTTGTAGGTGAAGGTGTCGATCTTCTCGCCGACCAGCAGCAGCGTCTGGTACTTGCCGAGGATGTCGCCGATCTCGCGCGTGGTCGGCGGCAGTTGCCCACGGAAGTTGGGGTGCAGCGGGTCCACCGTGCCCTGCACGTGGAACGGTGCGGCGTACAGGTCCGCGCCCAGCGCGCTGGCAATGCGGCTCAGCGCCTGCGACCCCTGCGCCGCCGCGGCCGCATAGTCGGCGACGATCGCCAGGCCGCCGGTCGGCACGGCGGCCAGCGCACGCACCACCTCGCCCAGCGTGCGCGGCACCCCGTCGTCGACGATCTGCGTCTTCCTGAAGCGGGTGTGCGCCGTGCGCTCGAGCATGAAGTCCATCGGCAGCGACAGGAACACCGGCCCCGGCGGCTGCAGCCGCGCCTGCAGGTAGCAGCGCTGCAGCGCGACGGCGATGTCGTCGGCGCGGCTCACCTCGTAGGCGTACTTGGTGGCCGTCTCCGCCAGCCGGGTGTTCGGCGCGCCGAGCACCGGGTTGTGGATCAGGAAGCGCGAATCCTGCTGGCCGTTGATCACCAGCAGCGGAATGCCGGACATCAGCGCATTGCGCATGTTGAACATGCCGTTGGCCAGGCCCGGATAGGTGTGCAGGCTCACCACCGCCGGCTTGCCGGTGATCAGCGCATGACCCGCGGCGATGCCGACGGCGCTGGATTCATGCAACGCAAGCACGTAGCTCGCCTTCGAGGCGGCCACCGCCGCCAGAAAGGTGGTCTCGGTCGTGCCCGGATTGCCGAAGACATAGGGGATCTCGAAGGTCGCGAGAAAGTCCTGAACCAGCTCGCCGCCCGTGCGCTCCATCACCGTCTGCCTTTGCTGCCGGAAATGCACATTGTCGGGCCGGTCGGCATGCGATCCGCTGCACTCCATGCGCCGAAGTTGCGCATCGGTCAGCCGGCACGTTGCCGAAGCCCTGCCAGCCCGGCTCAGGTCTTGGTCCGGCCAGGCTTCAGCGGCATGACGAACCGTGCCGAGAGCAAACCGAGGGCGCCGCCCAACGTCGTTTCCCAAGCCCGCGAGGCCAGCAGCGGCACCGAGTGCTCGCCACTGGCGGCCAGGGTCAGCACGAGCGTGAAGGCAAAGGCGCCGCACGGGATGTCGTAGCGATCGGGCAGCGTCAGCGCGTAGAGGACCATCGCGACTGCGGCCGCGGACCAGGCCAGCAGCGGCACTTGTTCTGCGATGGGAAGGCAGGCCAACGCGAGCAGCACGCCGACCCAGGTGCCGAGAATGCGCTGTCGCACCCGCAACGCCGTGCCGCTGGCCGTGCCCGCGATCACGTAAGTGCAGGCCGTGATGGCCCACGCCGGCTGCTGCAGATGGAAGGCGGCGTCGAGCACCACCACCGCCAACGCGCCAATGGCCGCCTGAAGCCCCATGGCGAGTTCGCCTGGTATGCCGCGGATGCCGGTGGACAGGATGCTTGGCGCCGGCGGCGGCAGCGGCTGGTGCGCCGGACCGATGAGCGCCCGTGGCAGCAGCGTGGCCACCGCCGCAGCCAGCCCTGCCAGCAGCACGGCCGGAACGTCCGCGCCGGTGAGCCCGGTGCCGTAGGCCAGCAGCTGACCGATGTACAGCTGCGAGCCCACGCCCGCACCGAGCAGTCCGAAGCGCTTGAGCGAGCCGGCGAGGAAGGCGCCGGTCACGAGCGTGAGTTCCGGACCCGAGGGCCCGATCCGGTTCAGCCAGGGCAGCAGGGCGATGAACAGCAGCGCGCCGAGGGTCGCTGCCGCACACAGCAGCACGAGATCCAGCGCGGCGTGCGCACGCTGCACCCGGCTTTCGGACACGCTGGCCCAAAGCGCGAAGTTGCCCGTGACGAGCGCCAGCGAAGCACTCGCACCGCTGCCGAGCGCAGGGCTCAGCAGCGAGCCCAGCCACGCACCCAACCCGTAAGCCGCAACGAGCCGCAGTCCCTTGTAGCGGCGCGACCGATCCGGGTCGATGCGCTCCAGCCAGAAGCGACCTCGGCTCATCTGCGGTCCGGGATACGAGCCTGAGATGCGTGCACGGCGAGTGGGCGACCCTGTCGCGGCCGTGCGCCAAGAACGACGTCGTGAAGGCCGAGACCGACGAGGCCTTCGACCGCGCCGAGCGCAAGATGCGGCTGCTCGGCGTCGAACGTGGGCGCCCGGCTCGCTGTCGATCGTGATGCGGAGCGCGGGCTCCTCGATTCGACGCCGCACGGCTGCCATGACCCGCGGCAGGCATTCGCCTTCATGGCAGCGCCACCCACTCGTTGAAGGCCCGGTCCAGGAACTGCACGAACACGCCGGTGGCCACCGCGGCGCGCTGGCCGAGGCGCTGGTACAGGCCGGTGGCCGACTGCGCCTCGGCGTCGGCCAGCGGCAGCCAGCGCAGCCGGCCGCTGGCCACGTCCTGGAACA
>JBGAII010000163.1:0-9453 GCA_044225625.1 Rubrivivax sp.
CGGCTTCAGCGCCACATCGTCCGGCGGGGCCAGCTTCGCCGCGTCGGCCGCCAGCGCGGTGTAGGCCAGCGGCGCGGCACCGGGCACGAGCACGTGGCCGTCCTTCGTCTGCAGTTTGGCGATATCGACGCCGCTGCTCTGCGCGGCGGCGCGCAGCAGCATCTGGCGTGCGACCGCGCCGGCCACGCGCAGGCGGTCGAAGGCGTCGGGCACGGTCGACGAGCCGCCAGTGATCTGGATGCCCAGCAGCTTGGCCAGCACGCCGGCGCCGCCACGCGCAGTGCGGGCAAAGAAGCTGTCGCTGGTGGCGGCGATCGGGAAACCCTCGGCCATGACCGTGGCGTTGTAGTAGGCCGCGGACGGCGGCCCGGGGTCGACCGCGAAGGCGCCCCAGGCCAGGTCCAGCTCCTCGGCGATCAGCGCCGCCTGCACCGAATAGGCGCCCTGGCCCAGGTCGGCGCGCGGCGTGATCAGCGTGATGCCCTGGGCGTCGATGCGCACGTACGGGTTCAGCGTGGCTGCCCCTTCGGGCAGGCCGTCGAGCAGCGGATTCTTCGGGTCGCGCCGGTAGGCGACGGTACCGATGACCAGGCCGCCGACGACGGCGGCGGTGCCGATCAGGAACGTGCGGCGGGCGATGGTGGCGACGCGTCCCATGGCGTCAGCCCTGCCCGCCCGGCTGACCCGGCTTGCGCTGGGCCGCGGCATGCACCGCCGCGCGGATGCGCGGGTAGGTCGCGCAGCGGCACAGGTTGCCGGCCATCGCCGCGTCGATCTGTTCGTCGCTGGGGTTCGGTGTGGCCGCCAGCAGCGCCGCCGCGGCCATGATCTGCCCCGACTGGCAGTAGCCGCATTGCGCGACCTGCTGCTCGATCCAGGCCGCCTGCACCGGATGCGGCGCCTGCGGCGTACCCAGGCCTTCGATGGTCGTCACCTCGCCGCTCACCGCGGACACCGGCAGCACGCAGGCACGCACCGCCGCGCCGCCGACGTGCACCGTGCAGGCGCCGCACTGCGCAATGCCGCAGCCGTACTTCGGGCCGGTGATGCCGAGCACATCGCGCAGTGCCCACAGCAGGGGCATCTCGGGTTCGACGTCGATGTCGTGGCGCTGTCCGTTGACGGTGAGTTGCATCGTGCGGGGTGTGTAGCTGCGCGGGCTGCAGTGTCGCGCATCCGCAGCGCAGCGCGCAAAAACGAAAAGACCGCACCCGTTGCCGGGCGCGGCCGTTGATGATGCCGTGCGCTGCACGGCAAGGGACATCAGCCCAGCGGCACCGGCACGAAGATCTGGTTGCCCTGGCGCTGCACCAGCAGCGCCACGCTCTTCGGCTGGCTCTTCAGCACGCTGCGGATCTGCTCGATCGAATTCACCGGCTTGCCGTTGATGGCCAGCAGCACGTCGCCGGCCTCGATGCCCGCACGTTCCGCCGCGCCGGTGACCTGCTCGACGACCATGCCGCCGTCGAGCTGGGCCTGCTTCTTCTCCTGCGGCTGCAGCGGGCGCAGCGACAGGCCCAGGCGCGGGCCCTGCGCGGCGGCGTCGCCGGCATCGGCCACGGCTTCGTCGGACGGCGTGGCGCCGCCCAGCTTGGCCTGCAGGTCGACCGGCTTCTGGTCGCGCCATACGGTCAGCTTGACCGTCTCGCCCGGCTTGGACATGCCGATCACGCTGGACAGCGAACCCGAACGCGCCAGCGCCTCGCCATTGACGTGGGTGATGACGTCGCCCGGCTTCAGGCCCGCGGCCGCCGCGGCGCTGCCCGGCGCCACCTGCGACACCAGCGCGCCGTCCGGCCGCTTCAGGCCGAAGGATTCGGCCAGCGGCTGGTTCAGGTCCTGCACCGTCACGCCCAGCCGGCCGTGGCTGGCCTTGCCGGTGGCGACGATCTGGTCCTTGACCTTCAGCGCCACGTCGATGGGGATGGCGAAGGCCAGACCCTGGTAGCCGCCGGTGTGCGAGTAGATCTGCGCGTTGATGCCGACCACCTCGCCGGTGCCGCTGAACAGCGGGCCGCCCGAGTTACCGGGGTTGACCGCCGCGTCGGTCTGGATGAACGGCACCACCGCGTCGCCGGGCAGCGAGCGGCCCTTGGCGCTGACGATGCCCTGCGTGGCCGTCTGCTCGAAGCCGAAGGGCGCGCCGATGGCCAGCACCGGGTCGCCGACGCCGATCGCCTTGGGGTCGCCCAGACGCACCACCGGCAGGCCCTTGGCCTCGATGCGCAGCACCGCCACGTCGGTCACCGGGTCGGAACCCAGCACCTTGGCGCTGTATTCACTGCGATCGCTGAGCTTGACGGTCACGTCCTTGGCGTCGCGCACCACGTGGGCGTTGGTCAGGATCAGACCATCGGCGCTGATGATGAAGCCCGAGCCCTGGCCGCGGAACGGTTGCTGCGGCTGGCCGCCCTGGCCGCCGCGCGGGCCGCCCTGGCCGTAGCCGGGAATGCCCTTGAAGAACTGGAAGAACGGGTCGTCTTCCATGCCCGGCGGCAGGCCGCGGCCGCCGCGCTGCGGCGCTTCGTCGGCGTCGGCCTTGTGCATGCCGGCCACGGTGATGCCGACCACGGCCGGGCCGAACTGCTCGACGATGCCGCGGTAGTTGGGCACCTGGCCGTTGCCGGCGAGCATCGGCACGGGCGCCGGCGCGGCGGCGGCGCCGAGCGCGGCCACCTGCACGTCGCCGCTGCCTTGCGGCGCGGTGACAGTGTTCGCGGCCGCTGTGGCCTTGGCCTTGTCGAGCCAGCCCGGATTCAGGCTGAAGGCCCCGGCCGTGCCCACGGCCAGCACGCCGGCGGCCACCAGGGCGGTGTTCAAGGTCTTGGTCTTCATCGGATTCGTTCTTTCGGCGCTCGCGGGACATTCCGCATGCCCGCAAAGATAGGCAGGCGCGGTTAGCGTCCGATTAGCGCTGCGTTAAGCGAGGATGAAGGCGCCGCGCCGGCGGCGCGGGCTGGCGGCGCTCAGCCGGGCTCGGCGCTGTTGACCATGTGGTCGGCCAGGCCGGCGAAGGCCTGCTCGATGGCCGCACGCAGCCGCACATCGGCCACCTGCTCGGCCAGCGCCTGGCGCATGCACAGCAGCCACTGGTCGCGCTCGCGCCGGCCGATGGTGAACGGCAGGTGGCGCATGCGCAGCCGCGGGTGGCCGCGTTCCTGCACGTACAGCGGCGGGCCGCCGAACCAGCCGCTCAGGTACTTGAACAGGCTGTCGGCGGCGCGCGGCAGGTCGGGGTGCAGCCGGCGCAGGTCCTGCGCCTCGGGCAGCGTGTCCATCAGCTGGTAGAAGCGGTCGACCAGCGCGTGCACCGCCGGCTCGCCGCCGATGCGGGTGTAGATGCTGTCGGACTGCGAGTCGGCTTCGCTCATGCTGCGATTGTCACGCGCCGGCCGGAAAGCGCAGCGTGACACGCAGCCCGCCCAGCGGCGAATCATCGAGCGCCACCGTCGCGCCATGGCGCTGCGCGACGCTGCGCACGATGGCCAGGCCGAGGCCGCTGCCGCTCTCCTCGGCGAGGCCACGGCGGTAGAAGCGGTCGAACACGCGCTCGCGCTCGGCGGGCGGAATGCCCGGGCCGCTGTCGTCCACCTGCAGCATCGGCACGCCGTCCGGCTGCGACACCTGCACTTCCACGCGCGCGCCGCGCGGCGCATAGCGCACGGCGTTGTCAGCCAGGTTGCGCGCCAGCACGCGCAGCGCGGCCGCGTCGCCGTCGACCCACACCGGCTGGCCGGCCGACAGCTCGAACTGCGTGCCGCGCGACAGCGCCAACGGCACGGTGTCGGCCACGGCCTCGCGCACCAGCTCGCTCAGGTCCAGTCGCTGCGCTGCAGCGGCGGCACCGGGCTCGCTGCGGGCCAGCGCCAGCAGCTGCTCCACCAGCCGCGCCGCGCGTTCGATGCCGGCGGCCAGCGCGTCGGCCGCGGCGCTGCGTTCGGCCTCGCTGCCGGCGCGCTTGAGCAGCTGCAACTGCAGCTTCAGCGCCGTCAGCGGCGAACGCAGCTCGTGCGCCGCATCGGCGACGAAGGCACGCTGCGTCTCCAACGACTGGCCCAGGCGCTGCAGCAGCGCGTTCAGCGCCACCACCAGCGGCGCCACCTCGTCGGGCAGGCCGTCGGCGGGCAGCGGCGCGAGCGATTGTTCGTCGCGCCGGCGCACGTCGGCGGCCACGCGTTGCAGCGGGCGCAGCGCCAGCGCCGTCAGCCACCAGGCGGCGGCGGCCATGAAGGGCGCGATCAGCAGCAGCGGCAGCACCGCGCGCCAGGCCGCATCGGCCGCCAGCCGGCGGCGGATGACGAGCGGCTGCGACACCTGGATCACACGGCCGGGCATGGCCACGCTGAAGCTGCGCCAGACGACGCTGCCCACCTGCACGTCGGCGAAGCCCAGCTGCGCGCGCTGCGGCAGCGCCTCGTGGCGGCGCGTGGCGTAGATGGCGCGGCCGTCGGAGGTCCACACCTGGACGACGAAGTCGAGCTGCTCGTCGACCAGCGCGCTGGCCTGGGCCGGCGCCACCTCACCCTGGTTGCGCAGCGACAGCGCCATCTGCCGCAGCTGGTAGTCGAACAGCGCCTCGGTCTCGGCGCGCACGTTGCGGTAGGTGATGCTGCCCACCAGCAGCACGGCCGCGCCGAACAGCCCCAGTACCGCGAGCAGCAGGCGCGCGCGCAGCGAGTTCATCGGCCAGGTGTCCTGCCGTCCGGACCGGGCGACGCGGGCCGCACGGCCTGCCTCACGGGCCGCCGCCCTTGGCGCCGGCATCCAGGAAGTAGCCGACGCCGCGCATGCTGCGGATGTAGTCCGCGCCCAGCTTCTTGCGCAGCTGGTGCACGTAGACCGACACGGCGTTGCTTTCGATCTCCTCGCCCCAGCCGTAGAGCCGGTCTTCGATCTGCGCGCGCGACAGCACCGCGCCCGGACGCTGCATCAGCAGCTCCAGCACTGCATATTCGCGTGCCGACAGCAGCACAGGCTGGCCGTCGCGCGTGACCTGACGCGTCGCCGGGTCGAGCGTGACACCGGCATGCGACAGCACCGGCGCCGCCCGCCCGGCCTGGCGGCGCAGCACCGCGCGGATGCGGGCGCCGAGTTCGTCCAGTTCGAAGGGCTTGACCAGGTAGTCGTCGGCACCGGCATCGAGACCGGCGACGCGGTCGCCGGGGCCGTCGCGCGCGGTCAGCACGATCACCGGCGTGGCGTCGCCGCGGCCGCGCGCCGCGCGCAGCACGTCCAGACCATTGCCCTGCGGCAGGCCCAGGTCGAGCAGCACGAGATCGAAGCGCTCGCTGGCCAGCGTCGATTGGGCCGCGGCGGCGTCGCGCACCCAGTCGACCGCATGGCCTTCCATGCGCAGCGCGGCGCGCAGCGTGTCGCCGATCATCGGGTCGTCTTCCACCAGCAGGAAACGCATCGCCGCGAGCATAGCCTGCATGGTTGAACACCCCGATGCCGCGCCGCGGGCCAGGCTGCAGAATGGCGGACACGCCCCGCACACACTGACACCGACCGGAGACACGACTTGAAGATCCCACGACGCACCTTCATCGGCGCCGCCGCCGCCCTCGCCGCCCCGGCCCTGCTGCACGCGCAGGGCCTCGAAAAACCCAAGGTCACCATCGCGGTGGGCGGCAAGAACCTGCTGTACTACCTGCCGCTGACCATTGCCGAGCAGCTGGGCTACTTCAAGGCCGAAGGCCTGGACGTGACCATCGTCGACTTCGCCGGCGGCGCGCGCGCGCTGCAGGCGGTGGTGGGCGGCAGCGCCGACGTGGTGTCGGGCGCCTTCGAGCACACGGTGAACATGCAGTTCAAGGGCCAGCCGATGCGCGCCTTCGTGCTGCAGGGCCGGGTGCCGATGATCGTACTGGGCGTGAACCCGAAGACGATGCCCAACTACAAAACGGTGGCCGACCTGAAGGGCAAGAAGATCGGCGTCACCGCACCGGGCAGCTCGACCAACGTGATGGTCAATTTCATCCTGGCCAAGGCCGGGCTGAAGCCCAGCGACGTGGCCATCGTCGGCGTCGGCGGCGGCAACGGCGCGGTGGCCGCGATGCGCGCCGGGCAGATCGACGCCATCAGCAACCTCGACCCGGTGATCACGCTGCTGGCGCGTTCGGGCGACCTGAAGATCGTCTCCGACACGCGCATCGTGGCCGAATCGGACAAGGTCTTCGGCGGGCCGATGCCGGCCGGCTGCCTGTATGCGCCGCAGCCCTTCATCGACAAGAACCCCAATACCGCGCAGGCACTGACCAACGCGATGGTGCGCGCCAACAAGTGGATCCAGGCCGCCGGGCCAGGCGACGTCATCAAGACCGTGCCGGAGAGCTACCTGCTCGGCGACCGCGCGGTGTACATCGACGCCTTCCTGGCGGCCAAGGGCGCGTTGTCGCCCGACGGCATGATCCCCGCCGCCGGGCCCGAGACGGCCTTCCGTGCGCTGGCCAGCATCGACCCGGAACTCGCCAAGGCCAAGCTGGACCTGAACGCGGTCTACACCAACGACTTCGTCAAGAAGGCCAACGCCAAGTACCCGAAGGGCTGAACACGCCATGACCGGTGCCCAAGTCATCGTGCTGGCGATGCCGGTGTTCCTGCTGGCCATCGCGGTGGAGTTCGCCATCGGCTGGGCGCGCGGGCGCAACACCTACCGGCTGAACGACGCGCTGGGCAGCCTGGGCCTGGGCGTGATGAGCCAGGTGGCCGATGCCTTCGGCACGCTGTTCAAGGTGGCGATGTACACCTGGGTGTTCCAGCACGTGGCGCTGTTCCAGCTGTCGGCATCGTCGGCGTGGGTGTGGATCGGCGCGCTGCTGGGCTACGACTTCTGCTACTACTGGCTGCACCGCGCCGGCCACCGCGTGGGCGTGCTGTGGGCCGCGCACGTGGTGCACCACCAGAGCGAGGACTACAACCTGAGCACGGCGTTGCGCCAGACCAGCAGCGGCTTCCTGCTGGGCTGGATCTTCTACCTGCCGCTGGCCGTGGCCGGCGTGCCGCCGCTGGTGTTTGGCATCGTGGCGCTGATCGACCTGCTGTATCAGTTCTGGGTGCACACGCAGCAGGTCGGCAAGCTCGGCTGGTTCGACCGCTGGTTCTGCAGCCCCAGCAACCACCGCGCGCACCACGGCGTGAACGAGCGCTACCTGGACAAGAACTACGGCGGCATCCTGATCCTGTGGGACCGCCTGTTCGGCAGCTTCGTCGAAGAAGACGACAGCGACCCGGTGGTCTACGGCACGCGCGCGCCGCTGCGCAGCTTCAACCCGGTGTGGGCCAACCTGCAGGTCTACCGCGACCTGTGGCTGGACAGCTGGCGTGCGCAGTCGTGGGCCGACAAGCTGCGCGTGTGGCTCAAGCCGCCGGGCTGGCGGCCGGCCGACGTGGCCGCGCGCTGGCCGAAGCCGGACTTCGACATCGGGCGCGTGCAGCGCTACGACCCGCCGGCCTCGGCCGGCGCGGCGGCACTGGCGGTGCTGCTGTTCGTGGGCGCGCTGGCGGGGCTCGGCTGGTTCCTGTGGCATGTGCACCAGATGACGCTGGCCGAGCAGCTGGCCGGCAGCGTGGCGCTGGTGGCCGCGCTGTGGGCCATCGGCGCCTTGACGCAGCCGCGCAGCGCCGCCGCAGCGCACGCCGACCGCATGGCGGTGGGCCGATGAGTGCGCCGGCCCGCGCCCCAGCGCTCGTTCCGCAGCGCGCAGCGCGAAGGGTGGACCGATGAACCCGCCCGCGCTGCAGCTGCAGGGCATCGCCTGCACCTTCGTCAGCCGCGACGACCCGGGCCAGCGCTACACCGCCGTGCGCGACGTGACGCTGACCGTGGGCGACGGCGAGTTCGTCTCGGTGGTGGGCCCCACCGGCTGCGGCAAGAGCACGCTGCTGAACGTGGGGGCCGGGCTGCTGGCGCCCAGCAGCGTCACGGTGCAGGTGTTCGGCCAGCCGCTGGATGGCATCAACCGGCGTGCCGGCTACATGTTCCAGAGCGAAAGCCTGATGCCCTGGCGCACCGCACTCGGCAACGTGATGGCGGGGCTGGAGTTCCGCGGCGTGCCCGAAACCGAGGCGCGCCGGCAGGCCGAGGACTGGCTCAAACGCGTGGGCCTGGGCGGCTTCGGCGACCGCTACCCGCACCAGCTGAGCGGCGGCATGCGCAAGCGCACCAGCCTGGCCCAGACGCTGGCGCTGGACCCCGACATCATCCTGATGGACGAGCCCTTCTCGGCGCTGGACATCCAGACGCGGCAGCTGATGGAAAACGAAGTGCTGGACCTGTGGGCCGCCAAGAAGAAGGCGGTGCTGTTCATCACGCACGACCTGGACGAGGCCATCGCGATGAGCGACCGCGTGGTGGTGCTGTCGGCCGGGCCGGCATCGCACCCGATCGGCGAGTTCACCATCGACCTGCCGCGCCCGCGCGACGTGGCCGAGGTGCGTACGCAGCCGCGCTTCATCGAACTGCACCAGGCCATCTGGGACGTGCTGCGCGAAGAGGTGCTCAAGGGCTACCGGCAGCAGCTGGCGGCGTGAGGGCCGGCCCGAGGACCCGCTGGCCCCACAGCACCAAACGAGCAGGCCCCTGCGGATGCGGCGTAGTCCGACGCGGTACGTTGAGCTTCAGCGCCGGCCGATCGCCTCCATTGCGACTCCATCCCAACCGTCGCCCCAGACGACTCGGACGATCAATTGCGCTCCACCACCGGGGGCGGGTATCAGCAGAGCGAACCCATCGACGGCTAGCTTGTCTGGGTGGTACACGGAGCAGCCAGCGGTCTGGACCGAATCGAACCGGGCCGGCAGTGAGACCATGTTCAACTCTGTGTCCGCGGTGGCGGTGCCGCTGAATCGGCAACCTCGATGGTGACCGGAGAACTTGCCGTCCGCTGCCATCGAGAGTTCCACCTTGGCACCGTTCAGCTCGGTCAACACCCATGTGCCGGCGAAGTCGCCGACCTGCGGTCGTGCCATCGTGTCGAAGGACGAGCCTGCGATCGGCCCACCGGTCATTGGATAGGTCGTGTCCGCATGATCCAGCAGCCGAACCGTACCTCCCAGCGATGGCACCGCGGGATCCAGAGCAAGGTGGACATACTCGCTGCCTCCCAACATGTGGGTGTTGAATGTCCTGCCGTCGCCTGTGCATTGGACGTCGTTCGACAACCACGCCACCCTGATCAACTTGGCCTGGGTGGCAAGGTCGGGCCCCACGAAGACCCAGCCGACGCTTGCGCCTGAACCGTCGCCCGCGCTGCGGACGACCAGTACGAAGCTCGTGTCCGGAAGGCCTTGGACCGTGCCTCCATAGATGCCTGGCACCAGTGGGTTCGGCGGCCCCTCTGGCGGCACCAGGCATGTCGGTGACCCTGCAGACTCAATGGACCCGGTCCGACCCGCCGGTTCGTCCGAACCACCGCAGCTAGCGAGCAGCATCGCGCCGATCACCAACTGCAG
>JBGAII010000164.1:0-9782 GCA_044225625.1 Rubrivivax sp.
CGCGGCATGCCTATCACGCGAGGCAACAGCCAGGCGCCGCCGTCGCCCGGCACGATGCCGACCTTGACGAAGCTCTCGGCGAACAGCGCCTTCTCGGCCGCGATGCGGATGTCGCACATGCAGGCCAGGTCCAGGCCCGCGCCGATAGCCGGGCCGTTGACGGCGGCGATCACCGGCACGTCCAGGTTGTACAGGGCCAGCGGAATGCGCTGGATGGTGTTGCGGTAGCTCTCGGCCACCTCGTGCGGGCTGCCGGCGAAGATGCCGCCACGCTGCTGCATGTCCTTGACGTTGCCGCCGGCGCAGAAGGCCGAGCCCACACCGGTCAGCACCAGCACCTTGACGCTGCGGTCGGTGCGGATGCTGCGGCACAGGTCCTCGATCTCCTGCATGTGCGCCGGCTCGGTCAGCGCGTTGCGTGTCTCGGGCCGGTTCAGGCGGGCTATGACCACCGCGCCTTCGCGTTCGATCAGCAGGAAGGGGTTGTTCATGCGTTTGCCTTCTCGGCAGGTGGCAGTTCGAGATGCCCCGAAGTGATGGCCGGCCACAGCGCTGCCGCACCGCCGGCACATACCGCCTGCCCCAGGCGCTGCGACCAGTGGCCGAGGTTGCCGAATTCGCTGCGCCACGACCACAGGCGGCGTGTCAGGTGCTGCAGCGCGTGTTCGTGGGTGAAGCCGATGGCGCCGTGCACCGCGTGAGACATGCCGGCCACCACGCCCGCGGCCTCGGCGGTGATCACCTTCGCGGTGGCGATGGCAAAGGGAGAGAAGCCATCCATCGATTCGACGAAGGCGGCTTCGGCCGTAACGGCCGCGCAGCCGGCCTGTTCGGCCATTACCGCCAGCTGGTGCTGGATGGCCTGGAAGGCCGCGATGGGCTTGCCGAACTGCACGCGCTCGGTGGCGTACTGCACGCTCTGCGCCAGCGCGGCCTCCAGCGCGCCGGCGCTCTGTGCGCTGCGCAGCATCGCACCGCCCAGCCACAGGCATTCGGGCGACAGGCCGGCCGGCAGCGGTGCGCTGGCCAGCGGCGTGGCGCCGTCGAAGACGAGATCGTCGCGCGGCTCGCCGGCCACGTTCTGCTTCGCCGTGACCCGGGCTTGCTGCGGGTCCAGCAGCACCAGCGCGGGTTCGACGCCCTCGATGATCGCCAGCACGCCGGCCGCCTGGCGGCCCCAGGGCACGTCGAGCAGACGGCCGCTGACCAGGCCACCCTGCATCGCGATGTCCGCGCGCGGTGCGATGCTCAGCGCCTCGTTGCGCGCTTCCAGTCCGCAGCACGCCAGCAGGTGGTTGGCCAGCAGGGCTTCGGGCAGCGGCAGTGGCAGCGCGTGTTTGCCGGCTGCACGCACGACGACGTAGAGGTCGTCCCAGCCGGCGCCGGCACCGCCCAGCGCTTCCGGCGCCGCGGCGACGGCGAAGCCGGATTCCTCCAGCGCAGACCACAGCGCCGTGGGCCAGACGCCGGTCTCGCATTCGCGCAGCAGCGCCGGCGTGACCAGGTCGCCCAGCAGGCGTTCGAGGGTGGATTCGAAGATGTCGCGCATGGTGTTCACCGTAATCCCAGGCCGCGCGCGATGATGCCGCGCAGGATTTCGCGCGTGCCGCCGCGCAGCGAAAACGAAGGTGCCATCTGCATCAGCGCGGCCAGCACCTGGGCGTGGTCGCTGCCGCCGCCGGTTGCCGGCGCTTCGTCGAAGATGGCCTGCGCGATCTCGGGCAAGTCCTGCTCGAACACGGCGCCCAGGTCTTTCACGCACGAAGCCGCCCAGGCCGGGTTCTGCCCTGCGGCCAGTTCGGCCGTGACGGCCAGCGACATCTGCCGCAGCCCGCTCAGGCGTGCCACCAGGCGGCCGATTTCGCGCGCCTGCACGGTGTCGGGCCAACGGCCCACGGCATCGATCAGCGTGTGCAGCAGCGCGATGCTGCTGAGGAAGCGCTCGGGCCCGCTGCGTTCGAAGGCCAGTTCGGCCGTCACCTGGTCCCAGCCCTGGCCTTCGGTGCCGATCAGCGCATCGGCGGGCAGGCGCACGTTGTCGAAGTAGACCTCGTTGAAGTGACGGCCGCCGGCCAGGTCGGTGATGGGACGCACGGTGATGCCGGGCGACTGCAGGTCGATGAGGAACTGCGACATGCCGCCGTGGCGGTTGTCGGTCTTCTCCCCGGTGCGGAAGAGGCCGATCATGACGTGGGCATGGTGGGCGTTGGTCGTCCACACCTTCTGGCCGTTCAGCACCCAGCCATCCCCGTCGCGCACGGCCTTGCTGCGTATCGACGCCAGGTCGGAGCCCGAGTTCGGCTCGCTCATGCCGATGCAGAAGTAGAGCTCGCCGCGGCAGATGCCGGGCAGGTAGCGTTCGCGCTGCGCGTCGCTGCCGTAGCGCAGGATGAGCGGGCCGCTCTGGCGGTCGGCGAACCAGTGCGCCGCCACCGGCGCGCCGGCGGCCAGCAGTTCCTCGATGACCACGTAACGCGCCCAGGGCCCGGCGTCCTGACCGCCATAACGCTTAGGCAGCGTCATGCCCACCCAGCCACGGCGGCCGAGTTCGCGGCTGAAGGCCGCGTCGGCGCCCATCCACGAATCGCTGCGGCGCAGCGGCGTGCGGTCTTTCAGCGCTTCGGCCAGGAAGCTGCGCACCTGCGCACGCAGGGCCAGCGTCTCGGCCGGGAAGGGCTGGTGGCGGAAGCTGCGGATCGGCAGGTCCATGCTTGGCTTGCGTGATGGGCTCAGAGCGCCGTCTGCGCGTCGGCCGCAGCGAACATGCGGTTGATGTCGCCCGAGGTCACCGGCTTCTCGGCGTCGCGCAGTGGCGCCGCGCCGCCCATGCCGCAGGCGGGCTCGATGCTCACGTGCTTGGCCTGTGCACGCAGCGCACCCACGGTGCAGTTCTCGCGGCCCAGGATGGCAAACGGGTCGTACGAAAACTCGCGCATCGTGTTCAGGTGCGTGATCTTGTTGATGACCTCGTCGCTCAGGTGCCCGGCCTGGCGGTGGAACACGTCGGCCGACTCGGGCCAGGTGCAATCGGAGTGCGGGTAGTCGCATTCCCAGCACACCTTGTCGACGTTGATCGCGTCGAGGTTCTTCAGACCGAAGGCGTCTTCGATGAAGCAGGTGATGATGTGTTCGTTGAAGATGTCGCTGGGCTTCTTGTCGCCGAAGTTCGAGTTCGTCCACGCGTGGTGGTGCTTGTGCGTGAAGTCGGCGCGTTCCAGCAGGTAGGGAATCCAGCCGATGCCGCCTTCCGACAGCGCCATGCGCAGCTTGGGGAACTTCTTCCACATCGGCGCCCAGATCCAGTCGGCGGCCGAGTTGGCAATCGAGATCGGCATCGCGGTGATCCACGCGTCGATGGGCGATTCGTCGGACGCGTGCGCGGCCTTCGCGCCGGTGCCGATGTGGCAGCAGACGACGACGTCGTTGTCGGCGCAGGCCTTCCACAGCGGGTCCCAGTGCGCGTTGTGGATGCTGGGGTAGCCGTGCACCGTGGGGTTGTCGGAGAAGGTCACCGCGTGCACACCCTGTTTGGCCATGCGCTCGATCTCGGCGGCAGCGGCGGGCATGTCGAACCAGGGCACCATCATCAGCGGCACGAAGCGGCCCGGCGCGGCGTTGCACCAGTCGTGCAGGTGCCAGTCGTTGTAGGCCTGGATGGCCGCCAGCGAGACACCGCGGTCGTCGTAGCTCTGGAAACGCTGGCCGGCAAAGCCCGGGAAGGTGGGGAAGCACAGCGAACCGAGCACGCCGTTGGCGTTCATGTCGTCGACGCGCGCCTTGATGTCGAAGGTGCCGCGGCGCATGTGCTCGTAGCCCAGCGGCTCCATGCCGTATTCCTCCTTCGGCCGGCCGACCACCGAGTTCAGGCCCATGTAGCCGGTGGCGCGCTCTTCGAAGACCCAGACGTCGCGGCCGTTCTTCTGCACCACGCGCGGTTCGCGGCCTTTGTACTTCGCGGGCATGTGGCGGGCGAAGGCGTTCGGCGGCTCGATGGCGTGGTCGTCGACGCTGACGAGGATGAGGTCTTCGAGTTTCATCTTGGGCTCCTGCAGGGCAGGGCGCGGCAGGCGGCCGCGCCGGTTTGACTTGTCTCTGCCCCGGATGCTAGTTCCAAAACTAGACACTATCAATAAGAATGTTCAGTTTATGGCAAGCAGAAGCGCCCACTCAGGGAAAGTCCTGATCGGCGTGGCGGCGTGGCGGCGCAGGCGCCGACCCGCGCCGGCGTCGACACTTGCTTGTGCAGGGGGTTCGGGGAGGCGGGTGCCGGCGCGTGCCGGCGAACGCCGAGGCGGGCTAGAACAGCACGGTCTCGAGCTTGTGCCCCAGGTCGCGCAGCGCGTCGCCGATGACCTCGACCTCGGCCTCGTTGCGCTGGCCGCGGATCATCACCGCCGAGACCGTGAAGGCGATGTTGCCGCTGGCGTCGCAGACGGGTGCGGCCACGGCCAGCACGCCGGCGGAGAAGTAGCCGTCGTCCACCGCCCAGCCGCGGCGGCGTGCGCGGTTCACCTCACGCTGGTAGGTTTCGAATGACAGCGGGCGCGCCCAGCGGATGGGCTCGAAGGTCAGACGCATCTCGTCTTCCGACAGCGCCATACGGCCGACGAAGAGGCGGCCGCTGGCACCCATCAGCACGGGCAGGCGCTGGCCGGCCGGCATGTCGATGTGCAGGTCGGTGGGGCTGGATTCCGAGTGCATCAACACGATGCGGTCCACGCCCATGCGCCGCCACAGCGTGACGGTGACGCCGAAGCGCGCCGCCAGCTCGCGCATCGCCGGCAGGGCCATCTGCAAGCGCTGCCCCTGCGTCACCAGCTGCTCCACCAGCCGCGCCAGGCCCAGGCCTGCCGAGTAGGTCTTGGACAGCGCGTTGAAGTCGACCACGTCCTCGGCCACCAGCGTGCGCAGGATGTTGAAGCAGGTGCTGGGGTTGATGCCCAGGTGGCGCGCGATGTCGGCCGCGCGCTCGGGTGCACCCTTGTGCGTGAGGTAGCGCAGGATGCGTACCGCGTTTACCACCGGCTTGACGATGACGCCGCCGGCCGTGCGCGACGGGCCGGCGGCCTCATCCGCGGTCTCGGCTTCGTCGTGCGCTGGGGTTCGGCTGTGGGCATCGGTGCTGCTGCGGACGGCAGGTGGGCGGGAATCGTTGCTTGAACGACGTGTCTAATTCTAGTATCAGATTCCATTCTCGGATGTGAACAGGCATGCGGGTCAACCCTGCTGCACGGCGCGCGGCTGTCTTGCGGGCCGGGCGCAGGGCCGTTTCGCCGGGCCGAAACCTGATGCGGGTGAACCCGGATGCTTAAAGTGACACTCAGTGCGAAACTGTTCATATCAGACGTCGCCCGTAGGGGCGCACGCCGCCGCTACTCAGGAGCCTTCACCATGACTTCCACGAGCCCCCTGCTGCGAGTGACCGCCGACCGCAGCCGTTGCTGCGGCTACGGCCTTTGCGCCCAGATGTGCCCCGAGATCTACACGCTCGACGAGAACGGCCTCGTCGTGCTGGCCATGGACACCGTGCCCGCCGGCATGGAAGAGGCCGCGCGCGAAGGTGCGGCGGCCTGCCCGGCCGAGGCCATCGTCATCATCGAAGCCGGCGCCTGAGCGCCCGGCCCGCCCCGCCCCGCGTGAAGCACACTGAGGAAGCCCCCGGAATGGACATCATCGGCATCGGCTACATCGGCTTCGAGACGACGAAGATCGACGAGTGGCGCACCTACGGCCCCGAAGTCATGGGCTTCCAGATCGGGCGCACGCCCGAGTCCGACCCGAGCTCGCTCTACTTCCGCATCGACGACCGCCGCCACCGCTTCGCCTTCCATCCCGGCGCCACGGACCGCGTGGCCTACATCGGCTGGGAAGCCAAGGGCAAGATCGAGTTCGAACAGGCAGTCGCGCGCTTCCGTGAACATGGCGTTGAAGTGAGCTTCGGCGAAGCCGCGCTGCTGGAGCAGCGTGGTGTGAAGAACCTGGTGCGCTTCCGCGACCCGGTGGGTTATCAGCATGAGCTCTTTCACGGCCAGAAGTGGATGCCGCGGTCCTTCCAGCCCGGCCGGCCGCACGGCGGCTTCGTCGCCGGCGCACGTGGCCTGGGGCACGTGGTGTTGATCACGCCCGAGGCGCCGCCCGAACTGGAAGACTTCTTCGTCAAGCTGATGGGCTTCCACTACTACGGCGCCGGCGCCGGCAAGGGCCGCACGGCCTTCTACCGTTCGCGCCTGAACAACCAGACCAGCCACGACATCGCCTACGGCATGGGCCCGGGGCGCATGGGCGTGCAGCACATGGGCCTGTTCGTGAAGAGCCTGCGCGACGTGGGCGAGACCTACGACATCGTGAAGAAGCGCGGCCTGCCGATGCAGATGACGCTGGGCCAGCACTGCCAGGACCCGCACGTGTCCTTCTATCACTTCAGCCCCGGCGGATTTGCCATCGAGAACATCGTCGAGCTGGAGCCCTGGCACGACGACGGCTTCGAGCTGAACCCCGAGCAGCTGAGCACCTGGGGCCACGAGATGGTGGGCCCGATCCTGGGGCCGAGCGTGCGCACGCCGGAAGAGGTGCTGGACGAAGGTGGTCTGGCGGTGCTGAACGTGTTGCGGGCGAAGCACGCGGCCTGAGCGGCTGCAGTGAGTGCCTGAAGGCTGCGCAATGGCGGGCCTTCAGGCCCCCTCGGCAGCAGACACCAGCAGCATCCGCGCAACGTTGGCGTGCGCCGGCCGCTCGAGCATGA
Organism: Rubrivivax sp.; assembly: GCA_044225625.1. Classification (GTDB taxonomy): domain Bacteria; phylum Pseudomonadota; class Gammaproteobacteria; order Burkholderiales; family Burkholderiaceae_C; genus Rubrivivax. The sequence goes on from JBGAII010000164.1 coordinate 6,743, forward strand.
AACGCACGGCCTCGGCGATGTCGGCCGCGGCCAGTGGTGGGGGCAGGGCTACGCCGGCAGTCGCCGCGCGGGCACGCAGCTGCTCGAAGATCTCGGTGTCGGTGCTACCGGGCGCGATGCTGCCCACGCGCACGCCGCTGCCCTTCAGTTCCACGCGCAGCGCGGTGGTGAAGACTTCGGCGCCTTGGCGGCGCGTTCATCGGGCGGAAGAAATGGCAAGGCCAGCGCCGACAACCGAAGTGGCTGGTGGCGCCGCTGCCTTGCGCCTTGAAGTGGCGTGCGAAGATATAGGAGGCGCGCACCACGGCGTCGAAGTTCACGCGCGTCATCGCGGCCAGTTCGTCGAGATCGACGCTGTCCACCGTGCCGGTGACGACGCGGCCGGCGTTGTTCACCAGCACGTCGGCGCGGCCGTGGGTCTGCAGCGCCAGGGCCAGCAGTGCAGCCGGCGTGGCGGGGTCGGCGATGTCGGCCGCCAGCGTGGCGCAGGGCACGGGCAGTCGGGCGCGCAGCGCGGCCAGCCGGTCGGCCCGGCGCGCGGTGATCACGAGGTGCATGCCGGACGCGGCCAGTTCGTGCGCGATGGCCTCGCCGATGCCCGACGAGGCGCCGGTGATGATGGCCACACGGCCGCGAAGCGGCTTGTCTGACCCTGTACGACCGCGCAGCGGAGCGTCTGACGCCGTATGGCCGCTCGATTGAGCCTCTGAAGCAACGTCGCCGCGCAGCGGCGCGCTGGCTCCGGCGACCTCAGCCACCCTTGGTCCCACCGCCAAGGCGCTGCGCCATCGCTTCGTTGAACTCGCGCTTCAGCGTCGGGTAGTAGGCGATCTGCCCGCCCATGCCGCCGGCGATGTCGATCGACGCGGCGCTGATGAAGCTGGCCCATTCGCTGCACAGGAACATCGCCATGCCCACCACGTCTTCGGGCTTGCCGAAGCGGCCCAGCGGCACCACCTTCAGCACCATCGTGTCGAACTCGTCGCGCGGCGTGCCCACCGGCATTTCCTTGTAGTGGCGGTTCCACTGGCCGGTGTCTATCCAGCCCATGTTCAGCGTGTTGACGAGGATGTTGTCCTTGGGCAGCGACATGCCCAGCGACTTGGCCATCGCGATGCAGGCCGCACGGTTGGCCACCGAGGGGATGCCGTCGGGCGTGATCTGCGTGCCCGCCAGCGCGTTGATCTCGACGATGCGGCCCCAGCGCTGCTGGCGCATGTGCGGCACCACGGCCTGGATAAAGCGGAAGTGGCCCATCTGCAGCACGTTGGCGTGCTCCAGGATCTGTTCGGGTGTCAGCGTGTCGAGGTTGCCGCCGCGGCCCTGGCCGGCGTTGTTGATCAGGCAGTCGACACCGCCCCAGGCCGCGGCCACCTCGTCGACGAAGGCCTTGACGCCGGCCGTATCGGTGACGTCCACCGCGCGGGCGATGACCGCCTGCGCGCTGCCGGCCAGTTCGGCGCCGACGGCGTCGATGTCGGCCTGCGTGCGGGAGCAGATCGCGACACGCGCGCCTTCGGCAGCGAAGCCGCGTGCGATGGCGCGGCCGATGCCGCGCGAGGCGCCCGTGACGATGACGCGCTTGCCGCTGAGGTCGATGTGCATGAGGGCTCCTGGGGGGACGATCTCCCAAGGGAAGATCGGCGTTCTGTTCTCAGAACAATATACAGAACAGCCGAAACTGTTCATATAGCGTTTACGCCGAGTTGATCGCCGCCGCAGGCGCCCCGAAAGCGCGGCCCAGGAAGTCCTGCAGGGCGTCGACACAGGGGTCCTCGGCTGCGGCGGCCGGCCAGGCCAGGCCGATCTCCATCACCGGCAGGTGCGTGTCCAGCGGCAGCGCACGGATGCGCCGGCCGTCCAGCGACCAGGGGCGGAACACCATGTCCGACAGGATGGTGACGCCCAGGCCCAGCGCCACCATCTCGCGCAGCGCCTCCATCGACGAGGTGCGGATGAAGCCCGCCGGCTGGCCGCCCGTGGCCTGCCACCAGGCCAGGGCGTTGCGCTCGCCTTCGTCCACCTGCAGCAGGATGTAGGGCTGCGCCGCCAGCGCCGGCCAGGGCACGCTGCCCAGCGCGGCCAGCGGATGATCGCCCGCCACCCACAGCTGGCGCCGCGAACGTGCCAGCACACGCTGCTGCAGGCCGGCAGGCCGTTCCAGGTTGGACAGCAGCAGCGCGCCCATCTGCAGGCGGCCGGCGCGCAGGCGCTGCTCGATCTCGGACCGCGGCAGTTCCACCAGATCGACCTGCACACGCGGGTGCAGCTGCTTGAAACGCGCCAGCGCCGGCAACAGGAAGTAGCCCAGCACGGTGTAGGTGGCGGCCAGTTCGACGCGGCCCGACAGTTCGGCCTGGCGCTTGAAGGGCAGTCTGGCGGCCTCGTCGGCCGTCTGCAGCACGGCGTGTGCGTGCTGCAGGAAGACCAGGCCCTCGGCGGTCAGCGCCACGCCGCTGCGCCCACGTTCCAGCAGCGGCGCACCCAGCAGGCGTTCGAGTTCGGCCACCGCCAGCGTCATGGCGGATTGCGAGAGCCCCACCTCGGCCGCGGCCGACGAGATCTGCCCGCAGCGCGCCACGGCGGCGAAGTAGTGCAGCTGGCGCAGCGTGAAGCGCGGGGCGGGCAGGGCGTGTGCATCCATCAGTTCGTTCAATACCTGCAGCCAGCAAATTGAACTGGACTATGCGACAAGACATAAACAAAATCAACGTAACTGTTTAATTCATAGCGTGGCCCGGCGCCCCGCGACGCCCATGGCCCACGACGTCACGCTCGAAGACAAGTACGACCTGCCGCAAGGCCGCGTCTACATGACCGGCACGCAGGCGCTGGTGCGGCTGCTGCTGGCGCAGAAGGCGCGTGACGCCGCGGCGGGTCTGAACACCGGGGGCTTCGTCTCGGGCTACCGCGGCTCGCCGCTGGGCGCGGTGGACCAGGAAATGTGGAAGGCCGGCAAGCGCCTGCAGGCGGCCGGCATCGTCTTCCAGCCCGGGCTGAACGAGGAACTGGCCGCCACCGCCGTGTGGGGCACGCAGAT
>JBGAII010000165.1:0-9394 GCA_044225625.1 Rubrivivax sp.
GCGCGCCTGACGCAGCATGGCGAAGCCATCCAGGCCGGGCTGAAGCAGACCATTGCCGAGCACCAGCTCGAGGACGTGTTCTCGGTCAGCGGCCACCCGACCTGGAGCTTCCTGAACATCAAGGACGCCCGCGGCTCGACGGTGTTCGACATCAAGACCTTGCTGATGCAGGAGCAGCACCAGCGCGGCATCCTGTGCCTGGGCGCTCACAATCTGAGTTATGCCCACAGCGACACCGACATCCAGCAGCTGCTGGGCATGTACCGCGAGGTGCTGCCGATGATCGGCAAGGCACTGGACAGCGGCACGCTGCGCCAGCAATTGCGTTGCGATCCGCTGGTGCCCCTTTTCAAAGTGCGCTGATGGCTTCGACGACGCGCCTGCGACCGGCCGAGGCCGCCGACAGCGCCACCGTGCTGGCCTGGCGCAATCACCCGGCGGTGCGGCGGGTGATGTTCACCGACCACCTGATCGGGCCGGATGAACATGCGGCCTGGTTTGCGCGTGTGTTGGCATCGGCCGACCACCATCTGCTGATCCTGGTGCACGAGGGTCGCGACTGCGGCGTCGTCACCTTCACCCGCAGCAAGACCGAGCCAGCCGATGCTGGCGTGTGGGACTGGGGCTTCTACCTCGATCCCGACGCCTTCCCGCAGCCACTGCTGCAGCTGCGCGCGTGGAGCGGCATGGAAGAGCAGTCGATCGCCTGGGCGCAGCAGCAACTGCAGGCCCGGCGCATCGACTGCGAAGTGTTCAGCTTCAACGCCGCGGTGCTGGCGCTGCACAAGCGCTTCCGCTTCACCGAGCGCGACCGCTATGCGCGCGAGCGCGGCGGCGAGACGCACGAGGTGGTGCGGCTGTACCGCGAGTTCGCGCCGGCCGTGCTGGCCTGAACCCACTGACGGCTCGGGAAATCGCGCCAGCGGCAGTCCGGCGGCCTGTAGCCGGCCGCCCAGCTCATGCGACCTGTGACATCGCTCATCGCGCGGCTCACACGTCGACTCGTCGCGACAGCGCGTCTGCAATGGCCTCTCGCAGTTCGAGCAGGGGCGCGGCCAGCGCCGCCACCACGGCGTCCATGCTCTCCACGGTCGACACGCTGACATTCAGCGAGTAGCAGGTCTCGGTCGTTGCGATCGGCGTGGCGAGCGCAATCACCTCGGGCTGCCAGGAGGCCACGCAGAAGCCCGCCTCGCGCACGCCCCGGGTGGACTGCTCGATCTCCGCCAGCAGCGATGGCCACTGCGTTGCACGCCGCGCCTTGAAGACCTCAAACAGCAATTTGCGCCGTGCCGGCGGCGTCGTGGCCAGGTAGGCACGCCCCAGCGACGTCAGCTCCATCGGGACGCGTTGACCTGAAACGACATTGCGGAAAGCCGCTCGACGGCTGTAGCGGATCGACTCCAGGTAGACCATCTCGTCCCGATCCGGCGCAGCCAGGCCGACGTTGATGCGCTTGCTTTCTGCCAAGGCCCGCATCAGCGGCGCAGCGACCTGCAGGATCGTCGATCCGGACCGCATGGCATGGGCCAGGCTCAGCACCGCTGGCGCCAGTCGATAGCCCTTGCGCCGGGGTTCCTGCTGCAGCATCCCCAGGCCCACGAGGGTCTGGGTCAGGCGACTGACGGTCGCCCGTGAAAGGCCGGTGCGATCGGCCAGTTCGCCATTGCCCAGCAGGTCCGAACCGGGCTTGAACGCGCGCAGGATCTCGACCCCGCGCTCCAGCGAGCGGTTGGCTGGCGACATGCCGGGCTTGTCCGGGGAAGTTCGTCTCGGATCCACAGGCATCGCCGTCCCCTGAAGTGGCCACCGCGAAACCGGTCAGCGGCCTGGACCCGTATCGCGATTTCCATTCTATGAAAATCGTGGGCAGACGTTTCAGTGTGGTCCACCTACTCTTCGGATCACGCAGCCGCCGCTCGAATCGAGGTGCCCCAGCACTCCCGCGGATGCATCGTCCACAGCTCATTGGAGACAACGTGATTGCACGCAGCACCCTCTTGCGGCGGCTTGCCGCCGTCGTCAGCGCCACGGTGGCGCTGGCCTCGACCCACGCGCTGGCCGCCTACCCCGACAAGCCGGTCCGCCTCGTCGTGCCCTTCGCCCCTGGCGGCGGCACCGACCTGGTCGCGCGCACCCTGGGCGTCGGGATGTCGAAGGAGCTGGGGCAGCCGGTCATCGTCGACAACAAGCCGGGCGCGGGCACGATCATCGGCACCGACAGCGTCGCCAAGAGCCCGCCCGACGGCTACAGCATCGTCATCGCGACCTTCGCGCATGCCGTCAATCCGAGCATGGTGCCCAAGCTGCCGTTCGACACGAGCAAGGCTTTCGCGCCGATCGGCCTGATCGCCAAGGGACCGAACGTGCTGGTGGTGCGGGCGGACAGTCCCTTCAAGTCGGTAAAGGACGTGATCGCCGCGGCGAGGGACAAGCCGGGCAAGCTGACCTATGCGTCGCAGGGCAACGGCACGTCGGCCCACCTGGCCGGCGAGATGTTCACCAACCTGGCCAAGGTGCAGATGACGCACGTGCCGTACCGCGGCGCAGGGCCGGCCATCACCGATCTGCTGGGTGGCCAGGTGGACATGATCTTCGGCACGGCGGCCGCGGTCGCGACCTTTGTCGACAGCGGCAAGCTCAGGGCCATCGGCGTCACCTCGGCCAGCCCTTCGGCCGCGCTGAAGGGCGTGCCACCGATCGGCCAGGACGTGCCCGGCTACCAGGTGGAAAGCTGGTACGGCCTGTATGCGCCCGCCGGCACGCCCGGCGAGGTCATCGCCAGGCTCAACGCGGCGGCGAAGAAGGCGGCACGCAGCCCGGACTTCGCCAGGAAGATCGAGCAGGAGGGCTTGAGCGTCGTCGCGAGCGACCCCGCCGAACTGGACCGCTACGTCCGCGCCGAGGAAGCGCGCTGGTCGCGCATCGTCCGGGAAAACAACATCAAGGCCGACTGACCCAGCCGACAGACCGGCCCACCGACTGGAGCCCTCCCATGAGCCAATCCTTGATCGACCTGCAGGTCGACGACCAGGCGATCGCGATGATCACCTTCAACCGTCCCGACAAGCGCAACGCGATGAGCGACGACATGCGCACGGAGTTCATCCATGCGCTCGAGCACGTGGTGGCCACCAAGGCGATCAAGGCACTGGTGATCACCGGCGCCGGCAAGGGCTTTTGCGCTGGCGGCGACATCAGCGGCATGCAAGGGCGCATGAACGCGCCCGCCGGCGAGGTGGGCTTCAACGGCTGGCAGCGGCAGCAGCGCGTGCACCACACGCAGGCCCTGCTGCACACCATGCCCAAGCCGGTGATTGCGGCGGTCAACGGCGCGGCCTCGGGCCTGGGTGCCGACACCGCGCTGGCCTGCGACTTCATCATCGCCAGCGAGTGGGCGAGCTTCGCGTGGAGCTATGTGCTGCGCGGCATCGTTCCCGATGGCGGGGGCATGTACTTCCTGCCGCGCCGCGTGGGCCTGGCGCGCGCCAAGGAACTGATCTTCACCGGCCGCCCGGTGAAGGTCGACGAGGCCCTCGCGCTCGGCATCGTCGATCGCAAGACCAGCGCCGCGAACCTGCTGGCGGATGCGCAGGCCTGGGCCGCCGAGCTGAGCCGCGCCTCGTCGACCGCGCTGGCGCTGACCAAGACCATCCTCAACCAGAGCTTCGAGCTCTCGTCGCACGACGTGTTCGCGCAGGGCAGCCAGGCGCAGGGCATCTGCTACACGAGCAGCGAGCACCGCGCCGCAGTTGAATCCTTCCTTGCAAAGTCAGCGGCCCAGGAGTGAATGCCGTGGATGCCAACAACCCGATCGCCCGCCTCATCCAGCCGCGCAGCGTCGCCGTCATCGGCGCCTCGGCCGACCCGGGCAAGACTGCCGGTCGCCCGGTGGCCTACCTGCGCAAGCATGGCTACGTTGGCGCCATCTACCCGGTCAATCCAAAAGCCGATGCCATCGGCGACCTGAAGTGCTACCCCGACATCGCTTCGCTGCCGGAGACGCCGGATGTCGCCATCGTGCTGCTCGGCGCCGAGCGCGCCCACCTGGCCGTGCGCGAGCTGGCGGCCCGCGGCTGCGCGGCCGCCATCGTGCTGGCCAGCGGCTACACGGAAACTGGCGAGGAAGGCGCACGCCGGCAGCAGCAGTTGGTCGAGGCCGCCGGTTCCATGCGCATCCTCGGCCCCAACACCATCGGCCTGGTGAACCTCACCGACGCCATCGTGCTGTCGGCCACGGGTGCGCTGGAGATGGACGAGTTCCCGGTCGGCAGCATTGGTGTGGTGTCGCAGAGCGGCGGCATCCTCGGCGCGCTGCTGTCGCGTGCGGCGGCGCGCGGCATCGGCCTGTCCAAGCTGATCGCCACCAGCAATGAAGTGGACCTGGAACTGGCCGACTTCATCGACCACCTGGCCGACGATCCTGCCACGAAGGTCATCGCGCTCTACATCGAGACGGTGCGCAATCCGGCCAAGTTCCGCGCCGCCTGCCTGAAGGCCGCGCGCGCCGGCAAGCCGGTGGTGGCGTTCAAGATCGGCCGCTCAGAAGCCGGCGCAAAAGCGGCGGTGTCGCACACCGGCGCGATGGCCGGCGCGGACCGCATGTACGACGCCCTCTTCAAGCAGGTGGGCGTGATCCGCGCGAAGAGCTTCAACGACCTGCTGGACGTGCCGGCCGCGCTGGCCACCGGCCGGCGCCTGCACGGCAATCGCGTGGCCATCCTCACGTCCACCGGCGGCGCCGGCACGCTGGTGTCGGACGACCTGGGCGTGGCGGGCTTCGACACGCCCGCGCCCGATGCCGCCACCGCCGATGCGCTGCGCGCACTGCAGACCGGCAGCGAGGCGGTGCTGGACCGCAACCCCATCGACGTGACCCTGGCCGGATTGCGGCCCGACCTGCTGCGCGGCGCGATCCGCGCGCTGCTGGCCAGCCCCAGCTACGACGCGCTGGTGATCATCGTCGGTTCATCGAGCCTGGCCCAGCCGGAGCTGATGGCCGGTGCGATCCAGGATTGCCTGCCCGAGACCGACAAGCCGGTCTTCGCCTACGTGAGCCCGCACGCTCCTGAGGTCGGCGCGCTGCTGACGCGCCGCGGCGTGCCTGCCTTCGCGGCGGCCGAGAGCTGCACCGCGGCCCTGGACGGCATGCTCCGGGTGAGCCGATTCGTGGCGACTTCCGACGCGCAGCCCGCGGCCGGCACCGCGTCGTCGATCGCACTGCCAGCTCCGTGGCAAGGTTCGCTGGACGAAGCGCAGGCCAAGCAGCTGTTCTCCCGCTTCGGCGTGCCGTGTGCGGCCGAGCGCATCGTCGACACGCCGGCCGAGGCCGAAGCCGCCGCGCGCGAACTCGGCGGCCGCGTGGTGCTGAAGATCCTCTCGTCGCAGATCACGCACAAGAGCGATGTCGGTGGCGTCGCGGTCGGCCTGACGCCGCAGACCGTCGGCGAGCGCCTGCAGCAGATGGCCGGCGACGTGCTGGCCAAGGCGGGCGTGCGGCCCGAGCGCTTCCTGGTGCAGGAGATGGTGGGCGGCGGCACCGAGCTGATCCTGGGTCTGCGCCGCGATGGCCTGGGCACCGCCATCCTGCTGGGCATGGGCGGCGTGACGGCCGAATTGTTCAAGGACACCACGATGCGCCTGCTGCCCACCACGGGGGCCCTGAGTCGCGCCGATGCGTTGGCGATGGCAAAGGAGCTCAAGACCTGGCCGCTGCTCGACGGCTTCCGCGGCCGGCCCAAGGCCGACGTCGCGGCACTGGTCGACGCGATCGTCGCGTTCTCGAGCATGGCCGCGCAACTGGGCGAACGGCTGGTCGAAGCCGAGATCAACCCCGTGTTCGTCTTGCCGCAGGGGCAGGGCGTGCGCGCCGCCGACGGCGTGGCCGTGCTGGCCGAAGGCGCCAGACCATGACCGCGCTGCAGACGCTGGCACGCTTTGCCGCCGACTTCGCGCGCCGTCCTCTGCTGCCCGAGGTGGCCCACGACGCCCAGCGCGCGGTGATCGACTGGTTCGCCTCGGTCTACCCCGGGCTGGACATGGCGGCGGTGCAAGGGCTCGAGCAGGTGCTGGCCGACGACCTGGACCGCGGTCCCTCCCGGCTGGTCGGCAAAGGCACGGGCCGTGCTGCGACGGTGCGTGCGGCGGCGTTCTACAACGGCACTGCCGCCCACGCCGCCGAACTCGACGACAGCTTCCGCGACGCGATGGTTCACCCCGGCGCGGCCACCATCGCCGGCGCGCTGGCCGTGGCGCAGGCGACCGCCGCGTCAGGCCCGGCTTTCCTGCGGGCCGTGGTGCTGGGCTACGAACTCTCCACGCGCATCGGCGTCGTCATGGGCCGGCCGCACTACCGTCACTGGCACAGCACCGGCACCATGGGCAGCTTCGGCGCGGCAGCGGCCGCGGCCTGCCTGATGACGCTGGACGAGGACGCCACGGCGCATGCGCTGGCCATTGCCGCCACCTTCACGGCCGGCCTGCAGCAGGCCTTCCGCGCGGAGAGCATGGCCAAGCCCTTGCATGCGGGGCGTGCCGCCGATGCCGGCGTGCTGGCCGCCCAACTCGCGGCACGCGGCCTGCGCAGCTCGCTCGACGTGCTGGAGGGCGAGGGCGGCCTCGGCCGGGCAATGAGCGATGGGCCCGACTGGTCGGCCATCGGCGCCACGCTCGGCAAGGACTTCCACGTCACCCGGCTGACCTTCAAGAACCATGTCGGCTGCGGCCACAACTTCGCCGCCATCGACGGCGCGCTGGCGCTGCAGCAGCAGCATGGTTTCACGCACGGCGACATCCTGGGCCTTCACCTGGGCGTCTACCAGGCGACGCTGGACATCGCGCCGCACAGGGACCCACGCGACGCCGACCAGGCCAGGTTCAGCCTGCACTACATGGTGGCCACCGCGCTGGTGCATGGCAGCGTGCGCCTCGCGGCCTTCGAGCCGGCGCAGCTCAACGACGCGGCAACGCGCGCGCTGATGAACCGCACCACCCAGGCGCTCGACCCGGAAGTCGATGCCGCCTTCCCGGGCCGTCGCGGTGCCCGCATCCGGATCCAGCTGCGCGATGGCCGCATGCTCGAGCGCCTGCAGCCCGACCGCAAGGGCGACCCGGAACTGCCGCTGTCCGACGCCGACCTGGAGGGCAAGCTGGTCGAACTGGCCGGCCCGGCCATCGGCGAGGCCGCGGCGCGTGCGCTCATTGCAGGCATCTGGGCGCTGCAGGACGCACCCACCCTGGCCACGCTCTTTTGACGGCAAGCACACCATGACCCGACAGGCCTTCATCTGCGACGCCATCCGCACACCGTTCGGCCGCTACGGCGGCGCCTTGTCGGCGGTGCGCGCAGACGACCTCGGAGCGATCCCGATCGCGGCGCTGATGGCACGCAATCCGCGTGTCGACTGGCAGGCCGTGACCGACCTGGTCTACGGCTGTGCCAACCAGGCCGGCGAAGACAACCGCAACGTGGCACGCATGAGCGCCCTGCTGGCCGGACTGCCGTTGGAGGTGCCGGGGAGCACCGTGAACCGGCTGTGCGGCTCGGGGCTCGACGCGCTGGGCACCGCCGCCCGCGCCATCAAGAGCGGCGAGGCCGGCCTGATGATCGCCGGCGGCGTGGAGAGCATGTCGCGTGCGCCGTTCGTGATGGGCAAGGCCGAGAGCGCGTTCTCGCGCGCGGCCAAGGTCGAGGACACCACCATCGGCTGGCGCTTCGTGAACCGGCGGATGTTGGCGCTCTACGGCGTCGACGCGATGCCGGAGACCGCCGAGAACGTGGCCACGGAGTTCGGCATCGACCGTGCCGCCCAGGACCGCATGGGTCTCGCGTCGCAAGCCAAGGCCATCGCCGCTCAGCGGGCAGGCTTCTTCGACGCCGAGATCACGCCGGTGACGATTCCCCAGAAGAAGGGCGAAGCGGTGGTCGTCGCAAAGGACGAGCATCCGCGGCAGACCAGCCTGGAGGCGCTGGCGCGTCTGAAGGGCGTGGTGCGCCCCGATGGCACGGTCACGGCCGGCAATTCGTCGGGCGTCAACGATGGTGCCTGCGCCCTGCTGCTGGCCGACGAGGCCAGCGCCGCGCGGCACGGGCTCACGCCCCGCGCGCGTGTCGTCGGCATGGCCACGGCCGGCGTGCCGCCCCGCATCATGGGCATCGGCCCGGCGCCGGCGACGCGCAAGGTGCTGGCGCTCACGGGCCTGACGCTCGCCCAGATGGACTGGATCGAGCTGAACGAGGCCTTCGCGGCCCAGGGCCTGGCGGTGCTGCGTGAACTGGGGCTGCGCGACGACGATCCGCGCGTGAATCCGAACGGTGGCGCGATCGCACTGGGCCATCCGCTCGGCGCATCCGGCGCGCGGCTGGCGACGACGGCGGTGAACCAGCTTCGCGCCGCCGGCGGCCGCTATGCGCTCGCGACGATGTGCATCGGGGTCGGCCAGGGCATCGCGGTCGTGCTCGAGCGCGTCTGAGCGCCGCGGCGATCGAAGGCCGTCAACTCGACATCATCGGGTTGGACCTGCCTGGCCCACTTGGCCAACGACGGCCTCGGCCACGCGCTGCGCGCCCAGGCCGTCGCAGCGGCGGGCCAGGGCCTCGCCCATTTCGCGCAAGCGAGGCAAATGCGCGGCCAGGCCTTGCAGCGCGGCAGGCAGTCTGGCCAATGCGTCCGGCCCGAAGCCGCCGAGGTCGATGCCTTCGCCGGCGGCGGCCAGCTTCGCGCACAGCGGCTGCTGGTTGGCGGCGATCGGCAGGGTGATGCCGGGCAGGCCCAGGCTGGCGCGTTCCCAGGTCATCGAGCCGCCGGCACCGACGAAGAGATCGGCCAGGGCGAAGCGGCGCGCGATGTCGCGGGCGCCGATCGTCACCTCGACCTGCGGCACCGTGGCCCAGCGCTCGCGCACCGCGGGCCCTTGCGGCGCGCCGCTGCCGATGATCACGTCGACCTGTAGATCGGGGCGCGCAGTGTGCAGCGTGGTGAGGCAGGCCTCGGTGGCGTTGTCGGGGTCGCTGCCGCCGAAGGCGATCACCACGCGCTTCAGCTGGCCGTCACGCGGGCCGCGGGCCGCGCGCGCGGAAGCAAACTCGGGGCGCAGCAAGGCGTAGGCAGGGCCGAACAGGGTCCTGCCGCCGGCGGGCCAGACGGGCTGATAACGTGCAAAGGAATCGTCATGCCAGTTCTGGTCGAGCAGCAGGTCGCCGGCCAGCGGCCGGTCGGCCAGGTCGTCGATCACCAGCACGCAGCGCGCCTGCGGCCGCACGGTGGTCACCCAGTCGGCACCGCGCTGGTAGTGGTCCAGCACCAGCAGGTCGGTGCCGCCCAGCGTGCGCAGCAGCGCGGCGCTGGCTTCGGCGTCGCGCTGCGCGTCGGCCGCGTCATCGGGCAGCGCATGC
>JBGAII010000001.1:0-4107 GCA_044225625.1 Rubrivivax sp.
TTGTATTCGCCGACCATCGTGGCCGCGCCCAGCGACACCTCGTCCATGCCGTCGCGGCCGTAGACCACCACCGCATGTTCGGCGCCCAGGCGCTGCAGCGCGCGCACCTGGATGCCCACCAGGTCGGGGTGGAACACGCCCATCAGGATGTTGGGCGCGTCGGCCGGATTGGTCAGCGGCCCCAGGATGTTGAAGATGGTGCGCACGCCCAGTTCCTTGCGCACCGGCGCCACGTTCTTCATCGCCGGGTGGTGGTTCGGCGCGAACATGAAGCCGATGCCGGTGTCGGCAATGCAGCGGCTGATGGCCTGCGGATTGAGCGTCATCGGCACGCCCAGCGCCTCGAGCACGTCGGCGCTGCCGGACTTGCTGCTGACGCCGCGGTTGCCGTGCTTGCTGACGCGCGCGCCGGCGGCCGCAGCCACGAACATGCTGCAGGTGCTGATGTTGAAGCTGTGCGAGCTGTCGCCGCCGGTGCCGACGATGTCGACCAGGTGCGTGCGATCGGTCACCTCCACCTTGGTGGCGAACTCGCGCATCACCTGCGCCGCAGCGGTGATCTCGCCGATGGTTTCCTTCTTGACGCGCAGGCCCATCAGCATGGCCGCCATCATCACCGGCGACATTTCGCCGCTCATGATGCGGCGCACCAGCGACAGCATCTCGTCGTGGAAGATCTCGCGGTGGTCGATGCAGCGCGTCAGCGCCTCGGTGTTGGAAATGGCCATGTCAGTGTTCCTCGAAGAAGCCGCGCACGGCAGTGACGGCGCGCTCGATACCGGCGCGGTCCACGTCCAGATGGGTGACGAAGCGCAGGCCGATCAGTCCCGTGGCCAGGACGCCCTGCGAGCGCAGGTGTTCCAGCAACGCCGGCCCGCGCCCGTCGCGCGCGGTGGCAAAGACGATGTTGCTTTGCGGGCGCACCACGTCCAGGCCGTCGATGCCGCTGATGCCCTCGGCCAGACGCGCGGCCAGCGCGTGGTCGTCGGCCAGGCGGTCGATATGGTGCTGCAGCGCATACGACGCCGCTGCGGCCAGCCCGCCCGCCTGGCGCATGCCGCCGCCGAGCATCTTGCGCCAGCGATGCGCGCGCGCGATGAGCGCCTTCGAGCCGACCAACGCCGAGCCGACCGGCGCGCCGAGCCCCTTGCTGAAGCACACCGAGACGCTGTCGAAGTGATCCGCGATCGCCTTCGCGTTCGCGCGCGCATCGCCGCCCAGCGCGACGGCGGCATTGAACAGCCGCGCGCCGTCCAGGTGGGTGGCCAGGCCACGGCTGCGCGCCAGCGCCGCGGCTTCGGCCAGATAGGCCATCGGCAGCACCTTGCCGCCGATGGTGTTCTCCAGCGCCAGCAGCCGGCTGCGCGCGAAATGTTCGTCGTCGGGCTTGATGGCGGCTTCGATGTCGGCCAGGCCTAAGCTGCCGTCCGGCTGGTGCGGCAGCGGCTGCGGCTGCACGCTGCCCAGCACCGCAGCGCCGCCGGCTTCGTAGCGGTAGGTATGCGCACCCTGGCCGACGATGTACTCGTCGCCGCGGCCGCAGTGGCTCATGATGCCGGCCAGGTTGCTCTGCGTGCCGCTGGGCATGAACAGCGCCGCCTCCTTGCCGAGCAGCGCGGCGATCTGCTCCTGCAGCGCATTGACCGACGGGTCGTCGCCGAACACGTCGTCGCCCAGCTCGGCGCGGGCCATGGCCTCGCGCATCGCCGGCGTCGGCCGGGTGACGGTGTCGCTGCGCAGGTCGACGATCATCGCCCGGCCTCCAGGAAGTTCTTCAGCAACGCATGGCCATGCTCGCTGATGATCGACTCGGGGTGGAACTGCACGCCTTCCAGCGGCGTGTGCGTGCCGGCCAGCGCGCGGTGGCGCACGCCCATGATCTCGCCATCGTCGTCGGCCGTGGCGCTGACCTCCAGATCGGCCGGCAGGCTGGCGCGCTCGATCACCAGCGAGTGGTAGCGGTTGACCGTGAACTGCGGCGGCAGCCCGGCGTAGACGCCGCGCTGGTCGGTGCTGATGACACTGGTCTTGCCGTGCATCTGCACCTTGGCCCGCACGATCTTGCCGCCCAGTGCGGCGCCGATGGACTGGTGCCCCAGGCACACGCCCAGGATCGGCAGCTTGCCCTGGAAGTGGCGGATGGCTTCGATGCAGATGCCGGCCTCGGCCGGCGAGCAGGGCCCGGGCGACAGCACCAGCCGATCGGGCTTCAGGTCGGCGATGCCTTCGAGCGTGATCTGGTCGTTGCGGAACACGCGCACGTCCTCGCCCAGCTCGCCGAAGTACTGCACCAGGTTGTAGGTGAAGCTGTCGTAGTTGTCGATCATGAGCAACATGTCAGAAGCCCTCCTCGACCAGCTCGGCGGCGCGCATCAGCGCGCGCGCCTTGGCTTCGGTTTCCTTCCATTCCAGCTCGGGCACCGAGTCGGCCACCACGCCGGCAGCGGCCTGCACGTACAGCGTGCCGTCCTTGACGATGCCGGTGCGGATGGCGATGGCCACGTCCATGTCGCCGGCAAAGCTGAGGTAGCCGCAGGCGCCGCCGTAGATGCCGCGCTTGACGGGCTCCAGCTCGTCGATGATCTCCATCGCCCGCACCTTGGGCGCGCCGGTCAGCGTGCCGGCCGGGAAGGTGGCGCGCAGCACATCCAGGCTGCTCATGCCGTCGACCAGCAAACCCTCGACGTTGCTGACGATGTGCATCACGTGCGAATAGCGCTCGACGACGAAGGCCTCGGTCACCTTGACGCTGCCGATCTTGGCGATGCGCCCGATGTCGTTGCGCGCCAGGTCGATCAGCATCACGTGCTCGGCGCGCTCCTTCGGATCGGCCTGAAGTTCCTTCTCCAACTGCAGATCCTGCTCGACGGTCGCGCCGCGCGGGCGCGTGCCGGCCAGCGGCCGGATCGTGATCTTCTCGCCGTCGGGCGTGGACTCCTGCCGCACGAGGATCTCCGGCGACGCGCCGACGATCTGGAAGTCGCCCATGTCGTAGAAGTACATGTAGGGCGACGGGTTCAGCGAGCGCAACGCGCGGTACAGGCTCAACGGGCTTTCGGTGTAGCGCTTGCGCAGCCGCTGCCCCACCTGCACCTGCATCATGTCGCCGGCGGCGATGTACTCCTTGGCGCGCTCCACGGCAGCCAGGTAGTCCGCCTTTGCGAACTCGCGCTCCACCGAATGCGAAGGCCCCCGCTTCACGGCCGGCGCGGTCACGCTGTAGTGCAGCTTGTCGCCAAGGGCCGCCAGCCGCCGCTTGGCCTTCGAGAAGGCCTCCGGCTCGGCCGGGTTCGCATAGACGATCAGGTACAGCCGCCCCGACAGGTTGTCGATGACCGCCAGTTCCTCGCACTGCAGCAGCAGGATGTCGGGCGTGTCGATGCCGCCGCTCTTTTCGGTCTTGGCCAGCTTGGGCTCGATGTAGCGCACCGCGTCGTAACCGAAGTAGCCGGCGAGTCCGCCGCAGAAGCGCGGCAGTCCGGGGCGCAGCGCCACCTTGAAGCGCTTCTGGTAGTCGGCGATGAAGGCCAGCGGGTCGCCTTCGTGCACCTCGACCACCGCACCGTCGGTCACCACCTCGGTGCGGAAGCCGGTGGCGCGCAGCAGCGTGCGGGCGGGCAGCCCGATGAAGGAGTAGCGGCCGAAGCGTTCGCCACCGACGACGCTTTCCAGCAGGAAGCTGTGCTTGCCGCCGCCGGCACCGTAAGCCAGCTTCAGGTACAGCGACAAAGGGGTTTCGAGGTCGGCGAAGGCTTCCGCGATGAGTGGAATGCGGTTGTAGCCCTGCGCGCTCAGGCTCTTGAACTCAAGTTCGGTGATCACGTCGATTCCTATGCTGCTGAAGATTCCCGTGCCGGCGGGCCTAGGCCGGCATCGGCACAACGAATCTGCATCGGTAGGGGGTGCCGGCGCGCGGCCGGCAGCAAGCTATGCGAAGGAATGCCAGCGGCGCCAGGGCCAGGCTCCCCGGTCGCGCGACCTGTGCTTGCGAGACGTGAACATGGGGCGCAGTCTAACGCACACCCGGACGCGGGTTCTCCTTGGCCCACTGCGCCACGGCCTCCAGAGTCTTCTCCACGTGTTTCGTCGGATTCAGGCTGAGGTAGC
>JBGAII010000001.1:4133-88881 GCA_044225625.1 Rubrivivax sp.
AGGTAGCTGTAGATCACCTTGCCGTTGGGCGCGATGACGTAGGAGATGCGGTTGGCATATTCGGGCCGCGTCTGCATGGCTGCGTCGAAGGCCTTGATCACCGCCTTCTTCTCGTCCGCCGCCACCGGGAACTTGCCTTGGCAGACCTGTACCGAGAAGCGCGTGATCAGTTCCAGGTCGTCGCCCGACACGCCGATCACCGACGCGCCCAGCGCAGCGTACTTGTCGATCGCCTCGGCAAACTGGTGCGCCTCGATCGAGCAGCCTTCGGAGAAGGCTGCCGGAAAGAAGTACAGCACCACCGGACCCTTGGCGAGCGACTCCCCCAGGTTGTATTGGAAGGTCTTGCCCCCAAGTGCCGCTGGAACAGTAAAGTTCGGCACCGCATCGCCTATGTCCAAGGCGGCTTGCGCCGGCAGATTCAGGGCCCCCAGCATCATGACCAGTGCGAGTGCATGCTTCATGCGCAGACCTAGCCTCGAAATGGATGGCGGGCGATCATGCCAGAAGCGCCCGGGCTCCGCTGCCGCGAGGTGGCTTTGGCACTGGGCCGCGGCGGCACTGGCCATCGTGCTGCTGGCCGGCTGCGGCACGCTGCCGCCGGCTGGCGACAAGCCCGCCTCGGTCGCGCTGCTGCCCAAGGACGACGGCAACCTGGCCCAGATCGCCCGTGCATCGACGCCGCCCGGCGACCTGTCGGGGTTCCGCCTGCTGCCGCTGGGCCCTTATGCACTGGAGGCGCGGCTCCAGTTGATCCAGCGAGCCGCCCACAGCCTGGACCTGCAGTACTACGTCGTCGAGGACGATGCGACAGGACGGCTGCTGCTGCGCAGCCTGCGAGACGCCGCCGAGCGCGGCGTGCGCGTACGCCTGCTGGTGGACGACCTGTTCACTTCCCAGAGCGAGGACATGTTGCGGGCGCTGGCCGACCACCCCAACGTCGAGGTGCGGCTGTTCAACCCCTTCTGCTGCCTGCGCGGATCGACCTTCGGGCGCTTCGCGGGCTCGCTGGGCGACATCTACCGCGTCAACCACCGGATGCACAACAAGCTGCTGATTGCCGACAGCCTGTTCGCGGTGGCCGGCGGGCGGAACATTTCCGACGAGTACTTCATGCTCAACATGAGCAACAACTTCGTCGACATGGATGCCTTCATCGCCGGCGCCGTCATCCCGCAGCTGCAAGGCATCTTCGACCAGTACTGGAACAGCGAGGTCGTCTATCCGGTACAGGCCATCGTGCCCGCGGCGGTGCCGCGCGCCGAGGCCGCTGCGGAGTTCGAGCGAATCAGCGCCGTCGAACACGCACCGCCGACGTTGCCGCCGGTGGATGCCTTGGGCTACGGCCCGATCGGCGAAGACCTGCAGGACGGCCGCGTCGGCCTGATCTGGGCGCCAGCGCGCGCCTTTGCCGACCCGCCCGACAAGCTGCACAAGATGAGCCCCGAAGAGGCTCGCGAGATGAGCGTGTCCAGTGAGGTACGCATGAAGATCTGGGCCGCGGAACGCGAGCTGGTGATCACCAGCCCCTATCTGATCCCCGGTCCGATGGGCATCACGGCCTTCCAGGCGCTGGGCGAGCGCAAGGTGCAGACGGTGGTGCTGACCAATTCGCTGGCGGCCACCGACGAGCCGCTCGTGCACACCGGTTATGCGCGCTACCGTACGCAATTGCTGCAATCCGGCGTGGACCTCTACGAGCTCAGCCCCGAGCGCACGCGCCGCAGCAAGCGGCTGGGCATGTTCGGTTCGTCCTTCGGCCGGCTGCATGCCAAGACCGCCGTGGTGGACGCGCATACGGTGTTCATCGGCTCGATGAACCTGGACCCGCGCTCGGACACGCAGAACACCGAACTCGGCATCTTCATCGAGAGCCCGCAGCTCGCCAAGGAGCTGCTGCGCATCGTCAACATCAGCAAGCTGCAGAGCGCCTACCGCGTGCGGCTCGACGCCTACGGCAACCTGCAGTGGCTGTCGATGGACGACGACAAGGAGGTGGTGCTGACCGAGGAGCCGGAAGCCACGCTGTGGCTGCAGCTGCAGAACATGCTGATCAGTCCGTTCGTGCCGGAGCAGCTGCTGTAGCCAGGCCCAGCAGTTCGGACACGCCGTACAGCTGGGCCAACTGCACCAGCTTCGGCGGCGCCCCCCGCACCTCGAAGGCTTGGCTGCCGCCGGCCTGCGCCAGGCGCCTGGCCTGCAGCAGCAGCGCCAGCGCCGCAGTGTCGAACTCGCGCAAGGCCGTCGCATCGATGATCCGCGCGCTGCCGTCCGCGGGCAGCGCCTGCCATGCGGCGGCGACCTGCGACAGCGTCAGTTCGGGCGGCAGCTTCATGGCGCTCAGCTGCGTGGCATGCCCTTGTTGCGCTCCGCCAGATAGGCGATCAGGCCGTCGATGCCGCCGGAGCTGATCTGCTGCGTGAACACGGTGCGGTAGTTTTCCACCAGCCACGAGCCGAGCACGTTGACGTTGTAGATCTTCCAGTTGCCGCCGCTCTTTTCCAGGCGGTAGGCCAGCGGGATCGGCTCCTTGCCGCCCACGACCACGGTGCGCACCTCGACCTCCGAATCCGACAGCTTCAGCGTCGGCGGCTTCATTTCCACCGTCTGGTCGCGCACCTGCATCAGCGCGCCGGAATAACTGCGGACCAGCAAGGCCTTGAACTCCTGCTGCAGCCGCTGCTGCTGCTCGGGCGTGGCTTCGTTCCAGCGCCGGCCCACCGCGTTGCGGGTCATCAGCGGGAAGTTCACCAGCGGCATCACCTTGGCATCGACCAGCGTCAGGATCTTGCCGACGTCGCCAGCCTGGATCGCCTTGTCGGTCTTGACGGCGTCGATAACCTCGTTCGACAGCTGGCGGATCAGCTCGTCGGGCGCGGTCTCGGCCCGAGCCGGCCCCAGCGCGGTGAAAGCCAGCATGCACAGCAGGGTCCAGCGATAGAGCATCGTCGATTTCTCCGGTGGGCAGTTCGATGGCGCCACGATAGCGCGGTCGCGACGCGCGCCGCGTGACGCTCAGTTCGTGGGGTCTTTGGCCGGCACCGCCGGTGAGGGCATGTACGGCGGATTGCCGTCGTAGACCTGGCTGAAACGACGGGTCAGGTAGGCGTCGCGCACGAAGCTGTAGGGATCGAGCGCGATCGTCGCCATCAGGTTGCTGGCGTCCAGGAACTGCGCACGCGTATCGATGATCTGCACGACGGTCGTCACCGGCCGGAACGAGCCCTGGTTGATGGCATAGGCAGGCGTCGCGGCGATGTCGAAGGGCAGCGCAACGGCATCGCGCACCGTCGACGGGCCAAAGAAGGGCAGCATCAGGAAATTGCCCGTGCCGACGCCCCACACGCCCAGCGTCTGGCCCAGGTCTTCGGGCGTGCGCGGCATGCCGAAGGCCGTGGCCATGTCGATGACGCCTGCCAGCCCGAAGGTGCTGTTCCAGGCGAAACGCATGGTCATGACGGTGGCGTTCTCGAACTTGCCCTGCAGCAGGTTGTTGATCGCCGACCAGAGATCGTCGGCGTTGTTGAAGAAGTTGTTGATGCCGACCCGCACCAGTTCCGGCACCAGCGCCACATAGGCCGACGCCCACGGGTACAGCAGGCCTGCATCCAGATCCTGATTGAACCTGAAGACGCTGCGGTTGAACGGCTCCCACGGGTCGGGCGCCAGCGGTGGTGCCGACGAGGCATCGGCTTCGTCGTCTGCCGCCTGGTCCTGCGGCGTCTTGTCCTGCGGCGCCATGTCCTGCGCCGACGCAGCAGCGCACAGCCCGGCCAACAACAGGCCCAGCAGCCACCGGCAGGCCGCGCCGGACCGCGTCACTTCTTGGCCCCCGCGTCGCCGGCCTCTGCTGCCTTGTTGAAGATCAGCTGTCCGATCAGGTTTTCCAGCACCAGTGCCGACTGTGTCTGCGTGATCGTGGCACCCGGCGCGAAATTGGCCTCGTCGGCGCCGGCCTCGAGGCCGATGTACTGGTCGCCGAGCAGACCCGAGGTCAGGATCTTGGCCGAGCTGTCCTTGGGGAACTGGAAGCCCTGACGGATGTCCATGCTGACCACGCCCTGGAAAGTCTTCGGGTCGAGCGTGATCGCGGTGACGCGGCCGACCGTGACGCCCGCGCTGCGCACCGGCGAGCGCACCTAGAGGCCACCGATGTTGTCGAAGCGCGCGGTCAGCGCATAGGTGCTCTCGGTGCTGAAGCTGGTCAGGTTCGCGGCCTTCAGCGCCAGGAACAGCAGGGCCGCCATGCCGAGCAGCACGAACAGGCCGACCAGGGTTTCGGTAGATCTCGTGTTCATGGAGTGGAGAACATCAGCGCCGTGAGGATGAAATCCATGCCCAGCACGGCCAGTGACGCAATGACGACCGAGCGCGTGGTCGCCGCGGACACGCCGGCCGGCGTGGGCTGCGCCTCGTAGCCCTGGTACAGCGCGACGAAGGAGCAGATCACACCGAACACCATGCTCTTGACGATGCCGTTACCCAGGTCGCGCCACACGTCCACGCGGTTCTGCATGATCGACCAGAAGTTGCCGGCATCGACGCCGATGAGCAGCACGGCGACGACATAGGCGCCAAGTATGCCCACGCTCGAGAAGACCAGTGCGAGCACGGGCATCGACACGACGCCGCCGATGAAGCGCGGGGCCAGCACACGCGCGCGCGGATCGACCGCCATCAGTTCCATGGCCGCCAGTTGCTCGCCGGCCTTCATCAACCCGATCTCGGCGGTCAGCGAGGTGCCGGCACGGCCGGCGAACAGCAGCGCCGCGACCACGGGGCCGAGTTCGCGCAGCAAGGCCAGGTTGACCACCAGACCCAGGTTTTCGGTAGCGCCATAGGTCACCAGCGCGTAATACATCTGCAGCGCCAGCACGAAACCCACGGCCAGGCCCGAGGCGGCGATGATCAGCAGCGAATGATTGCCGATGAGGTGGATCTGTGCCAGCACCAGCGGCCAACGCCGCAGTGCGGCCGGCGAGAAGCGCAGCAGGTCGACGAAGAAGAAGGCCGAATGGCCGAGCGCTCGCAGCCAGCCGAGCGTGGCTTGCCCCAGCCAGGCAAGGGCATCGGCCATCAGTGCAGCCCCAGGTCCTGCGCCAGCGGCGCCGCCGGATAGTGGAAGCGCACCGGCCCGTCGGGCTCGCCGCCGATGAACTGCCGCACCTCGGGGTCGGTGGACGCGCGCAGCTGATCCGGCGTGCCGTGGGCCACCACGCGGCCGCCGCCGGACAGCAGGTAGGCCTCGTCGCAGATGGCGAAGCATTCGGGCACGTCGTGCGACACGATCAGCGAGGTGGCGCCGGTGGCGTCGTTGAGCTTGCGGATCAGGTTCGCGGTGATGCCGGTGGCGATCGGATCCAGGCCGGTGAAGGGTTCGTCGTACATGATCAGCTCGGGGTCGAGCGCGATGGCACGCGCCAGCGCAATGCGCCGCGCCATGCCGCCGGAGACCTGCGCGATGCGCAGCGGCGCGGCGCCGCGCAGCCCCACGGCGTTGAGCTTCATCAGCACGATGTCGCGCACCATGGGCTCCGGCAGCCGGGCGTGTTCGCGCAGCGGGAAGGCCACGTTGTCGAACACGCTCAGGTCGGTGAACAGCGCGCCGAACTGGAACAGCATGCCGAGCCGCCGACGCAAGCGGTACAGCTGCTCGCGGTTGGCCGCGTCGACCGTTTCGCCGTCGAACACCACGCGGCCCCGCCCCACGGCGTGCACGCCGGCGATCAGGCGCAGCAGCGTGGTCTTGCCGCAGCCCGAACCACCGAGGATGGCCGTGACCTTGCCACGCGCAAAACGCAGCGAGACATCGTTCAGGATCGTGCGGGACGCGTCGTAGCCGAAGCTGACGCGGTCGATCTCGATCAGGGGCTGGGGTTCAGGCATCGGGCTGCGAAAGAGCGCGGAATTGTCCCATGCAGCTCTGTTCCCAAGCGACCACCGCGGATCCGGCTCTGCCGGTCCGCTGGTGGTGCCCCCTTGAGGGGGCGCGCGAAGCGCGCAGGGGGTGGGCCTTAATTCGGCAGGTCGCTGCGGCCCATCAGGTAGCTGTCGACGGCGCGTGCCGCCTGCCGCCCTTCGCGGATGGCCCAGACGATCAGCGACTGGCCGCGGCGCATGTCGCCAGCGGCGAAAACCTTGTCGACGTTGGTCTTGTAGGCCTGCGCCGAGTCGGTGGCCGCCTTGGCATTGCCGCGTGCATCGCGCTCCACGCCGAAGGCTTCCAGCACCGAGGCGACCGGGCTGACGAAGCCCATCGCCAGCAGCACCAGGTCGGCCTTGACGTCCTTTTCGCTGCCCGGCACCTCGATCATCTTGCCGTCCTTCCACTCGACGCGCACGGTGCGCAGCGCGGTCAGCTTGCCCTTGGTTCCGACGAATTCCTTGGTGGCGATGGCGAACTCGCGCTCACAGCCCTCCTCATGGCTGGAGCTGGTGCGCAGCTTGTACGGCCAGTAGGGCCAGGTCAGCGGCCGGTTCTCCTGCTCGGGCGGCATCGGCATCAGTTCGAACTGCGTGACGCTGGCCGCGCCATGGCGGTTGCTGGTGCCCACGCAGTCGGAGCCTGTGTCGCCGCCGCCGATGACGACGACGTGCTTGCCGTCCGCACGGATCTGTCCCTTGAGCTTGTCTCCCGCGACGACCTTGTTCTGCATCGGCAGGAATTCCATCGCGAAGTGCACGCCGGCCAGATCGCGGCCGGGCACCGGCAGGTCGCGGCTCACTTCAGCGCCGCCGGTCAACAGCACGGCGTCGAACTCGGACTGCAGCTGCTCGGCGCTGATGCTCTCCTTGGCGTCGTTCGTGACCTTGCTGCCTTCGGGAAGCGCGCCGACCAGCACGCCGGTGCGGAACACCACGCCCTCGGCCTGCATCTGCTCGATGCGCCGGTCGATGTGGCTCTTCTCCATCTTGAAGTCGGGGATGCCGTAGCGCAGCAGGCCGCCGATGCGGCTGTTCTTCTCGAACAGCGTCACGTCATGGCCGGCGCGCGCCAGTTGCTGCGAGGCGGCCAGGCCGGCCGGGCCGCTGCCGACGACCGCCACCTTCTTGCCGGTCTTCACCGCCGCCGGCCGCGGCTTGACCCAGCCCTCGGCCCAGGCACGGTCGATGATCGCGTGCTCGATCGACTTGATGCCCACCGCGTCGTCGTTGACGTTCAGCGTGCAAGCCGCCTCGCACGGCGCCGGGCAGACCCGGCCGGTGAACTCCGGGAAGTTGTTGGTCTGGTGCAGCACGTCGATGGCGTTCTTCCAGTCGCCGCGATAGACCAGATCGTTGAAGTCCGGAATGATGTTGTTCACCGGGCAGCCGTTGTTGCAGAACGGCGTGCCACAGTCCATGCAACGCGCACCCTGCACCTTGGCCTGCTCGTCGTTCAGGCCGATGACGAATTCCTTCCAGGTCTTCAGGCGCTGCGGCACGGGCTCGTAGCCCTCGTCGATGCGCTCGTACTCGAGGAAGCCGGTCACTTTTCCCATGTTGCTGTTCCTTGTGGTCGCGGCGTGTCGTTCTTACTTGGCGCCCACGGTGCTGGGGCTGGTGCCGCGCGCCTTGCTGATCGTGGCTTCGGACTGGCGCTCGGCACTGCGCTGGTCGAGCGCTCGCTTGTACTCGTGCGGGAAGACCTTGACGAACTTGCCCCGCGCCTCGGCCCAGTGGTCGAGGATGTCACGCGCGCGCAGCGAGCCGGTCCAGCGGTGGTGGTCGGCCACCAGCCCCTTCAGCAACTGCTCGTCGGACTGGCCGCGGTGCCAGCCGCTGGGGTCGCCCGACGCCTTCTGCTCGGCCTCGGACAGCACCCTTTCCAGCGCCACCATCGAGGTGTTGCAGCGCGCCGCGAACTGGCCGTCCTCGTCGTAGACGTAGGCCACGCCGCCGCTCATGCCGGCGGCGAAGTTGCGGCCGGTCTTGCCCAGCACCGCCACGGTGCCGCCGGTCATGTATTCGCAGCCGTGGTCGCCGGTGCCTTCGACCACCGCGGTGGCGCCGGACAGCCGCACGGCGAAACGCTCGCCGGCGACGCCCAGGAAGAAGGCCTCGCCACTGGTCGCGCCGTACAGCGCAGTGTTGCCGATGATGATGTTGCGCGTCGCTTCGCCGCGGAAGTCGATGCTCGGCCGCACCACCACGCGGCCGCCGGACAGGCCCTTGCCGGTGTAGTCGTTGGCATCGCCGATCAGGTACAGCGTGATGCCGCTGGCCAGGAAGGCACCGAAGCTCTGGCCGCCATTGCCTTCCATCTGGATGTAGATGGTTTCGTCCGGCAGGCCTTCGGGACGCTGGCGGACCAGTTCGCCGGACAGCATCGCGCCGACGCTGCGGTTGACGTTGCGCACGTCCTCCATGATCTGCAGCTTCTCGGCGCGCTCGATGGCCGGCCTGCAGCGCTCGATCAGGCGCACGTCCAGGGCCTTGGCCAGGCCATGGTCCTGTGTCTCGACCTGGCGGCGCGGTACTTCGGCCGGCACCTGCGGCAGATGAAAGACGCGGCCAAAGTCCAGGCCGCGCGCCTTCCAGTGGGCGATGCCCTTGCGCGTGTCGAGCAGGTCGGCACGACCGATCAACTCGTCGAACTTGCGGATGCCCAGCTGCGCCATGATCTGGCGCGCCTCTTCGGCCACGAAGAAGAAGTAGTTGACGACGTGCTCGGGCTTGCCAGTGAACTTGGCGCGCAGCACCGGGTCCTGCGTGGCCACGCCCACCGGGCAGGTGTTCAGGTGGCACTTGCGCATCATGATGCAGCCCTCGGCCACCAGCGGCGCAGTGGCAAAGCCGAACTCGTCGGCACCGAGCAGTGCGCCGATGACGACGTCGCGGCCGGTCTTCATCTGGCCGTCGGCCTGCACGCGGATGCGGCCGCGCAGCCGGTTCAGTACCAGCGTCTGCTGCGTTTCCGCCAGGCCCAGCTCCCACGGCGTACCCGCGTGCTTGATCGACGACCACGGCGATGCGCCGGTGCCGCCATCGTGGCCGGCGATCACCACGTGGTCGGCCTTGCACTTGGCCACGCCGGCGGCGATGGTGCCGACACCGACCTCCGACACCAGCTTGACGCTGACATCGGCGCGCGGGTTGGTGTTCTTCAGGTCGTGGATCAGCTGCGCCAGATCCTCGATCGAATAGATGTCGTGGTGCGGCGGCGGGCTGATCAGGCCGACGCCCGGCACGCTGTAGCGCAGGAATCCGATGTAGTCGCTGACCTTGCCGCCGGGCAGTTGCCCGCCTTCGCCGGGCTTGGCGCCCTGGGCCATCTTGATCTGGATCTGGTCGGCCGACACCAGGTATTCGGTGGTCACGCCGAAACGGCCGGAGGCCACCTGCTTGATCTTGCTGCGCAGGCTGTCGCCGGCCTGCATTTCGTAGTCGGCCGCGATGACCTTGGCGCCGATGACTTCGCTGACCTTGGTGCCGGAGGCGATCGGGATGCCCTTGAGTTCGTTGCGGTAGCGCGCAGGGTCCTCGCCGCCTTCGCCGGTGTTGCTCTTGCCGCCGATGCGGTTCATCGCCAGCGCCAGCGTGGTGTGCGCCTCGGTGCTAATCGAGCCCAGGCTCATCGCGCCGGTGGCGAAACGCTTGACGATCTCGCTGGCCGGCTCCACTTCGTCCAGCGGAATGGCCTTGGCCGGCTCGACCTTGAACTCGAACAGGCCACGCAGCGTCATGTGGCGCTTGCTCTGGTCGTTGATGATCTGCGCGTATTCCTTGTAGGTGTCGAACTTGCCCGAACGCGCGCTGTGCTGCAGCTTGGCGATCGCATCCGGTGTCCACATGTGTTCTTCGCCGCGCACGCGCCAGGCGTACTCGCCGCCGGTGTCCAGCATGCCGGCCAGCACCGGGCTGTCGCCGAAGGCGTCGCGGTGCATGCGCAGCGCTTCCTCGGCCACCTGGAACACGCCGATGCCGCCGATCTGCGAGGCGGTGCCGCGGAAGTACTTGTCGACCAGCGGCTTGTCCAGGCCGATGGCCTCGAACAGCTGCGCGCCGCAGTAGGACATGTAGGTCGACACGCCCATCTTCGACATGATCTTGCTCAGACCCTTGCCGATCGCCTTGATGTAGTTGTAGATGGCCTTTTCTGCCGAGAGTGCGCCCGGCAGGTCCTGGTGCATCGACACCAGCGTTTCCAGCGCCAGGTACGGGTGCACGGCCTCCGCGCCGTAGCCGGCCAGCACGGCGAAGTGGTGCACCTCGCGCGCACTGCCGGTCTCGACCACCAGGCCCGCTGTCATGCGCAGGCCTTCGCGCACCAGGTGGTGGTGCACCGCCGACAGCGCCAGCAGCGCCGGAATGGCGATGTGGCCGCGATCCATGCTTCGGTCGGTGATGATCAGGATGTTGTGGCCACTGCGGATCGCGTCCACGCTCTCGGCGCACAGTGATGCGAGCTTGGCCTCGATGCCTTCCGAACCCCACTCGATCGGGTAGCAGATGTTCAGCTCGTGGCTCTTGAACTTGCCCGAACTGTGCTCGCCGATGGCGCGCAGCCGCGCCATGCCGTCGAAGTCGAGAATGGGTTGCTCGACCTCCAGGCGCATCGGCGGGTTGACCGCATTGATGTCCAGCAGGTTCGGCTTCGGCCCGATGAAGCTGTTCAGGCTCATCACGATGGCTTCGCGGATCGGGTCGATCGGCGGGTTCGTCACCTGCGCGAACAGCTGCTTGAAGTAGTGGTACAGCGGCTTGTTGCGGTCGGACAGCACCGCCAGCGGCGAGTCGTTGCCCATCGAACCGGTGCCTTCCTCGCCCAGCTGGGCCATCGGGCTCATCAGGAACTTGATGTCCTCCTGCGAATAGCCGAAAGCCTGCTGGCGGTCGAGCAGGCTGGCGCCGAAGCGGCCCACCTCGCCCTTCACGGCAATCGAGTCGAGGCGGATGCGCACGGTCTCGATCCACTGCCGGTAGGGCTTCGTGAACGCGAACTGGTTCTTCAGCTCTTCGTCGTCGACGATGCGGCCCTGCTCGAAGTCGATCAGGAACATCTTGCCCGGCTGCAGTCGCCACTTCTTGACGATGCGGTTCTCGGGAATCGGCAACACGCCGGCCTCGGACGCCATGACCACCAGGTCGTCGTCGGTGACGATGTAGCGAGCCGGACGCAGGCCATTGCGGTCGAGCGTGGCGCCGATCTGCTTGCCGTCGGTAAAGGCGATGGCCGCCGGGCCGTCCCAGGGTTCGATCATCGCCGCGTGGTACTCGTAGAACGCACGGCGACGGGGGTCCATGCCCTCGTGCTGCTCCCAGGCTTCGGGAATCATCATCATCGCTGCGTGCGCCAGCGGGTAGCCGGCCATCACCAGCAGCTCGAGCGTGTTGTCGAAGGTGGCGGTGTCGCTCTGGCCTTCGAAACTGATCGGGTAGAGCTTGGCCAGATCCTCGCCCAGCACCGGCGACTTCATCACGCCTTCACGCGCGCGCATCCATTTGAAGTTGCCCTTGACGGTGTTGATCTCGCCGTTGTGCGCCACCATGCGGTAGGGGTGCGCCAGCGGCCACTCGGGGAAGGTGTTGGTCGAGAAGCGCTGATGCACCAGGCCGAAGGCCGAGACCGTACGCGGGTCGGCCAGGTCCAGGTAGTACTTGCCCACCTGGTCGGCGAGCAGCAGGCCCTTGTAGATGACCGTGCGGCAGCTCATGCTGGGCACGTAGTACTCGTGGCTGTGCGTCAACTGCAGCTTCTGGATCGCCGCACTCGCCGTCTTGCGGATCACGTAGAGCTTGCGCTCCAGCGCGTCGGGCACGATCACGTCTTCGCCGCGGCCGATGAACACCTGCCGGATCACCGGCTCCTTGGCGCGCACCGTCGGCGACATCGGCATCTCGCGGTCGACCGGCACGTCGCGCCAGCCCAGCAGCACCTGGCCTTCGGCGCGGATGGCGCGCTCCAGTTCGTGGATGCAGGCCAGACGCGAGGCATGCTCCTTGGGCAGGAACACCATGCCGACGCCATATTCGCCCGGCGGCGGCAGGTGCACGCCCTGGGCCGCCATCTCCTCGCGATAGAACTCGTCCGGGATCTGGATCATGATGCCGGAGCCGTCGCCCATCAGCTTGTCCGCGCCAACCGCGCCGCGGTGGTCCAGGTTCTCCAGGATCTTCAGACCCTGCTGGATGATGCTGTGCGACTTGATGCCCTTGATCTGCGCCACGAACCCCAGGCCGCAGGCGTCGCGCTCGCGCGCGGGGTCGTACAGGCCGTGCTGCGCCAGAGCCGCCTGCTCATCGCGGGGGGTTGCACCGTGGGACGCGGTCGAATCTGGGGCATGGCTCATGGCGCTTTCCTTTCCGAGGCGAATTCGGGGCGCAGATTATCGCAGCGCAGCAATGGCAAGCAAGCAGAATAAAATGGGGTCGGAATCATTTACAGATTAGCCGACGATGTTGGCTGTTTTATTGGGGACATAGTCGGCAACTTCTGAAGCAGCCGAAGGCTTCGCGGTGTCCACCCCCTGCGAGCATGATGCGTGCCAGTGGCTCCGTGCTGGACGGCCGACTCAAGCCGCCGGGTCGCGTCGCGGCCGGCCGCGCGCACGGGGGCGCGCTGGCCGCCCCAGCGTTGCGGCGACCTCGGCCAGGAACGCGGGCGAGCCCAGCGCCCAGCCCTGGCTGGCCGCGTGCTCGACACGCTGCCGCTCCTCGGCATTCAGCCCTCGTTCCAGCAGCGCACCATAGGCTGCCTCGCGTTCGAAGGGCGTGTTGCCCAACTGCCAATACTCTGGCGGGTCGGTCAGCAGAGGGTCGCGGGCCACCCCCAGGCGATGCGGCGCACTGGACCAGCGGCTGGCGCGCGGCGTTTCAGCCTGCGCACGCAGCGCGGGCAACGGGTCGATCAGACGCAAGCAGCTCAGCAACCAGGGCCCGTCCTCCACCACGCCGGCGCGGAAGCGCCCTTCCCACAGCGTGCCGCTGCGGCCGTGGCGCGCATTGAAGCCGGCCACGTAGCGCCGCCCCAGCGCCTGCATCATGCGGCTCAGTGCGATCTCGGACGGCGGCCGCAGCAGCAACTGCACCTCGTTGTCGAGCAGCGCGTACGCATGCACCACCACCGCCTGACTGCGTGCAGCCTCGCGCAGGGCCGCAAGATACTGACGCCGGTCCTCGTCGTCGACGAACACAGGCTGCGCGTTGTGCCCGCGCTGCACCACGTGGTGCGCCTTGCCGGGCAGCACAAGGCGGGGCAGGCGCGCCATCGCGCTCAGCCGGCGGCCGCCACGAACAGCGTCCGGCCGGTCAGGCGCTGGTGCTCGCGCAGCGCGAAACGGTCGGTCATGCCGGCGATGTAGTCGGCCACGGCGCGCTCGCGCTGGGGTTGGGCGGCATGTTCCGCTGGCATCTGCCCGGGCTGCCGCAGATAGGCGGCGAACAGTTCGGCCACCACCTGGCGGGCCCTTTCCGTGGTCTGGCAGACCTGCGGATGGCGGTAGAGCGCGCCGAACAGGAAACGCTTCAGTTCGCGGCTGGCCTCATGCATCGGCACGCTGAAGGCCACCAGCGGCGGCAGCCGCCGCACCGCGTCGGCATCGGCCGGCACGTGTCGCAGCAGGGCAGCTCGCGTGGTAGCCACCAGGTCCTCGGCCTGCAGCTCGCGCATACGGCGGACGACGTCGAACAACTGGCGGCGGGCACTGGCCTCGGCCAGCGGCGGAAAGGCGTCAAGCGCGGCTGCGCGGCACTGCCGGTACAGCGGTACCTGCAGCAGCTGTTCCGGATCGACCAGCCCCGAGCGCACGCCGTCGTCGATGTCGTGCGCGTTGTAGGCCATCTCGTCGGCCAGGTTCACCAGCTGCGCCTCCAGCGAGGGTTGCCCACCCTGCAGGAAGCGCAGCCCGACGCCGCCGGGTTCGTCGCGCTCCAGCCGCTCGGCATGCGCGCGCGAACAGTGCTTCAGGATGCCCTCACGCGTCTCGAAACTGAGATTCAGTCCGTCGAAGCGCGCATGGCACTGCTCGAGTGCGTCGACCACCCTCAGGCTCTGCAGGTTGTGTTCGAAGCCGCCGTGCTCGCGCATGCACTCGTGCAGCGCATCCTGCCCGGCATGGCCGAAGGGCGTGTGGCCGAGGTCGTGCGCCAGCGCAATGGCCTCGACCAGGTCTTCGTCCAGCTGCAGTTGACGCGCCATGCCACGCGCCAGCTGCGCCACTTCCAGCGAATGCGTCAGCCGGGTGCGGAACAGATCGCCTTCGTGGTTGATGAACACCTGGGTCTTGTAGACCAGGCGGCGGAAGGCCGTGCAATGGACGATGCGCTCGCGGTCGGTCCGGTAGGCCTGCGCGGGCTGCAGATCGGGCTCCACCAGACGCCGCCCGCGCGAGCGCCCAGCATCGCTGGCCCAGCGTGCAAGCGCGCGCATCTCAGGGCGCGCTGCAGCAGGCGTCCAGCACCTCGCGCACCAGCGCGTCCGGCGCGGCGCGCAGCACGGCGCGGCCGGGCGCGTCGATCAGCACGAAACGGATCTCGCCGGCCTCGGCCTTCTTGTCGACGCGCATCAGTTCCAGATAGCGCGACACGCCGAGCGCCGGCCCACGCACCGGCAGGCCAGTGCGTTCGATGAGGCGCGCCAGCCGATCAGCGAAGGCTTGCGGGACGAGCCCGAGCCGGGCCGACAGCGCACCCGCCATGACCATGCCGCAGGCCACGGCCTCGCCGTGCAGCCAGGCGCCGTAGCCCAGCCCGGCCTCGATCGCATGGCCGAAGGTGTGACCGAAGTTCAGAATCGCGCGCAGGCCGCTTTCGCGCTCGTCCTGACCCACTACCCAGGCCTTGATCTCGCAGCTGCGGCGCACCGCATACGCCAGCGCCTGCGCGTCGCGTGCCAGCAGCGCGTCGAGATGCTGCTCGATCCAGTCCAGGAACTCGGCATCGGCGATCGGACCGTACTTGATGACCTCCGCCAGCCCGGCCAGCAGTTCGCGCTGCGGCAGCGTCTGCAACGTCTCCAGGTCGCAGACCACGCGCTGCGGCTGGTAGAACGCCCCGATCATGTTCTTGCCGGCCGGATGGTTGATGGCGGTCTTGCCGCCCACCGAGGAATCCACCTGCGCCAGCAGCGTCGTCGGCACCTGCACGAAGGGCACGCCGCGCATGTAGCAGGCCGCGGCGAAACCGGTGATGTCGCCGACGACGCCACCGCCCAGTGCATAGAGCACCGTCTTCCGGTCGCAGCCGTCGGCCAGCAGCCGGTCGAAGATGAGGTTCAGCGTCGGCCAGTCCTTGTGCTCCTCGCCATCAGGCAATTCCAGCACCGACACGGTGGTGTACAGCCCGGCCAGGGCCTGGCTCAGGCGAGCGGCGTACAGCGGCGCGACGCGCGTGTTGCTGACGATCAGCGCCTGCGCCGCTCGGGGCAGGCCCTGCCAGGATGACGCGGCGTCCAGCAGGCCGGCGCCGATCAGGATGTCGTAGCGGTCGAAGCCGGTATCCACCGGCACCTGCTGGGTCGGGATGCGGGTCATGCCACCGAGTTTACGGCGGCACCCTGGATGTTCAGCCGGGGCGGACGGCGGCGTCGATCGGCGATGGCACCTGCTGCGGGTCGACCAGGCCGGCCAGTTCCAGCTGCATCAGCACCATGTTCACCAGCGCCGGCACCGACGGCCGGCCGGTTTCGACGACGTAGTGGGCCGTCTGGCGATAAAGCGGATCCCGCTCGCGGAACAGCTCGCGCAGGCGGCGCAGCGGGTCGGCCACCTGCAGCAGCGGCCGGTGCGTATCGTGACGCAGGCGACGGAAGAGCTCTTCGGGCGTGGAGCGCAGGTAGAAGACGTGCGAACCCTGGCGCAGGTGCTCGCGATTGGCCGGCCGAAGCACCGCACCGCCGCCGGTCGCCAGCACCAGGTCCTGCGTGCCGCGGCACAACTGGGCGATCACCTCTTCCTCGATGTCGCGAAAGGCGGCCTCGCCGTGAGCCTCGAACCAGTTGCGGATCGGCATGCCGATCCGCTTCGATCTCGTGGTCGCTGTCGACCAGCCGCAGACCGAGGTGCCGCGCCAGGTGGCGCCCGACCGTGGACTTGCCACAGCCGGGCATGCCGACCAGCGTGATGGTCACGTCAGTTGGGGTTGGTACAGAGCAGGCCCGTCTGGCCCTCGGGTGTCGTCGTGACGACCACCGGGCTCGACTGGATGCCGTACGGGCCAAGGCGGAACGCCGGCTCCTTGTCCGGATCGGCGATGTGATCGGCCAGCACCGGCAGAACTCCTTGGTAGCTGGTCCGACCCTCCGTGCCCGCTACCCCTGCCGCCGCGACCAGGATGTTGAACTGCAGCCACGAAGCCAGACTCTGGCCATACGTGATCTTCAGCACCACCTGACCATCGCTGTTGGTGGTCGACGAACCGACGAAGCTGACGTTCACGTCGGCTTTCCGAGGCTCGAGCACCCCGGTCGCGTTGGCATCTTCGACGGCTCCATTGGAGAAGACCTGCAGGACACCGTTCCGGTTCAGATCCTCGTTGTCGCAGGAGGCACGCTGCACTTTCAGCGCCCACTTGTCGCCGACCACGATCCATTCGCCCTTGAAGTACTGGACGAGATCGATCGACGGCGAGATCTGGACACCCGCCTTGGCATTGCCCGCCGAGTCATTGACCTGGACCAGATACTTCTTGATGTAGTCCAGACCCGACGGACCGATCTCGATGAGCGCGTTGGTGCTGATCGACACCGACAGCGGCCTGGAGATCACCGTCAACGTGGCCAAGGCCTGATTCGGACAGGTACCGGCGGGGAAGTCGTTCTCCGACCAGCACGCCCGTACCGTCAGCCCGTCCGTCGGGCTGAAGCGGCTGCCCGGCACGTAGGCCGTCGTGGCCACGCCGTTGGAGTTGCTGTACACCACGTTGCTGCCCGAGGTCAGGCTGCCGCCGATGCTGTTCAGATCGCCGTTCAGATCGAAGCGGACGCGCACGTTGGCGACCGGCGCATTGCCCGCCCCCAGGAACAGCGCCCGCAGTTCGGAGCGGTTGCTGGTGCTGCCGGTGTTGACCGGGACCACACTGGGCGACGCGGCCAGCGTGGCGGATTGCACCGCGATCCCCGCCGGCGGAATGGTTCCGGTGCCAGATTGCACCAGGATGGTCTGCGTCTTCGACACGCCGCCGGCGGTGGCGCGGATATCCACGCTGCCACCCGCGCTGGGCGCCGTGTAGCTGTAGGTGTAGCTGCCATTGTTGTCGGTGGTGCCGCTGACGTCGACGCCATTGACGCCGTTGACGACGATGTTCTGGCCGCCCATCGGGTTGGAGTTGACGTCGACCAGACGGAAGTCCACCTGCCCTGCAGCACCTGGGACGATGACCGCCGGCAGTGGTGTGGCCGTCAGGCTGGCCCCGATGACCTGGAAGGTGGCCGCGCGCGACAGCCCACCGCTGATGGCCGTGACCGTGATCGACCGGTTCGAGCGGTCCGAACCGATGCCGACCTGCGCCGCCACAACACCTTTGGAGTCGGTGGCCGTGCCACTGACGGTCGCCACCGCGCTGTTGTTCACGCTCACCGTCACCGGAATGCTGGCCAGCGCGTTGCGGTTCGCGTCGACCGCTGTCACCGTGGCGGTCACGGTGTTCGTGCCGTCGTTGGACAATGTCTGCGCGCTCAGCGAGATCGACAGGTCCGCGGCCTTCGGCGCGGTCGTGGAGCTCGAACAATTCGGCGGCTGCGCCCCTTCGAATGGCGCCGAGGCGGGGCATTCCGTATCGCCGCCGCAGGCGGCCATCAGCAGCGCCGTAGCGCCCATTGCCGCCACGGCGCGCAGCCCGCGCCACAGCGCCGAAGCCGTGCCGTCTTGCATCTTCACCGTCATCTCAGTCTTCCTCATTTGTAGGGTACGGCGTTGTTATCGCGCGGCCGAACGGTCGGTCACGATCTTCGGCGTGATGAACACCAGCAGTTCGGTCTTCTTCGTGGTCAGCAGGCGGTTCTTGAACAGCCAACCCATGTAGGGGATGTCGCCCAGCAGCGGCACCTTGTTGATCTCCTCGAGGTTCTCCTGCGTGAAGATGCCGCCAATGACCACGGTGCCGCCGTTCTCGACCAGCACCTGCGTCTTCACGTGCTTCTTGTCGATGGTGTAGCCCTGCAGCGTCGGCTGGGCCTTGGCATCCTTGTTGACGTCCAGGTCGAGCAGCACGAAGCCTTCCGGCGTGATCTGCGGCACGACACGCAGGCGCAGCGTGGCCTGCCGGAAGGTCACCGCGGTCGCACCGCTGGAAGTAGCCTGCTGGTAGGGAATTTCTTCACCCTGCTCGATCACCGCTTCCACCTGGTCGGCCGTGATGACGCGTGGGCTGGAGACGATCTTGCCGTTGCCGTCCTGCTCGAGCGCCGACAACTCGAGGTTCAGGAACTTGTCCGCCGACGCACTGAACAGCGACAGCGCAAAGGTGGCCGCGGCCGCGCCCAGTGCGCCGGTGTTCGCCGGCAGGTTGACAAACTGCGTGTTGGCGAAGTCCACCGGAGGCGCCTGGCCGGTCTGTGCACCGACGGCCGCATAGTTGCCGCCCACCTGCACACCAGGGCCCGAAGTCGGCGCGCCAGCGAGGTTGGCGAAGCCGAGCTTCACGCCCAGGCTCTGACCCCAGTTGTCGCGCGCCTCGACGATGCGCGCCTCGATCAGCACCTGGCGCACCGGGATGTCGATCTTGGCGATCATCGCCTGCACTTCTTCGAGCTTCGACGGAATGTCGGTGACGAAGAGCTGGTTCGTGCGCTGCTCGAAGATCACGCTGCCGCGCGACGACAGGATGCGCCCGGAGTTCTGGCCGGTGGCGTTGTCGATCGACTGCGCCACCAGCGCGGAACCCACCAGGCTCTTGGCGATGGTTTCGGCCTTGGTGTAGTTCAGCTGGAAGGCCTGGGTGCGCGTCGGCTCCAGATCGGCGATCTTGCGGCGCGCTTCCAGCTCGGCCTGCTCACGGCTGGACAGTTCGTCTTTCGGGGCGATCCACAGCACGTTGCCGGACTTGCGTACCCCCAGGCCCTTGCTCTGCAGAATGATGTCCAGCGCCTGATCCCACGGCACGTCCTTCAAACGCAGCGTGACGGTGCCGGTCACGGTGTCGCTGGTGACGACGTTGAAGTTGGTGAAGTCGGCGATAACCTGCAGCAGCGCACGCACTTCGATGTTCTGGAAGTTCAGCGACAGTTTTTCGCCGGAGAAGCCCGGCCCCTGCGTCAGCTTGTTCGGATCGACCTTCATCGGCCGTACCTCGAGCACGAACTGGTTGTCGGTCTGGTAGGCGCTGTGCTCCCAGTTGCCCTTGGGCTCGACCACCATACGCACTCGATCGCCGCTCTGGAACGTGGACACCGTCTGCACCGGCGTGCCGAAGTCGGCCACGTCGAGCCGGCGGCGCAGGTTCTCCGGCAAGGTCGAACGCAGGAACTCGACCACCAGACTCTGTCCCTGCTGACGGATGTCCACGCCGACCTGCGTGCTCGGCAGATCGACGATGACGCGGCCCGCGCCATCGGCGCCGCGGCGGAAGTCGACCTCGCGGATGCCCTGTGCCTGCGCGTTCTGCGCGCTCGCGAAATGGGTCGTCGGCGATGTGTTGGCACCGCCAGCAGCCGGCGCCACGGCCGCGCTGGCAGGGTCCAGAAGCACGATCATCGACTTGCCCTGCAGTTGGACGCGATAGTTCGCGGCCTGACGCAGGTTCAACACCAGCCGTGTCCGATCGCCCGACTGCGCGACGTTGGCCGAACGCAGGTTGCCCTGGTTGATCTCGACGGCGTTCTTGCCCATGCCGTTGACCACCCCCGGAAGATCGATGGCCACACGCGGCGGCGCCTGCACGGCAAAGCCGTTCGGCAGCGCCGGCAGCGGCTCGCTCAGCTCGATGCGGACGACATCACTCCCGGCCTGCTGCGACGCGCTGATCGACTGGATCATGTTCTGCGCCAACGCTGCCACCGGAGCGGCGAGTGTTAGCGCCAACACGGCGACTTTGGCGCGCCACTTGTGCATCATGCGGTTCTCCAGGGTGCTTTTCATCGGGCCTTCTCCTGCAGCTGCAGGTTGCCGGTGCGCTCGATCCATTCGCCGGCGGCGTCCTGAACGATTTCGCGCAGGACGATCTCGGTTTCGCTGATCTTGACGATGCGGCCGTAGTTCTGGCCGAGGTGGTCGCCGAGCTTGACCTGATACAGCAGGTTGTCGACGCGCAGCAGCGCGAACGGCTGTGCCTGCTTGGCCACGCTGCCGACCATCGTCATGCTGTCCAGCGGATAGGCTTCCAGCGGTTCCTTGCGGCGGTTCAGTTCGGCTGCGAGCATCGAATTCGGCTGCTTGGCCTCCTGCTTCAGCGCCACGGTGAGCTTCTGGTTGCTGAAGGGATCCACCGCCTGCAGCGAGGTGTAGGGCTCCGCCTCGAACTTCTTCGGCGGCGTCAGCGGCGTGACATTGGGCTTGACCTCGCGTCGCTGCCGGTCCATCCAGTCCTGCAGTTCCTCGTTTTCCGCGCCGCAGCCGGCCAGCACGCTCAGCAGCAACGACGCCGCCAGCAGGCGCATCAGCTTCGTGTGCTGCATCATTTCTTCGCTCCCGCTGCCTTCGCGGCCTTCGCTGCTGCGGCCTTCTTCTGTTCGGCCACTTCGGCGGCGTCCAGGTATCGGTAGGTGCGGGCCGTCGCCTCCATCGCCAGC
This sequence comes from Rubrivivax sp., assembly GCA_044225625.1. Taxonomy (GTDB): domain Bacteria; phylum Pseudomonadota; class Gammaproteobacteria; order Burkholderiales; family Burkholderiaceae_C; genus Rubrivivax. The sequence goes on from JBGAII010000001.1 coordinate 24,778, forward strand.
GCACCGCCACCCGCATCGCGCGCAGACACCGGAGCAATCGACAGGTTGTGCAGCGTGACGATGCGCGACAGGTTGGCCACGTCGGCGGCGAACGCACCCATGTCGTTGTACTTGCCGCTCACCTTGATCGCGATCGGCAGTTCGGCGTAATAGTCCTTGACCTCCACCTGCCCGGGACGGAACAGCTCGAACTGAAGCCCGCGACCCAGACCCGCCTGATTGATATCGGACAACAGCGCGTCCATCTCGGCCTTGCCGGGCAGCTGCTTTTCCAGTTGGGTGACGTATTCCTGCACCTGCAGCTTCTGCTTGCGCAACTCACCCAGGTTGACCGCCTGCCCCAGCTTGCTGACGTAGTCCTGCTTCAGCGCCGGTTCACGGTCACGTTCGGCCTGCAGGTCGTCCGTGGCCGCCGACAACAGGCCGAACCAGCAGGCGACGACCACGACCGCCGCAGTGGCCACCCAAGCCGCCGCCTTGGGCAACATCGGCCACTGGCCGGGTTCCTTCGGATTGAGCCCGCGGAACTGCGATGCGGCCTGTGTCACCAGGCTGCTGACATCGAAGGAGGGTTGTTTGTCCTTGCTCTTCATCGCGGCCTCACGAAGCCTTCTTGCCGGCCGGCACGCTGGCCGCAGCAGCCGGTGCCGATGCAGCGGCGGGCGCCTGGGGTCGCTTCAGCGACAGGCGCATGGAGAATTCGTTCAGCCGGCGCTGGTCGCGGCCGGTCGCGCCGGTACTGCCTTGTGCCGGCGTGGCGGTCTTGATTTCCACCAGTTCCGGCTTCTCGAGCCAGGGCGAGTTGTAGAGCGTGTTGCGCAGGAACTCCGAGACACGTTCGTTGGTCTGCGCCATGCCCGTCACCAGGACCACCGGGCCGTTCTGCTTGATGCTCGTCAGGTAGACGCCCTCCGGGGTCTGCTTGACGAGCTCATCGAGCAGGTACACCGGCGTGTTGCGATCGGTCTGCAGATCTTCAACCGCCTTCTGCCGCGCCTTCAGCGCCTCGATCTCAGCGCGCAGCGTGGCGATGTCCTTGATCTGCGCTTCCAGCCTTGCGATTTCGGTCTTGAGAAAGTCGTTGCGCGCCTGCTGAGCAGCGGTCAGCTGCATCAGCACCATGTACCAGCCCCCGGCGATGGCCAAGCCGAGCAGCGCCGATACAGCCAGCGTGGCGAAGAAGGCGCGTTTGCGCTGGCGCCGCTTTTCTTCGCGATGCGGCAGTAGATTGATCAGGATCACTGCACGAATCTCCGCATGGCCAAGCCACAGGCCGTCAGGTAGGACGGCGCTTCGCGCCGCAGGCTGGATTCGCGAACCGCCGAGCCGAGCTTCATGCGGTCGAATGGGTTGACCACCTGCGAGGCGAAGCCCGTCAGTTCGGTGACGCGATCCTTCAAGCCCGGCAGCGTGGCCGTGCCGCCGGCCAGCATGACGTAGTGCACCTTGTGGTGCGGCGTGCTGGTGAAGAAGTACTGCAGCGCGCGGCCGATCTCCTGCGACAGGCTGTCGACGAAGGGCGCGAGGATGGCCGATTCATAGTCGTCGGGAAGATCGTTGGCCAGCTTCTTGGCTTCGGCTTCCTCGAAGGAGAAGCCGTACTGGCGGCTGATCAACTGCGTCAGCTGGCTGCCACCGAAGGCCTGGTCGCGGTCGTAGAGCATCTCATCGTCGCGCAGCACCTTCAGGCTGGTGGTGTCGGCGCCGATCTCGAACAGCGCGACCAGCGCATCCTTGCCTTCGTTGGGCAGCGCCGTGACGATGCGCCCCATCGCCAGGCGCGATGCATGCGACTCGATGTCCAGCACCACCGGCTTCAGCCCGGCCGCCTCGGCAAGACCCTGGCGGTCCTGCACGCGGTCCTTGCGTGACGCAGCGATCAGCACTTCGACGTCACCCACGGACGTCGCACTCGGCCCGATCACGCAGAAGTCGAGGCTGACTTCGTCCAGCGAGAAGGGAATGTACTGGTTGGCTTCGGACTCGACCTGCAGCTCCATCTCTTCTTCGCGCAGGCCCGCCGGCAGCATGATCTTCTTGGTGATCACCGCCGATTGCGGCATCGCCATGACGACCTGGCGCGTGCGAGTGCCACTCCTGGTGACCACCTTGCGCACGGCGTCGGCCACCTCGTCGAACTTTTCGATCTGGCCGTCGGTGATCCAGCCCTTGTCGAAGGGCTCGGAGGCGAAACGCTCGAGCACCAGCTCGCCGTTTGCGGACTGGCTCAGTTCGACCAGCTTGACGCTGGAAGAACTGATGTCCAACCCGATCATCGGCGGGTGCTTTTGACCCAAAAGCTGGCTCAGAAAGCTCACGTTTCCTTGCTCCCAACGCGGCCGAAAACACGGCCACACTCTTAATAAGTTACTTGAATCCTAGCAGTAAAGCCCTTGTGGACGAACGCAAATTCGTCCGCGAAGTCTGCCGGTCGTTGTGATTCACCGACGCCCGGAACAGCGCCAGAAACATCTCGCAATTGCGCTTTCGGAAGCTCACGGCGGCAGCGTCCGGGCACCAAGGCGAGACCCTCGTGGACGGTGCGGCTGCCGGCGCCCGAAGAGGGCGACTTCCTATAATCACTCCCTGCCGCAACGCCACCCTCATGGGCGCCAACAGCTCCGACACCCCCTCACGCTCGACCGATCGCCTGCCCTTGCGGGGCTCCGGCAATGCATGGGTGCGTGGTACGGGCAGGGTCATCGCGTGGGTCGCCGGCCTGGCGGCGGCCGGTGTGTTGAGTGTTTTGATCCTCGTCGGCATCGCAGTGGCCGTGGCCTACCCGAACGTGCCAGAGATCAGCGGATTGACGGACTACCGTCCCAAACTGCCGATGCGAATCTACGCTGCTGATGGCGTGTTGCTCGGCGAATTTGGTGAAGAAAGGCGCAACTTCACGCCGATCGACCAGATCCCCAAGGTCCTGAAGGAGGCGGTGCTTTCGGCCGAAGATGCTCGTTTCTACGAACACGGCGGCGTCGACCCCAAAGGTGTGCTGCGTGCCGCACTCGCCAATCTGCGGGACGCACGCAGCCAGGGCGGTTCGACGATCACGATGCAGGTGGCGAAGAACTTCTATCTGTCGACCGAGAAGACCTACACCCGCAAGATCTACGAACTGCTGCTGACGCTGAAGATCGAGGGCATGCTCACCAAGGAGCAGATCCTCGAGCTGTACATGAACCAGATCTATCTGGGACAACGTGCCTACGGCTTCGCGGCTGCAGCCGAGGTCTACTTCGGCAAGGCGGTGCAGGATCTGACGATCGCCGAGGCCGCCATGCTGGCGGGCCTGCCGGTGGCACCGTCGGCGTACAACCCGATCGCCAACCCGAAGCGCGCCGCCGTGCGCCAGCACTTCGTACTCGGCCGCATGCTCGAGGAAGGCTACATCACCCAGGCGCAATACGAGGCCGCGCGCAACCAGGTGCTGCGCTACAGGCCGCAGACCGAGGTGCCGGTACATGCCGAGTACGCGGTCGAAACCGCGCGCCAGCTGGTGTACTCGCAGTACGGTGCCGAAGCCTACACACGAGGCCTGAATGTCCATCTGACGCTGCGCGCCGCCGACCAGGAGATCGCCTATCGTGCATTGCGTCGCGGCCTGCTGAACTACGAACAGCGCCAGTGGTACCGCGGCCCCGAAGCCTATGTGGACCTGCCGGCTGCCGCCGACCAGATGGATGCGCGCGTCGCCGAGGCGCTGGCCGACCATCCGGACAACGACGAACTGCGGGCTGCGGTGGTGACGGAGGCCTCGCCGCGCAAGGTGGTCGCTGTGCTGCAGAACGGCGAGACCATCACCGTCACCGGCGACGGCCTGAAGCCAGTGGCCTCGGGGCTGTCGGACAAGGCCGAGCCAAAAATCCAGATCCGCCGCGGCGCGGTGGTGCGTGCCGTGCGCAATGCCAAAGGCGAATGGGCGCTGACCCAGGTGCCTGAAGTCGAAGGCGCCTTCGTGGCGATGGATCCGACCACCGGTGCGATCCGCGCGCTGGTGGGTGGCTTCGACTACGGCAAGAGCAAGTTCAACCATGTGACGCAGGCCTGGCGCCAGCCGGGCTCGAGCTTCAAACCCTTCATCTATTCGGCGGCGCTGGAGAAGGGTTTCACACCGATGACGGTGGTCAACGACGCGCCGCTGTTCTTCGATGCCGGCGCCACCGGCAGCCAGCCCTGGGAGCCGAAGAACTACGACGGCAAGTTCGAAGGGCCGATGCCGCTGCGCACGGCGCTGGCCAAGTCGAAGAACATGGTCTCGATCCGCGTGCTGCAGGCCATCGGACCGGGCTTTGCGCAGGAGTGGATCACGCGCTTCGGCTTCGAGGCGAACAAGCATCCGGCCTACCTGACGATGGCCCTGGGCGCCGGCTCGGTCACGCCGCTGCAGATGGCAGAGGCCTACGGCGTGTTTGCCAACGGCGGCTATCTGGTGAGCCCGATCCTGATCGCCAAGATCACCGACACCAAGGGCCGCGTGCTGTCGCAGAGTGCGGCGCCACCGCTGGACGATTCGCTGCGTGTGCTCGATGCGCGCAACGCCTTCGTGATGAACTCGCTGCTGCAGGAGGTGACACGCTCGGGCACCGCCGCTTCGGCCAAGCGCGCGCTCGGGCGCGGCGACATCTTCGGCAAGACCGGCACCACCAATGACTCGATGGACGCCTGGTTCGCCGGCTACCACCCCAGCCTGGTGGCGGTGGTCTGGATCGGGTACGACACGCCGCGCAAGCTCGGTGACCGCGAGACCGGCGGCGGGTTGGCACTGCCGGTGTGGATCGAGTACATGGGCTATGCGTTGAAGGGGGTTCCCGTGCAGGAACCCACGCCGCCCGAGGGCGTGACCAACGCCGACGGCGACTGGAGCTTCGAGGAATTCAGCCGCGGCGCCGGCGTGCGCAACCTGGGGCTGGAGGATGTGGTGCCGCCGGCGCCGACCAGCGACGAGCGCAACAGCATCCTCGACCTGTTCCGTCGCTAGCCACTCACCGCCGTCTTCGCGGCGGCGCCCGATGTGGGGCCCTCAGATCGGGGCAAAGCGCAACTCGCGTCCGCCTTGTGCGCTGGCGTGGCGCGACAGCGCCTCGAAGAATTCGCTGCCGTCGCGCGTGTCCAGCCAGCGCCCCTTCACGTGGCGGTAGTGATAGCCGCCGGCGCGCGCCGCCAGCCAGATCTCCTGCAGCGGCGGCTGCAGATTCACGATGATGCGGCTGTCGTCGGGGAGCACCAGTTCCAGCATGCCGCCATTGCGCTGCGTGTCGATGTCGATCAGGTCCTGCTGCAGCCAACGGTCGGTCGTGGCCTCGATGGCACTGAGCACCGCTCCGGCCACCTGGCGGTACTCGGCATCGCTCAATAGCGTGGTGTCGGGGATCGGGCTCATCGGTCTATAGAATTCCCGGCATGTCTGCCGTCCTGCGATCAAGTGTAGTCCTGCGTTCGTCTCCACGCCTGCGGCCGCTGCGCGTGGCCCTGCTGGCGATGGTGTGGCTGACGGCAGGGTGCGGCCAGAAAGGCCCGCTGACACTGCCCGACGCACCCAAAGCTCAGGCCGCTACGGCGGCCTCGGCGCCGGCCACGCGATGAGCCTTCCCGGATCACCCTACCTGGTACGCCAGGGCGTCGAGTTGCAGCTCGACGGCTGTTCGCTGGACGCTCTGGGCCGGCAGTTCGGTACGCCGCTGTACGTGTATTCGCAACGTGCGATGCTCGATGCGGTGGATGCCTACCGGCAAGCGCTGGCCGGCCGGCGGCACCTGCTGTGCTATGCCATGAAGGCGAACCCCAGCCTGGCGGTGCTGCAAACCTTCGCCCGCGCGGGCTGTGGCTTCGACATCGTCTCGGCCGGCGAACTGGAGCGTGTGCTCGCGGCCGGCGGCGATGCGTCGAAAGTGGTGTTCTCCGGTGTCGGCAAGACGCGCGCCGAAATGCGCCGCGCACTGCACGCCGGCGTGCGCTGCTTCAACGTCGAAAGTCAGGCGGAACTCGAAGTCCTGTCGCATGAGGCGACGAGCTGCGGCGGCCGCGCGCAGGTCAGCCTGCGCATCAACCCCGATGTCGATGCCGGCACGCACCCGTATATCTCCACCGGGCTGAAGGACAACAAGTTCGGCATTCCCCACGACCAGGCATTGCAGAGTTACCGCCGGGCCGCCAGCCTGCCCGGGCTGCAGGTGGCCGGCATCGACTGCCACATCGGTTCGCAGATCACACAGATCGAGCCTTACCTGGATGCGCTGGACCGCCTGCTGGATCTGGTGGAGGCCGTCGAAGCCGAAGGCATCCCGATCCACCATGTCGACGTGGGCGGGGGGCTGGGCATCCAGTACACCGAACAAGGCGCCCCGTCGGCCGACGAGCTGGTGCGCCGCCTGCTGCAGCGCATGGACGCGCGCGGTCATGGCCAGCGCGAACTGCTGATGGAGCCCGGTCGTTCGCTGGTCGGCAATGCGGGCCTGCTGCTGACCGAGGTGCTGTATCTGAAGCCTTCGGGCGACGGCACGGGCAAGAACTTCTGCATCGTCGACGCGGCGATGAACGACCTGATGCGTCCGGCCATGTACCAGGCGTGGATGGCCATCGAACCTTGCCAGCGGCGCGACACGGCGGCGCTCTCCTGGGACATCGTCGGGCCGGTGTGCGAATCGGGAGACTGGCTGGGCCGCGGCCGCGAGCTGGCATTGCGGACCGGCGACCGTTTGGCCGTGCTGTCGGCCGGCGCCTATGGCATGTCGATGGCCAGCAACTACAACAGCCGCCCGCGGGCAGCCGAGGTGCTGCTGGTCGATGGCAAGCCGGTGCTCATCCGCGAACGCGAACGCCTCGAAGATCTGCTGGCGCACGAGCGCCTGCTCGACAGCGCCTGAGCGTCTAGATCCGCCCTTCCTGCACGGCGTGGCAGGCCACGCGCACACCCTGGGCTTCGATCATCACCGGCCGCTCGGCCGAGCAGCGCGCGTTGGCATGCGGGCAGCGCGGATGGAACGCGCAGCCGGTCGGGGGATTCAGCGGGTTCGGCACTTCACCCTGCACCGGCGTGCGTGCCTTGCCGCTCATGTGGATGTCTGGAATCGCATCCAGCAGCATGCGCGTATACGGATGCCGTGGCCGCGCGAACAGGTCGGACTTGTCGGCCAGTTCGACCAGCCGCCCCAGGTACATCACGCCGACGTGGTCGCTGACGTGGCGCACCACGGCCAGGTTGTGCGAGATGAACAGGTAGGTCAGGCCCTGCTGGCGCTGCAGGTCCTTCATGATGTTCAGCACCTGAGCCTGCACCGACACGTCCAGCGCGGAGGTCGGCTCGTCGCAGACCAGGAACTCCGGTTGCGTGGCCAGCGCACGCGCGATCGAGATGCGCTGACGCTGCCCGCCGGAGAACTGGTGCGGGAACTTCTCCACGTCGGTGGCCGCCAGGCCGACCGACTGCAGCAATTCGCCCACCTTACGGCGCAGGCCGGCGGTGTCGCTGAACAGACCGTGCTCACGCAGCGGCTCGCCAACGATGTCCAGCACCTTCCAGCGCGGGTTCAGGCTGGCGTAGGGATCCTGGAAGATCATCTGCATGCGGCGGCGCAGGCCGCGCAGGTTCGCCGCCGAGGACTTCAGCACCCCCGTATCCTGGCCATCGAAGAAGACCGCGCCGCGCGTCGGCTCGTACAGGCCCACCAGCAGCCGCGCCACCGTGCTCTTGCCACAGCCGGATTCGCCCACCAGCGCGAGTGTCTTGCCCTTGTGGATCGTGAAGCTGACGCCGTCGACCGCATGCACGAACTGCCGCGGCTTGCGTTCGATGACCCTGTTGAGCCATGGCGCCGAAACGTCGAAGGTCTTCGCCAGGTCCTCGACTCGCACCAGCGCGGTCATGGTGCAACTCCCGCCAGCCAGCAGGCGGCACGCGTGAGCCCGGCGTCGACGAGTTCGGGCCGCTCGCGGCGGCAGCGGTCCATGACCTTGGGGCAACGCGGATTGAAGGCGCAGCCCGCGGGGATCGCGTTGAGCCGCGGCATCGCACCGTCGATCTGCAGCAGGCGTTCGCGCGTGTCATCCATTGCCGGAATCGAGCCCATCAGCCCGCTGGTGTAGGGATGGGCCGGTTGATGGATGACGTCGTGCACCGGCCCGACTTCGCAGATGCGCCCGGCGTACATCACGGCCACGCGATCGCAGGTTTCGGCGATCACGCCCATGTCATGCGTCACCAGCATCACTGCCGCGCCATGCTGCTTGCACAGGCGCTTCAGCAGCGAAATGATCTGCGCCTGGATCGACACGTCGAGCGCCGTGGTGGGTTCATCGGCGACGATCAGCTGCGGCTCGGCGGCCAGCGCCAGCGAGATCACGACGCGCTGGCGCATGCCGCCGGAGAACTGGTGCGGGTATTGCTCGAGGCGCTCCTCGGCCGCGGGAATGCCCGTCTCCTGCAGCAGGCGGATGGCACGCGCCCTCGCTTCTTCGGCACTGACGGGCAGGTGGGTCTGGATGGTCTCGGTCAACTGCCGGCCGATGGTGTAGAGCGGGTTCAGCGAGGTCAGCGGATCCTGGAAGATCGCACCGATGCGCCGGCCGCGCAGGGCGCGCATCTGCTCGTAGGGCAGGTTGTCGATGCGCTGGCCATTCAGGCGGATCTCGCCTCCGGAAATGCGCCCCGGCGGCTCGAGCAGACCGATGATGGCCGCGCCGGTGAGCGACTTGCCGGCGCCCGATTCGCCGACGACACCCAGCACCTCGCCCGGCGCGATGTCGAAGTTGATGTCGTCGAGCGCCAGCAGCGTGCCGCGGCGCGTCGGAAATTCGACGCGCAGGTTGCGGACTTCGAGCAAGGGTGCCATGTCAGCGCAGACGAGGATTCAGCGCGTCGCGCAGCCAGTCGCCCAGCAGGTTCACGCTCAGCGCGATCAGGATCAGCATCAGACCGGGGAAGATGGTGATCCACCATTCACCGCTGAAGAGGAAGTCGTTGCCGATGCGGATCAACGTGCCCAGCGACGGCGAGGTCGGCGGCACGCCGACGCCCAGGAAGGACAGCGTGGCCTCGGTGAGGATGGCCGAGGCAACGTGGATCGTGGCCAGCACCAGCACCGGCCCCATCACGTTGGGCAACACGTGCTTGAACATGATGCGCGAGGGCCGCACGCCGATGACGCGCGCCGCCTGCACGTATTCACGGTTGCGCTCCACCAGCGTCGAGCCGCGCACCGTACGCGCGTACTGAACCCAGCCGGTCAGTGAGATGGCGACGATCAGCACGCCGAAGGCCAGCGTGTCGTGCGCGTTGGGGAAGATGGCGCGGCCGACGCCGTCGATCAACAGCGCCACCAGCAGCGACGGAAACGAGAGCATCACGTCGCAGATGCGCATGATCACCGCATCGACCTTGCCTCCGGCAAAGCCGGACAGCAGCCCCAGCGCGACGCCGACCACCATCGACAGCAGCACCGAGGCGACGCCGACGAACAGCGAGATGCGCGCGCCATACATGATGGCCGAAAGGATGTCGCGGCCCTGGTCGTCGGTCCCCAGCAGGTACTTGCGCGTGCCGTCGGCCTCCCATGCCGGCGGCAGCCGCGCGTCACTCAGGTCCACCGTGGCCAAGTCAAAGGGGTTGTGCGGGGCCACCCAGGGCGCGAAAACCGCGCAGAAGACGCAGCCGAGTGCGATCAGCGCCGCCGCGATGGCCATCGGCGAGTTCTTGAAGCTGTACCAGACATCGCCATCGAAGAAGCGCGCCAGCGCACTCGGCGCGGCCGTTGCGGTGGTCGAATTCATGCTCCGCGGCCCACGTTCAATGCCCTCCCGCCGGCTTTTCGATGCGCAGGCGCGGATCGACAGCGAAATACAGCAGATCGACGATCAGGTTGACGACGACGAAGATCAGCGCCACCAGACACAAATAGGCCGCCATTACCGGCACGTCGGCGAACTGCACCGCCTGGATGAACAGCAGCCCCATGCCGGGCCACTGGAACACCGTCTCGGTAATGATGGCGAAGGCGATCAGCGCGCCGAGTTGCAGGCCGGTGATCGTGATGACCGGTACCAGCGTGTTCTTCAGCGCATGGCCGAAGTACACCGAGCGGTTCGGCAGACCGCGCGCACGGGCGAACTTGATGTAGTCGGTACGCAGCACTTCCAGCATCTCGGCCCGCACGAGCCTGAGGATCAGCGCCAGCTGAAACACCGAGAGCGTGACCGCAGGCAGGATCAAGTGCTTCCATCCGTCGAGGGTGAGGAAACCCGTGGTCCAGCCGCCGAGCGACACCACGTCGCCGCGGCCGAAGCTGGGCAACCACTTCAGTTGCACCGAGAACAGCAGGATCAGCAGAATGCCGATCAGGAAGGTCGGCAGCGATACGCCCAGGAGCGACACCGTCATCGCCACCTGCGACGAAAAGGTGCCGCGGCGCAGCGCGGCGAACACACCCAGCGGGATGCCGGCCGCCAAGGCGATGACGGCGGCGGCGATCGATAGTTCGAGGGTCGCCGGCAAACGCTCGGCAATCAGCGTCGAGACCTTGCGCCCCTGGCGCAGACTGAGGCCGAAGTCGCCCTGCAGCGCATTGCCGACGAAGTGTGCGAACTGCACCGGGAACGGCTTGTCCAGGCCGAGGTCGACGCGCAATGCCTGGCGCTGCTCGGCGGTCGCGTCCTGCCCGAGCATGCTGGCCACCGGGTCGCCGACGTACTGGAAGAGCATGAACGCGATGAATGCCACCGACAGCATGACCACGAGGGCCTGAGCCAGTCGGCGGAGGATGAAGGCGAGCATGCAGCTGTAGCGGAGGGACGACGCCGAGGCGAGAATCGCGGCCAGCGATGATCCGCAATTCGCATGCCCGGCGCCAAGAGGGTAAACCTAGGCTCGCAGCGTCATTGGAAACGGATCTCGCCGTACCAAGCCTCGGCGCGCGACTGCGTGTTGTCGCTGTCGGTCATGACCGCCACGCCGACAAGGGGTCCCGGTTCTTCACCGAATGCGAGGCGATAGTCGGCCCGCACGTTACGGCGGTACTGGCGCCACTGACCCAGATGCGCGGGCCCCGACTCAAGCACGATCTTGCGCACACGGTCGCTGCGCTTGTGGATGACCACCGTGTCAGCGCAGGCACGCGCGTTCCACACATACATCAGGGTGGCAAAGGGCGGAGGCTCGCCCGTCAGCGCCTGCATCAGGTCGAACATCATGCGATCGCGCACACCGAGACGGCTGTGATCGCCATCGAACGCCAGCATCACCCGCACCGCGTCACCGCTGTCCACTTCACGCACGTCTCCGCCGGTCGGCAACGCCGTCACCTTCCACGAAAAGCTGACGTCGCCAAGATCGGCCGACTCGATCCGCAAGGGCCGGCGGTAGATGCTTGCGGACGCATCGGAGGCGGCGTGAAGGACCCAGCCACGTGAGTCGGCCTGCGCGCTGTATGCCGTGGGCCGCTTGCCGGGCAGCAGGAAGGGCTGCCATGCGCGGGTCCAGTTGCCCGGATCTGCCGAATCCACTGTCATCGGTGCTGGCCCCGCCAACTGCTGACAACCCGAGACCAGCAACGCGCAGGCAGTCACAGCGACCCGACGAATGGCCATCGTCATGCTCATGGCAAAAGAGCGTTTGCAGCTTGGGAATACAACATTCCATGAAAAAGGCCGCCCCGAGGGGCGGCCTTTGAAAGGCTCGAACTGCCTCTCGGCAGTCGTGCAATCAGAACGTGTGACGCACGCCGACTTCAAAGCCGGAGGAGTTTTGGCCGATGCTCAGCGCCGACGACTGGGCCGTCACGCGGAACGCGCTGGAGGCGTCGTTGTTGATGGCCGAGTACGTGGCATACAGGGCAGTGCGCTTGGACAGGTTGTAGTCCGCGCCCAGGGCCCATTGCTTGCCACCACGCTGGTTGGAAGCGCCAGTGCCGTCAGCCTGACCCCAAGAGATCTTGAAGTTGGCTTGGCCGAACGGGATCGCATAGCCGATGTACCAGTTGTCCTGGCCACGGTCTGCAAAGGCCACGCCACCGATGGCGCCGCTGATGTCGATCTGGCTGAAGAAGGCCGAGACCTTACCGAACTGACCGAAGTCCCACGAACCGCCGATGTTCCAGTTGGTCGCGTTGGCTTCCGGCGAGATATCGGTGTCGCTGTAGGCCGCGGCCACGTTGAACGGACCGGCGGCGTAGCCGATACGGCCACCCCACATCTTGTTGCCCAGCGCGGCTTCGCCGGCAGCAACCATGACGTTGCCGTACAGGCCAGGACCGAACACGCCGTTCGGCAGGATGTACTGCACCGAGTTGTTGGCGCGCACCAGGGTGCCGTACGAACCACCCGAACCGGCGAAGTTGCCGGCCTCGAGCGACAGGTTCAGCGCCGAGCCGACGCCGTTCGTGCCGAACGGATCGAACACCGTCCAGTTCCAGAACTGCGGCGTGTAGTCACGGCCCAGACGCAGTTCGCCCCATTGGTTCGACAGGCTGACCGTCGAACGACGCTGGAACAGGAACGAGTTCTCGTTCGTCACGCTGCCGCCACCCGGCAGGTTCACCGTGGTGGTGCCATTGCCGAAGCTGGCGCTGCCGCGGCCGGTATCCGGGCCGAGAGCGGCTTCCAGCCAGAAGCTGGCCTTCAGGCCGCCACCGAGGTCTTCCACGCCGCGGAAGCCCAGACGGCTGCTGGCCATACCGTCTTGACCCAGCGAGTAGGTGGTAGCGTCGTTGTTGACGTAACGCACGTTCAGGTCGACCACGCCGAACAGGGTCACCGAGGACTGCGCCGAAGCTGCACCGGCGAACGCGCCGAGAGCAGCAAGAGCGAGAGCGGATTTTTTCATTGCAACTTTCTCCTAGGTTAATACCGAAGACCTGATCGATTCGCGGGTTGCGGGGTGATCAGACCTAACCCCTCATCGGAAGTTGATGGCATTGCACCAGACCGCCGCGCCGCTGGCAAAGGTTTACAGGCCAAACACACCGCTTTTGTTGTCTGGGCACAACGTGAGGCAGGCCCCGGTGCGGCAAGGCAAGTTCCGCCCTCGAGGGCAAGATCCGTGCCGCTCGACCTTGCCGTTCAGATGCGCTGCCATCCCTAAAGCGGGCAGCCGAGTGCCGCAATAATGTTCGTCACACGAAAAGCCGCCTCGATCGAGGTTACCGATGTCACGAATGGATCAGGTCCTGGCCTGTGCTGACAACGCGCTGCGCACGCTGTCCGGCGCGTACACCGCTGCACGCGGCAATCCCGGGGCCGATGAAGCCGAGGCGCCCGCGCTGTCGTCTGATCAGCGTCGCCAGTCGGGAGCGCTGATGCGGGTCAACCATGTGGGAGAAGTGTGCGCGCAGGCGCTGTACAGCGCGCAGACGCTGGCGGCCGGCGACACCGGACTACAACGCCACTTCGATGCCGCGGCGCGCGACGAATTTGATCACCTTGCCTGGACGCATCAACGTCTGCGCCAGCTCGGTGACCGCCCCAGCCTGCTGAACCCGCTGTGGTACGCCGGCGCCTTCGGCATCGGTCTTCTGGCCGGAAGAATGGGCAAGGGCATCAGCCTCGGATTCGTCGCCGAGACGGAACGGCAGGTGGAGGCCCACCTGCAAAGCCACCTGGAACGACTGCCCGAAGCCGATCAAAGCTCGCGCGCCATCGTGCAGCAGATGATCGAAGACGAAGCCCGGCATGCGAGCGATGCACGCGAGGCCGGCGGCGTCGAGCTTCCCCAACCCGTGAGGCTCGCGATGCGCCTCGCCGCCAAAGTGATGACCCGGACCGCTCACCATGTTTGATGGACAAGGCACCGATGCCGCGCCGACGACACGCCGAACCGCGCTCGCCGCCATGCTCGCAGCGGGACTCGGGCTGGCAGGATGCACCAGTGTGCCCGGTACGCCACCCAAGGGGATGGACCTGTCGCCGGTGCCGCTGCTCGGCAAGTTCGTCTGGCGCGACCTGGTGAGCGAAGACCCCGAGGCCGTCAAGCCCTTCTACGCGGGGCTGTTCGGCTGGGAATTCGAGGAAAGCCGCGCGCTCGGCGCGCCCTACACGCTGGTGAGGTCGGGCGGCCAGTACATCGCCGGCATCAGCCGCAACCGGCGGCCGCGGCCGGACCAGCCGGTGTCGCAGTGGCTGAGTTTCATGTCGGTCGCCGACGTGGACCGGGCGATCGTGCAGACCAAAGCGGCGGGTGGGCGTGTGCTGGCCGGCCCGCTCGACCTGCCGAACGTGGGCCGCGGCGCAGTGGTGCTCGATCCCGAAGGCGCGCCCGTCGGTCTGCTGCGCAGCAAGATCGGCGACCCCGTGGACACGCCCGCTCCGGCGCTGAACCGCTTCCTGTGGACGGAGCACCTGTCCCGCAATCCACAGGCCAGCGCGGAGTTCTACGCGGCGCTGGCCGACCTGCAGGTGCGGAAGATGGACTTTTCCGGCCAACCCTATTGGGTGCTCGTGCGGGGTCGTGAGCGGGCGGCGCTGCTGCGCAACCCGACCACGGTCGATCAGCCCATCTGGCTGGCCTACGTGCACGTGGCTGATCCGGCTGCCTCGGCTGCGCGCGCGGCGCAACTCGGCGGAAGGGTGCTGCTGGCGCCGCGCAAGGAGCTGCGCAACGGATCCTTCGCGCTGATCGCCGACCCGACAGGCGCCGTGCTGGCGCTGCAGAAATGGCCCTTGTGATGCCGAACCCCGGAGAGCCTGGCATGAAGACATCCGCCTGGCGGCGCATGGCCGCGTCGCTGCTGCTTGTTTCCAGCGCGCTGCTGAGCAGTTGCGAGAGCAGTTCCGGCATCGGCTTCAGCGTCGACGTTCCGGCCAACTACGGGAGCATGGAACTGGGCATGCCCACCACCCAGTGGACAGGCAGCCCCTTCTGGTAGCCCTCGACTAGGGCGCGTGCATGCAGGCTGGCAGCATGCTCTGCGCCCCGGGGCCGCTGGTGCGGCCATCGGCACCGATGGCCACTTGAAACCACTGGCACTGGGTGTTCTGAAAGTTGTAGGACCAGATCTGGCCGCCCTGGCGACCGCCAGGCATGACGTTGTCGGGCCTGCCGAGCGTCATCAGCACCTGCTCAGTCGTCATGCCGGCGATGATGTTCCGGAAGTTGTCGACGTTCAGCACCTGCACCACCTGCACCGTGCGGCCGGACGCATCGACATCGACCATGAACGTGTTCGGGCCGCGGCCACGGAACTCGAGGCGCTTGCCCCCGCCGGGCAACGGATAGCTGGCTCTTTCCTGCCCCATCTGCGCACGGATCTCGTCCAGCGGCGTGCCGGGCTTCAGGTCGGCGGGATTCGGCGCCGCGCAGGCCACCAACAGTGCCGCGATCCACGCCGCCCAAACGATCGATTTCATGCCGTACTCCCTGTCCCGGCCGCGACGATGTCGAAGCCCGTGGTGATGACCGCGGTCTTGCCAAGCATGGCGCTGGCCGAACAATACTTCTCGTGCGACAGCTGGATGGCGCGTGCCACCGCGGCTTCGCTCAGCGCCGTGCCGCTGACCGTGAACTGCATGTGT
Organism: Rubrivivax sp.; assembly: GCA_044225625.1. Classification (GTDB taxonomy): domain Bacteria; phylum Pseudomonadota; class Gammaproteobacteria; order Burkholderiales; family Burkholderiaceae_C; genus Rubrivivax. The sequence continues at coordinate 40,276 of JBGAII010000001.1, forward strand.
ATACGCGTGAAGACCTTCGGATCCTCCATGGCGCGCTCCGCCTCAAGCTTGACGGAACAGCCGCTGACCTGCTGGCGCCCGCGTTTCAGGATCAGCACCACGTCGTAAGCCGCGCAGCCGCCGGTACCGGCCAGCACGGTTTCCATCGGCCTCGGCGCCAAGTTGCGGCCCCCACCGTCCGGGGCACCGTCCATGGCCAGCAGATGGCCGCTTCCCGTTTCGGCCACGAAGGCCATTCCAGCGTCGCTTTGCCAGCGCACCGTGCATTCCATTGACTCGCTCCTGGTTCGTAGGCGGCTCGATGCGCCAAAGCGGCGCCCGGCGCCTGCGAAGTGACTCGAAATTGTGCATGAGCGCACTGGACTCTGGAGGCGCCTCCCTAGTTTCGGCGCGTGCGCAACAGCCCGATGTTGCGACGCAGCATCCTCGCTGCTAGACTGCAGCGCATGGGGGCTGTGTTGTGCCTCCGCAGCTTGTCTCCTCCACCTTCCGAAAGGGTGGATTCAGCCCAAGGCAGCAATGCCTTGGGCTCTTTTCTTTGTGCGGCCCGACCGCCACGGGGACGTATGATTCGCCTCCCCGAGAAACCGGCCCCGTGGCCGCGCACGGCGCCGTGGCTGGCCCCGGCATGCGTGCCCCGCGCCACCCGCGAAGCAGCACTGCCTTGAAGACCTCCCGCCCGTCGCCCGAGCCCACGCCGGCCTCGGCACTTGCACAGAAGCCGCGCCGCCGCCCGGACCTGTCGGGTTACCTGCAGAAGATCCTGAACGCCCGGGTCTATGACGTGGCCACCGAAACGCCACTCGATCCTGCGCGCAGCCTGTCACGCCGCCTCGGCAACCATGTGCTGCTGAAGCGCGAGGACCAGCAGTCGGTGTTCAGCTTCAAGCTGCGCGGCGCCTACAACAAGATGGCGCACCTGTCGGCCGAGCAGTTGCAGCGCGGGGTCATCTGCGCTTCCGCCGGCAACCATGCCCAGGGCGTGGCACTGAGCGCGCGTCGGCTCGGCTGCCGCGCCGTCATCGTGATGCCGGTGACCACGCCGCGCGTCAAGTCGGATGCGGTGCACGCCTTCGGCGCCGAGGTGGTGCTGCACGGCGACAGTTACTCGGATGCCTACGTGCACGCGCTGGAACTGGAGCGCGATCAGGGCCTCAGCTTCGTCCACCCCTTCGACGACCCCGACGTGATCGCCGGCCAGGGCACGATCGCGATGGAGATCCTTCGCCAGCACCAGGGACCGATCGACGCGGTCTTCGTGGCCATCGGCGGCGGCGGGTTGATCTCCGGTGTCGCGGCGTACATCAAGGCGGTACGGCCGCAGATCAAGGTGATCGGCGTGCAGACCGTCGATTCGGACGCGATGCTGCAATCGGTGCGCGCCGGTCGGCGCGTCGTGCTGCCGGACGTGGGCCTGTTCGCCGACGGTACCGCGGTCAAGCAGGTCGGCGTCGAGACCTTCCGCCTGGCGCGCTCGCTGGTCGACGACTACGTGGTGGTCGACACCGACGCCATCTGCGCCGCCATCAAGGACGTGTTCCAGGACACGCGCAGCGTGCTCGAGCCTTCGGGCGCGGTCGGGGTCGCGGCCTGCAAGCAGTACGTCGAGACGCACAAGCTCAAGGGCAAGACCTTCGTCGCCATCACCAGCGGCGCGAACATGAACTTCGACCGCTTGCGCTTCGTCGCCGAGCGCGCAGAGTTCGGCGAGCAGCGCGAGGCGCTGTTCGCGGTGACGATTCCCGAAGAGCGCGGTTCGTTCAAGCGCTTCTGCGAGCTGGTGGGCCCGCGCGCGGTGACCGAGTTCAACTACCGCATCAGCGACGCGCACGTGGCCCATGTCTTCGTCGGCATTGCCATCAGCCGGCGCGACGAAGCCGAGCGCATCGCCCGCAACTTCGTGCGCCACGGCTTCCCCACGGTGAACCTCAGTGACGACGAACTGGCCAAGGAACACGTGCGCCACATGGTCGGCGGACATTCGGAGCTGGCGCAGGACGAGCGGCTGTTCCGCTTCGTCTTCCCGGAACGGCCGGGTGCGTTGATGCGCTTCCTGTCGTCGATGCACCCGGGCTGGAACATCAGCCTGTTCCATTACCGCAACCAGGGCGCGGACTACGGACGCATCCTGGTCGGCGTGCAGGTTCCGGCTGCCGACGAGCGCAGCTTCCAGTCCTTCCTCGAAACCCTGGCCTATCCGTACGTCGAGGAATCGGCCAACCCGGTCTACAGACTGTTCTTGCGCTGAACCTACACTAACGCGCATGGCCTCCAGCCGTTCGCTCATCGCCCCCACGTCCAACCCGCTGCTCGAGCGCGCGCTGGTCGAGAAGCTGGCACGCCGCGCCGAAGCAGCCGGCAGCCTGGGCGAACTGGAGCCGCTGGCCGTGCGGCTCGGGCTGATGCAAAGCACGCTGAAGCCGCGCTTCCGCGATCCGCAGTTGCTGGTCTTCGCCGCCGATCACGGTATGGCCGTGGACGGGATCGACACGGCTTCGCGCCACCAGACGCACGAGCAGGTGCAGCAACTACTGAGCGGGCGGCTGCCGGTGGCGGTGTTCGCGCGCATTCAGCAGATTGCCCTGACGGTCGTCGATTGCGGCGTGGCCGAGGACATTCCCGCGCACGAGCGGCTGCTGATGCGCAAGATCGCGCATGGCACACGCAATGCCCGCATCACCAGTGCCATGTCGCTCGACCAGGCGCATGCGGCGATGCGGGCGGGCATGGAGATCGGCGACACGCTGCGCGGCAACATGCTGGTCTGCGCCGGCATTGGCGTCGGCTCGCACCTCAGCGCCTCGTTGGTGCTGTCGCGGCTGACGCAGTCGCCAGTGCGCGAGCTGTTGGTTTCGCACGCCGACATGGACACCGACACGCTGGCGCACCTGATGGTCATCGCCCAAGGCACACAGGGCAGACACCGCGACGTGACGGAGCCGATCGAGGTGCAGGCCGCTTTCGGCGGCTTCGAGATTGCGATGATGGTCGGAGCCATCCTGGTGGCGGCCAGCAAGCGTCATCTGGTGATGATCGACGGCATGGCCGCCTGCGCCGCCCTGATGCTGGCCGCGCGCATTGCCACCCCTGTCACCGACTACTGCGTGTTCTGCCGCAGTCACGGACACCGCGGCCTGGACAAGGCGCTGCACCTGTTCAGGGCCTCCGCGCTGCTGGAACTCGGCATGGACAGCACCGACGGCACAGGTGCCACGCTGGCCTGGCCGCTGGTTCGCAGCGCCGCCGCGCTGCTGACCGAGGTCGCCGATGGCGATGATCCCGGACCCACACGGCCCGCACCGATCGCCGACGACGCCGAGACCGCTGCAGGCTGAGAGACTGCGGAATCAGCGCAGCCAGCGGCGCCGCGCGGCCAGGCGCGCGAGGCCGCGGAAGTCTTCCGCCCCTTCGGCTCTGGCGGCCGGCCACAGGCGCAGCAGCAACTCGGCGGTAGCGAACGCATCGGCCGCAGCCCGGTGACGGCCGGGGCAATCGATGGCCAGCGCCTGCAGCCATTCGTCCAGCGACCGGCCCCGTATCGTCGGCAGCAGCACTGGAGCCAGATCGGCAAGGTCCAGCCAGTCATGCGAGGTGGACCGGCCGAGCGCTGCGCGCGCCGCCCGCTCGATCAGGCGGCGATCGAAAGCGACATGGAAACCGATCAACGGCGCCGATCCGACGAAGGCCTGGAAGCGCGCGAGTACCTCGCCGGCCTCCGCGCCACCGGCCTGTTCGCCCAGGCCGATGCCGTGGACGAGGATGTTCTGCCGGTCCGGCTCTGCCGCCGGCGGCGCCTGGCGCAGCACGGCCTCGAAGCTGTCGGCCATGACGATGCTTGCGCGCCCTTGCGCCACGTGCACAGCCACGGCAGCCACCGCCAGCAGGCTGTCGCGGTCGGCATCGAGCCCGCTGCTCTCCACGTCCAGCACCAGCCAGCGCTGCGGCCCGGGTACCGCGGGTGGCCTTTTGCGCCGGAGCCAGGACGACATGCGCCGCACTCAGCGCAGGTAGTCCAGCGAGATGCGCTGCTGCAGGCTGCGTGCGGTGCGGAACGCCTCCTTGAGAATGCGCCGGTCGATGTCGTTCAGCGTCGACAGGTCCAGCCGGTTGGCCTTGATCTCGCCGCCGCGCGCGTCGGCATCCACCTGCACACGCAGGCGCAGCATCTGCAGGAACTCGAAGGCACCGACCCAGTTCTGCAGTTCGCGCTGCGCCACGTGCAGCGTCGCGGCGACCGCCTCGAGGCGCTCGCGCGTGCCGGTGGCGTCAACCCCTTGCGCCAGGGCATACAGACGTGCAGCATCGACAAAGATCATGGTGCCGTGCAGCTTCAGGTCGATCCACTCGTGCGTGCCGTCGCGCTCCGGGTCGAGCGCGCTGCGCCAGTTCAGGCTGGGCCCGTTGCGCAAAGCGTTGTCAGCCAGCTGGCGGGTGAAGCGCGGCGTCTGCGCGGCACGCTGGCGCAGCAATTCGCGCAGCGGCCGCGCCAGACTCAGGTTGCCGGCCAGTGGACGCAGGTCGAAGAAGATGTTCGCGAGAAGCAGATCCTGCGGCGAGCCTTGTTCGATCCATTGCGCAAAGCGCGACAGCCATTCTTCGATGCTCAGGCAGCAATCGGCCTGGCCAGCCATGATGCCGCCCTTGCACAGTGGATAGCCGCAGGCATCCAGCGTCTCGTTCACCGTCCGGCCCATCGCCATCCAGGCCGCACGATCCGCCGCGGGCTGTGGGCTCAGGAAGATCAGGCCATTGTCCTGATCAGTGGCAATGGTCTGCTCACCGCGCCCCTCGGAACCGAATGCCAGCCAGCACGCGCGCTGCAGGTCCAGGCCATGGCGCTCGGCCGCCAACTGAACCGCGCGTTCGGTCAGGACGTCGTTGAGCTGGCTGATCAGTTCCGTCAGCGGCCGCGCCGACAGCCCCTGGACCATCAGCGCGCGGGCCAGCTCACGAATGTCCGTCGCCGCGGCCACCAAGGCCGCCAGGTCCGGCGCGGCACGCAAGCGCGCGCCCAGCCGGCGCGGCGACAGGCGTTGCATCGCGAAGAGGTCGCGTTCGGAAACCATGCCGAGCACGCGGCCACCCTCGACCACCGGCACATGGCGCACGCCATGGCGCGACATCAACAGCACGGCGTCCTGCAGACTTCGCTCCGCGCCCAGCACGTGCACCGGCTGCGTCATCAGCTGCGCGATTGGCGTGTCCATGGGGGGCTGCGCCAGCGCCACACGTTCCAACAGGTCGTGCCGCGTGAAGATGCCAACGGCGGCCCCGGCGGCGTCGACCACCAGGACCGACCCGACACCGCGTTGCTGCATCAGGCGCAGCACCCGCTCGAGTGGATCCGTCGGAGCGCAGCTCACCAGTTCGCGCCGGGGCAGGCTGCCCAGACGCGTCTCCATCGATTGTTCGGCCAGCGCCTGCGAGGCGAAGGACGCCTTCATGGCGGCGCGCGACAGCGCCAGCACATGCTGCACGCGCCGATGAAGGAAGTCGGCAAGCAGCGCATGGCGCTGCGCCAGTTCATGCATCGCCTCGGCCGGCAGTTCCAGACAGAAGCAGTCGTCGATGGCGGTGTACGCTGCGCTCACGGCGCGACGCCCCAGCCAGGCGGCCACCGGAAACAATTCGCCCGGCTCCAGGTGGAAGCCGCCGCCGATATCGCCTGGTGGCGCTGCTCCGGCCACACTGCCGCGGCGCAGGAACAGCAGCCGAGACACCGGCCCGTCGTCGGGCTCGAGCAGAGTCTCGCCCGGCGCGTAGTAACACTGGCGGGCCTGCGCGACCAGCCCCTCGACCTCGGCGGCCGGCAGACGGTCGAATGGGGCAAAGCGCTGCAGCTCGGCCCTCAGGTGGCCCAGCAGCGTGCCGGCAGGAGACGTATCGGTTCGGCCCACCAAGCGCAATCCAAGCGGACAGCGGTCTGCGGGCCCCGCGGCGCCCTAGACTGGCGCTCGCTCGCGGATCTGCGGCGCGCTGGGGTCGGCCACATCGCCGCCTGCGGGCGGAACGGGCTCCGAAGGCGGCCGCTCGACGGGGACGGGTGCACGGGGCGGCAGCGGCCGGCTTGATTCGCCCACCGACGGCCGCGCCGCCTGCGACGACGCATTGATCGGCAATGTGCCCGTGGCCGGAGGGGGCAAGACGGGCAGTTCCAGCGAGACCTGCGCCGACTGCCCGCGAGGGCCCAAGGCGGCGCCGCGCGAGTGCACCGACAAGAGTATGAGGTCGCCATCGACGGTCGAACCCACCGTATAGGCCCGCGCCGGCTTGTTGTCGAAGGCGATGACCGCCAGGCCATCGTCCTTCGCCGACGCGCTGCGTGGCGCGACGACGCCGATGAGCTTGAATCGCGCGTCGGCCACCGCTGCCGGCGCCCCGCCCGCCACGGCCACCGGCGCAGGTGCATCCTGCCCGAAGAGCCGCGCCAGATCGCCCTGGAACGCGTTGGCACTCGATACCTGGGTGGTGTACGCGGGCACCGGCATCGGGCTGGCGACCAACCTCAGCAGCCACAGCGCGCCAGTGGCTGCAACCGAGGCCCAGATCACGAAAGCGGCAACGCGCGCGAGCATCGGAAGATTATGATTCAAGCGCACTCGACATTGGCCTACAAATGAAGCTCCCGCGAATGACCCGCATGGCAACCGTGCGCGGTTTCACGCTCATCGAACTCATGGTGGTGCTGGTCATCATCGGCGTGCTGGCCGCGCTGATCGTGCCCAACGTGCTGGACCGCGCCGACGATGCGCGTGTCACCGCAGCGCGCACCGACGTCAACAACCTGATGCAGGCGCTGAAGCTGTACCGGCTGGACAACCAGCGCTACCCGAGCGCGGATCAAGGACTGGACGCCCTGGTGCGCAAGCCTACGGTAGGCAACGCGCCGTCGAACTGGAAGCCCTACCTGGACAAGCTGCCCGCCGATCCGTGGGGGCGTCCGTACCAGTACATGAACCCCGGCGTCAACGGCGAGATCGACGTCTTCAGCTTTGGTGCCGATGGGACGGCCGGCGGTGAAGGCAAGAACGCCGACATCGGCTCCTGGCAGTAGCGTGCCGCAGCGCGGGCGGCCGCGCCGCGCCGCCGGCTTCACCCTGATCGAGTTGATGATCGTGGTGGCGCTGATCGCGGTCGCGGCCGGCGTGATCAGTCTGGCGCTGCGCGACCCCGCCAGCACGCGCCTGGAGCACGAGGCGGTGCGCCTGGCCGCGATCCTCGAATCCGCGCGCGCCGAGTCGCGGGCCTCCGGCGTCGCGGTCTACTGGATGCCGCAACCGCTGGCATCCCGCGACAAGGAACTGGCCGCCATCGCCGCGCACTACCGTTTCGTCGGCCTGCCCGACTCTTCGACACTGCCGTTGCGCTGGCTGGACGACGGTGTCAGCGCGGAGATCGTCGGCGCAACGCAGGTCCGCCTCGGGCCGGAGCCGCTGATCGGCGCACAGCGCATCGCGCTGCGCCTGGCCGACCAGCGCGTGGACGTGGCGACCGATGGCCTCGGTCCGTTCGCGATCGTCACGTCCGAACCCAGCGCGACACCATGATGCGCCGCGACCGCGGGTTCACTCTGGTGGAGATCCTGGTGGCGGTGGCCGTGGTGGCCATCGCGCTCGGCGCCGGCCTGCGTGCGGCCGGTACGCTGGTCGACAACTCGCAACGCCTGGGTGATGTGATGGCGGCGCAGTGGTGCGCGGAAAACCAGCTCGTTGCACTGAAGCTCGCACGCGGCAGCTACCCCAGCGTCGGCGAGACCGGCTTTGCCTGCTCGCAGCTGGACATCAACTTCCGCGGAAGGATGGTGGTCGGCACCACGCCGAACCCGAACTTCCGGCGCGTCGACCTGATCGTCAGCAGCGAGGACGAGCGGCCGCTGATCACGATTTCGACCGTGCTCGCCAGGTACTGAGCCATGCATTCCCGCCCCCGCGGTTTCACGCTGGTCGAGGTGCTGGTGGCGCTGATGATCCTGGCCGTGCTCAGCACGATGGCCTGGCAGGGCATCGACGGCATGGCGCGCGCGCGGGCATCGAGCCAGGCGCGTATGGAGCAGACCCTGCGCTTGAGCACCGTGGTCGCACAGTGGGAACAGGATCTTGCCGCGATCTACGACACGCCGGTCGTGCCGCCGCTGGACTTCGACGGCAGCACCGTGCGCATGGCGCGCATCACCGACAGCGGCGTGCAGGTCGTCGCGTGGACGCTGCGCGGCACCAAGCTGCAGCGCTGGAGCAGCCCCGCCAGCACGCGCGCCGGCGCGCTGCAGGACAGCTGGATGAACAGCCAGCAGCTGCTCGGCAACGAGGCCGGCCAGATCACGCTGCTCGAAGACGTGTCCTCGATGCACCTGGAGTTCTATCGCAACAACGCCTGGACCAACGCCCAGTCCGAAGGCGACAAGGACGCCGGCGGCACGCGGGAGGTGCTGCCTGGCGCGGTGCGCCTGGTGCTGGGCACCCCGCGTGGCACGATACGCCGCGACGTGCTGCTGGAACCGAGGTTCCCATGAAGTCCAGGCCTCAGTCCCAGCGTGGCGCGGCACTGCTGGTCGCAATGGTGATCCTGACGCTGGTCAGCACCATGGCGGCGGGCATGGTCTGGCAGCAATGGCGCGCCGTCGAGGTGGAAACCGCCGAACGCGCACGGGTGCAGGCGGGCTGGATACTCACTGGCGCGCTGGACTGGGGGCGGCTGGTGCTGCGTGAAGACCGGGGCAATGGCCCGGACCATCTCGGCGAGGCCTGGGCCACGCCGCTGGCCGAGGCGCGGCTGTCGACCTTTCTGTCGCAGGACCGGAACAACACCGACCAGGGGCCCGAGGCCTTCCTGTCGGGCAGCATCCGCGACGCGCAGTCGCGCTACAACCTGCGCAATCTGATCGACGGCAACGACAAGGTGGTTGCCAAGGAACTGGCGGTGCTGAAACAGCTCTGCGCGGCTGCGGACGTGTCGGCCGACACGGCCGAGTTGATCGCCACCGGCCTGCAGCAGGCGCTGCTCGGCGAGAAAGCCGACGGGCATGCAGAGGGGGCCGCCGCGCTGAAACCGCATTCGCTGGCGCAGCTCGCCTGGCTCGGCGTCGATGCCGAGAGCATCCGCCGGCTGCAGCCCTTCGTCGACCTGCTGCCGAGTCCGACGCCGGTCAATGCGAACACGGCTTCGCGCGAGGTGCTGGCCGCCGTGCTCGACGTGGAGATGGGCAGCGCCGAGCGCCTGGTTCAGGCGCGCCAGAAGAACCCGTTCAAGACGACCGACGAAGTCCGCACGCAGATCGGCAGCAAGTCGACGATCGACCCTCAGCGCCTGGGCGTCAACTCGGGCTTCTTCGAGATTTCCGGGCGGCTGCGGCTGGAGGGGCGCGTGATCGAGGAACGTTCACTCGTCCAGCGCGTCGGAAACTCGATCGAGCCGCGCTCGCGCGAGCGCTACAGCGTGCTGTCCACGTCGGCGGGCTCGTAGAGGCCCGGCGCAACGTCTTGTTGCGAATAAGCCGTAGGAAGACAGCCTAAGTCTTTGATTTGCATACACGTAGTGTTGATATAAAGAGGCTCGCACGCTAGCCTAGCCGACCCATGTCCGTGCTCGCCATCCTGATTCCGCCGCGCCCGCGCCTGTCTTCGCGGGCCGCGGGCGACACGCCTGCCGCGGCCAACGGCTGGCGCTACGTGCTCAGCCCCGACGGCCTGCAGCTCGCCGACCAGGGCACGGCGCCGGCCCCGCAGCTGCCGCAGGCCGACACCGTGGTGGCGGTGCTGGCCGATGCCGATGTCAGCTGGCAGCGGGTGACCCTGCCCAAGGCGCCGCCGTCGCGGATGCGGGCCGCCCTGATCGGTCTGCTCGAAGAACAGCTGCTCGAAGACGAAGCATCGCTGCACTTTGCGCGGGAACCGCAGAGCATCGCCGGCCAGCCCGCGTGGGTTGCGGTCGTCAACAAGCCCTGGCTGCAGGCGGAACTCGATGCCCTGGAGAAAGCGGGGGTGACGATCGACCGCATCGTCCCGTCCAGCTGGCCTGGCGATGCGCCGCAGGGCCACTTTTTCGAAGCCGCACCCGGCGCCGACGGCGCAACGCCGGTCATGCTGGCCTTCGCGGACGAGACCGGCAGGGTGTTGCTCGGCCTGGACGGCTCGCTCGCGCGCCAGATGCTGCCGACGATGAGCGCCCAACCGGTGCGCTGGACCGCCAGCCCGGCGGTTGCCGCGCCGGCCGAACGCTGGCTCGGTGCGCCGGTGACCGTACTCAGCGACGGCGAACGCGCGCTGCAGGCGGCGCGCTCGTTGTGGAACCTGCGGCAGTTCGACCTGGCCGTACGCCACCGCGGCGCGGTAGCGCTGCGCGAGGCCCTGCGCCGCTTCATGGGGCCGGGCTGGCGCCCGGTGCGCATCGGACTCGTGGCCCTGGCGGCGCTGCAGATCGTCGGCATCAATGCCTGGGCATGGCATCAGCAGCGCGCGATCGAGCAGCTGCAGAACCAGCAGGCGGAGCTGCTGCGCGCCACCTTCCCCAAGGTGCGCACGATCCTCGACGCGCCGCAGCAGATGCGGCGCGAGACCGAGCAGCTGCGCGCCGGCGCCGGCCGTGCCGGCGACAGCGACCTCGAGACGCTGCTGGCGGCAGCCGCATCGGCCTGGCCGCCGGGACAGGGGCCGATCCAGACGCTGCGCTTCGCCCCAGGCCAGCTGAGCTTTGCCGTCGCCGGCTGGAAGGAAGAGCAGATCACCCAATTCCGCGACCGTCTGAGCCCCGGCGGCTGGTCCGTCGAAAGCGCCGACGGCCGGCTGACCCTGCAGCGGGCCAAGGACGGCAAGGCGTGAGCAGCGTGGCCGGCCTGAGCCTGCCGCCGGTGTGGGCCCAACGACGCGACGCCCTGCGCACCCGCTGGCGCGGACTGGCCGCGCGCGAGCGGCGGCTGGTGCAGTTGATGCTGGCCGCCGTGGCGCTGCTGCTGCTGTGGCTCGTGCTGCTACTGCCCGCGCTGCGGGTGCTGGCCGACGCGCCGGCGCGGCTGCAGAGGCTCGAAGCCCAGCTGCAGCAGATGCAGCAATGGGCCGGCGAGGCCCAGCAGCTGCGCGCGACACCGCCGCTGAACACCGAGCAGTCCGCGGCTGCACTGAAGGCCGCGACCGACCGCCTGGGCACGAAGGCGCGGCTGCAGTTGCAGGGCGACCGCGCGATCGTTACGTTCAATGGCGTCGCCAGCGGAGCGCTCCGTGACTGGTTGGCCGAGGTCCGGTCCGGTGCCCGCGCGCGGCCGGTCGAGGCCCAACTCACGCGCGGACCGCAAGGCTTCAACGGCAGCGTGGTCCTGAACCTGGGTGGTGCACCATGAAGGGCCTGTGGTCGAAACGCCAGTCCTCCCATGGCGCGGGCAGCGGCCGCGCGGCCTTCGCGGAATCGACGCTGGCGCAAGCCGCCTGGCAGCGCAAGCGCAAGGCCGTGGCCCGATGGGGCGCAGCCGGACTGCTGTGCGGCGCGCTGTTCGGCGCCATCGCCTTTGCGCCGGCGACCTGGCTGGCCCGTGCCGTTGCGGCCGGCACGGGGCAACGGCTGCTGCTGGCCGATGCCCGCGGCACGCTGTGGAACGGCGACGCCGTCGCCGTGCTCACCGGCGGGCCGGAAAGCCGCAGCGCCGCGGCACTGCCGGGCCGGCTGGACTGGTCGATCGGCTTCGTCGCCGGCGGCCCCAGGCTGCAGCTGAAGCAGGCGTGCTGCATGCTGAACCCGATCGACATCCAGCTGCGGCCGGGGCTGCGCGGACTCGAGGTGAAGCTGCCGCCCGGCCAGGGCGGACTCGGCGAGTGGCCGGCCGCCTGGCTCAGCGGACTGGGGGCGCCGTGGAACACGCTGCAACTCGGCGGCAGCCTCCGTCTGACCAGCCAGGGCCTGAGCGTGCGCGTCGGTCCCGGGGCCTGGCAGATCGACGGGCAGGCAACGCTCGAGCTGAACAACGTATCGTCGCGGGTTTCGACGCTCGACCGGCTGGGCAGCTACAGCGTCGGCATCCAGGGTCAGGGCAGCAGCGGAGCGAACCTCACGCTGCGGACGCTGGACGGCGTGCTGCTGCTGAACGGTGCCGGCGCCTGGTCAGCCAGCGGCCTGCGTTTTCGCGGCGATGCCCGTGCGGCGCCCGAATCAGAAAACGCGCTGAACAACCTGCTGAACATTCTCGGACGGCGCCAGGGCGCGCTGTCCGTCATTTCGATCGGATAGTCATGATCCAGCGCCGTGTCACGTCGCCGATGCCTCGCCAGAACCCGCTGCACCGGGGCGTCCTGTACAGCTGTGTCGCGGGCCTTCTCGCCAGTAGCGCACCGTCCGTGTGGGCGCAGACCGACGCCACGACGCCGACGACGCCGGCGACTGCGGCAAGGCCGCCGGCCAAGGCCACCGGCCACAGCGCCGCGCTGAAGTCCGGCACGCCGGTGACGGTGAACTTCGTCAACGCCGACATCGATGCCGTGACCCGTGCGATGGCCACGATGATCCAGCGGCAGATTGCCGTCGACCCGCGCGTGAAGGGTGCCATCACGCTGTACAGCGAGCAGCCCCTCACCGTGAGGGAGGCCTACCTCAACTACCTGTCCGCGCTGCGCGGACTCGGCTTCACCGTGGTCGATAGCGGTGGCCTGCTGAAAGTGGTTCCCGAGGCCGAGGCCAAGCTGCAGACCGGCACCGTGCAGGTGGGCGACGCACAGCTGCGCGGCGACCAGATCATCACGCAGATCTTCAAGCTGAACCACGAGAACCCGAACACGCTGGTCGCGGTGCTGCGCCCGTTGATCAGCGCGAACAACACCATCAATGCCAGCCCGGGGAACAACTCGCTGGTCATCACCGACTACGCCGACAACCTCCAGCGCATCGCGAAGATCATCTCGGCGCTGGACCAGCCTTCGGTCAGCGACGTCGATGTCATTCCGCTGCAGCATGCCGTGGCCAGCGATCTGGCGCCTGTGGTCCAGCGTCTGGCCGACGCCAGCGCGGTCCCCGGGCAACCCGCCGCCCCCGGCGGGGGCTCCGGCGGCCTGGCCGTGCTGGTGGACGCACGAAGCAACTCGCTGATCCTGCGCGCCAGCAACCCGGCCAAGCTGGCCATTGCGCGTTCGATCGTGCAGAAGCTCGACCAGCCGACGCGGGGCGCGAACCCCGGCGGCAACATCTGGGTGGTCTACCTGAAGAATGCCGACGCCGTGAAGTTGGCGACGGTGCTGCGGGCTGCGTTTTCGTCGGGACAGGGTGGTGGCGGCGCGGGCGGCCAGGGGCAGATCACGCCGGGGCAGCAGCCGAACCAGCAGGGCGCCGGCAGCTCGGTCGCCACGACGCCCGTGGCGGCCTCGGCCAGCCCGTCGACCGGCGGCTTCATCCAGGCCGATCCGGCAACCAACTCGCTGATCATCACCGCGCCCGAGCCGATGTACCGGCAGTTGCGCAACGTCATCGACCAGCTCGACTCGCGCCGCGCCCAGGTCTACATCGAGACGCTGATCGTCAAGATCGACGCCGACAAGGCCGCCGACATCGGCGTGCAGTGGCAGGCCATCTCCGGCGACCAGAACAGTTCCACCAACTACGTCGGCGGCACCAACTACGCCGGCACCGACAACATCGTCAACCTGACCGCGGCGATCAACCAGGGACGCACGGGCCTGGCCTCGCTGGCGGTGCCGGCGGGCCTGAACTTCGGCGTGCTGCAGAAGGTCGGCGACCTGTGGAACATCGGCGCGCTGGCGCGTTTCCTCGAGACCAAGGCCAATGCCAACATCCTGGCCACGCCGAACATGGTGGCGCTGGACAACGAAGAGGCGAAGATCGTCGTCGGCCAGAACGTGCCCTTCATCACCGGTTCGTTCACCACCGGCGCGTCCGGCGCGAACAATCCGTTCCAGACCATCGAGCGCAAGGACGTGGGCCTGACGCTGCGCATCAAGTCGCAGATCGGCGAAGGCGGCACGATCCGTCTGATCATCTACCAGGAGGACTCGCGCGTCGTGCCTTCCAGCCGCAACTCGCCGCAGGGCCTGACCACCGACAAGAGCGCCATCGAAACCACGGTGGTCGTCGATGACGGCCAGATCATGGTGCTCGGCGGCCTGCTGAAGGACGAATACGGCGGCAGCGTGCAGCAGGTTCCGTTCCTCGGCGACATCCCGGTCGTCGGTGCGCTGTTCCGCTACGACAGCCGCACGCGCACCAAGAGCAACCTGATGGTCTTCCTGCGCCCGATCATCGTGCGCAACCAAGAGGACCTGAGCGCGCTGTCGATGGACCGCTACGACCTGATCCGTGCCGCACAGCAGAGCGTTGGACAGCCGGTGCAGCGCGCGATCATGCCGATCAACGATGCACCGCTGGCGCCGCCGGCGCCCCCGCAGGGTCCGGGGTCGCCGTTCCGCAACGGCGCCGTGCCTCCGCCGTTGTCGTGGCCGGACCCGAGGCCCGCGCCGCCCACCGCCCCCGCGTCGGCGCCGCCTCCCGCTGCGCCGCCGGCCTCCGCTGCGATGCAGTAGCTCCCATGGGCACGCGACATCCCCTGCCCTACGCCTTCGCCAAGGCCAACACGCTGCTGCTGGAGGACGACGGCGCGCAGCTGGTGCTGTGGGCGGCGGAAAACACGCCGCTGACCGCGCTGACCGAGGTGACACGCCTGTTCGACGTGCAGGGTTTCGAAAGCGAACCGGCCGCCACGCTCGCCAACCGCATTGCGGTGGCCTATGCCGGCGCCGAATCCAGTGCGGCGACCGTGGTCGGCGAGGTGGAGAGCGCGGTCGACCTGAGCCGTCTGATGCAGGACCTGCCGGCGGTGGAAGACCTGCTGGAGGCCAGCAACGACGCGCCGATCATCCGCATGCTCAACGCGCTGCTGACGCAGGCGGTGAAGGACGGCGCCAGCGACATCCACATCGAGCCCTACGAACGCAGCAGCGCGGTGCGCTTCCGCGTCGACGGCACGCTGCGCGAGGTGGTGCAGCCCAACCGCGCGCTGCATGCGGCGCTGATCAGCCGGCTGAAGATCATGGCCGAGCTCGACATCTCCGAGAAGCGCCTGCCGCAGGACGGCCGCATCTCGCTGCGCGTCGGCGGCCGGGCCATCGACGTGCGCGTGTCCACGCTGGCCAGTGCGCACGGTGAACGCGCCGTTCTCCGGCTGCTCGACAAGAGCGAATCGCGCTTCACGCTCGAAGGCCTGGGCATGAGCGGCGACGTGCTGAAGGCCTTCGACCGGCTGATCCACCAGCCGCATGGCATCGTTCTCGTCACCGGCCCCACCGGCTCGGGCAAGACGACCACGCTGTATGCGTCGCTGGGCCGTATCGACACCAGCAGCACCAACCTGCTGACGGTGGAGGACCCGATCGAGTACGAGCTGCCGGGCATCGGCCAGACGCAGGTCAACGCCAAGATCGACCTGACCTTTGCGAAGGCCCTGCGCGCGATCCTGCGCCAGGACCCGGACGTGATCATGATCGGCGAGATCCGCGACTACGAAACGGCGTCCATCGCCATCCAGGCCTCGCTCACCGGCCACCTGGTGCTGGCCACGCTGCACACCAACGACGCGCCCAGCGCCGTGACGCGGCTGACCGACATGGGCGTCGAGCCCTTCCTGCTGGGCTCGTCGCTGCTCGGCGTGCTGGCGCAGCGGCTGGTGCGCAAGCTGTGCGTGCACTGCCGCCGCCAGGACGAGCGCGGCCGCTGGCACCCGGTCGGCTGCGAACACTGCATGCACACCGGCTACAAGGGACGCACGGGCGTCTACGAGCTGATGGTCGCCGACGACAAGGTGCGCTCGCTGATCCATAACCGCGCCGCCGAGAGCCAGCTCTTCGTCGCCGCCGAAGCGGGTGGCCTGCGCTCGATGCGCGACGACGGCCAGCGTCTGATCGACGAGGGCATCACCTCGCCGGAAGAAGTGCTGAGCGTGACGCGCGACTGATCCCCGATGCCCGCGTTCAAATACGAGGCGCTCGACGCCGCCGGCAAGGCTCGCACCGGACTGATCGATGCGGAGAATGCCTGCCGCACGCGGCCAGCTGCGGGCTCAGGCGCTGGTGCCGCTGGCGGTGGCGCTGGTGGCCGCCGGTGCCACCGGCGGTAGGTCGGGGCGCTTCACGCGGCGTGTGTTCGACAGCACGTCGCTCGCCGTCTGGACGCGGCAGATCGCGGGCCTGGTCGTCGCCGGGCTGCCGCTGGAGCGCGCGCTGACCGCGCTTGCCGACGAAGCCGAGAACCCGCGGCAACGCGAACTGATCGCGCACCTGCGCAGCGAGGTCAATGCCGGCGCGCCGTTCGCGCGCGCGCTGGCCAGCGCGCCGCGCGAGTTCGACGAGGTGTACTGCGCCGTGGTCGCTGCCGGCGAGCAGAGCGGCGCGCTCGGCCAGGTGCTGGAGAAACTGGCCGACGACCTGGAGGAACGCCAGGCGCTGCGCGCCAAGCTGCTGGGCGCGATGCTGTATCCGGCGATCGTGTCGCTGATCGCCATCGTCATCGTCATCTTCCTGGTCACTTACGTGGTGCCGCAGGTGGCCTCGGTGTTCACCAGCTCGAAGCGGGCGCTGCCCGGGCTGACCGTGGCGATGATGGCCATCAGCGCCTTCGTGCGCAGCTATGGCTGGCTGATGCTGGGACTGCTGGTCGCCGGTGCCGCAGGCTTCGGGCTGCTGCGCCGCAACCCTGCCTTCCGCGAGCGCAGTGACGCCGCGCTGCTGACGCTGCCGCTGGCCGGCAAGCTGGCGCGCGGCTACAACGCGGCGCGTTTTTCCGGCACGCTGGCCATGCTGGCCGGCGCCGGCGTGCCGATCCTCAAGGCCCTGCAGGCCGCGGCCGAGACGCTGGGCAACCGTGCCATGCGCGCCGATGCAATGGAGGCGTTGGTGCAGGTGCGCGAAGGCGCGCCGCTGGCCTCGGCAATGGCCACGAAGAAGCGCTTCCCCGGGCTGCTGGCGATGTTCGCCCGGCTGGGCGAGCAGACCGGCCAGTTGCCGGTGATGCTGCAGCGCCGCCATGCAGCTCGGCGCCGAGGTGCAGCGCCGCGCGATGGCGCTGGCCACGCACCATCCTCGAACCGCTGCTGATCGTCGTGATGGGCGTGGTGGTGATGCTGATCGTGCTGGCGGTGCTGCTGCCGATCATCCAGTTGAACACCTGGGTCAAGTAGCACTCGGCCGGGCCGGCTGCTGCCCACGCCTTTCCGTCGTCTGTGCGGCGATGACAGGTTATTTCCCGATCTGCAAGGGGCACGTTGTTTGCTTGAATGCCTTTGGGGCGTTCAGACATCACCGGAGGTTCCATTCATGGGCAGTGGCAGCGACCTGGTTCCGATGACAAGCGCGGGCGCGCAGATCCCGATCGCGCAGATGCGCAGCGTCTACCGCGTCGGCGACGTCGAAAAGCGGCTCGACAAGCTGCCGGCGCGCGAGCACGAAACGCTGCGCTCCACCTACGAACGCATGATCGAAAAGGGACCGGAGCGTTTCCAGGTCAAGCCCTCGGGCCTGCCGGCCATGGAGCACCTGTACGACGAGCTGCCCAACTTCGGCGAAGTGCTCGACGACCTGAAACGCCAGCTGGCCCTTTGCAGCGACAGCCGCGACGGCCTGGAGATCACGCCGATGCTGCTGCTCGGTCCGCCGGGGATCGGCAAGACCCATTTCGCGCGCCGCGTGGCGCAGTTGCTGGGCACGGGGCTGGGCTTCATCTCGATGAGCTCGCTGACCGCCGGCTGGGTGCTCAGCGGCGCTTCCAGCCAATGGAAGGGCGCGCGCCCGGGCAAGATCTTCGAGACGCTGGTCGACGGCGCCTACGCCAACCCGGTGATGGTGGTCGACGAGATCGACAAGGCGCGCGGCGAACACGCCTACGACCCGCTGGGCGCGCTGTACGGCTTGCTCGAGCACGACACCGCGGGCACCTTCGTCGACGAGTTCGCCGAGGTGTCGATCGATGCCAGCCAGGTGATCTGGGTGGCGACGGCGAACGACGAGCGTGCGATCCCGGAGCCGATCCTGAACCGCATGAACGTGTTCGAGGTGCAGGCGCCCGACGCCGACGCGGCGCGCGCCATCGCGCTGCGCCTGTACCACAGCATCCGCGGCGAACACGACTGGGGCCGGCGCTTCGACGTCGACCCGCCCGACGCAGTGCTCGAGCGCCTCGGGCGCATGGCGCCGCGCGAGATGCGTCGTGCGTGGATGACCGCCTTCGGCAACGCCCGGCTGGACGGCCGGGCGACGCTGTCGCTGGACGACCTGCCCGAGGCAGCCGCCCGTCGCGCGCCGATCGGCTTCACCAACTGACGTAGCATCGACGCGGCGGCTTGGCCGCTGACCGCGGAGTTGCCATGTCCCTTGCCGCCCATGTGATCATCGCGCTGGTCGCGTTGCTGCACGTGTACTTCCTGGTGCTGGAGATGTTCCTCTGGGACAAGCCCGCCGGGCTGAAGGCCTTCGGCCAGACACCCGAGGCCGCCGCCGCCAGCAAGGTGCTGGCGGCCAACCAGGGGCTTTACAACGGCTTCCTCGCCGCGGGTCTGGTCTGGGGCCTGATGCTCGGCGCCGACGGCCGCGGCGTGAAGATCTTCTTCCTGTCCTGCGTGCTGATCGCCGGCCTGTACGGCGCAGCCACCGCCAGCCGCAAGATCCTGTTCGTGCAGGCGCTGCCGGCCGCCATCGGCCTGGGACTGCTGCTCGCGGCCTGAACTTTCGCTACCGGACCTTCGGGTCGAGACCATGCAAGAGATCGTGTTCAACGAGTTGTGGACGCTGGTGGCGGCACTGCTGACCATCGCGCTGGGCACGAGCGTGCTCGCGCGGGTGCCGCTGCTCGCGCGCTACTCCATCCCGCCGGCCGTGGTGGGAGGTTTCCTGGTTGCGGTGGTCCTGCTGCTGCTGCAGACCGCGGGCTGGCGACTGGGCTTCGGCACGCAGACACGCAGTGCCCTGCTGCTGGTGTTCTTCACGACGCTGGGCCTGAGCGCCCGGCTCGGCGCGCTGCGCGGCGGCGGCGCGGCCGTGGCGCTGGTGGCGCTGGCCATCGCGCTGCTGGCGATCGCGCAGAACCTGGTCGGCGCCGGCGTCGCCTGGGCCTTCGGCGAGCCCGCCTCGCTGGCGGTGTTCCTCGGCAGCGCCGCGTTTCTGGGCGGCCACGGCACGACTGCCGCCTGGGCCAGCCAGGACATGGCCGCCAGCGCGAAGAACGCCTTCGACGTGGGCATGGCCTGCGCCACGCTCGGCCTGGTGGCCGGCGGCGTGCTCGGCAGCGTGGTCGCGACGCGGCTGCTGCAGCGCGGACCACGCGGCGCAGATGGCCGGCCGGCCGACGCGCCGGTGCATGGCGAGGTGACGTTGCACACGCCGGCCGATGATGCGCGCTTCGGCCGCTGGACCGAATCGGACCGCTGGTTGCGCCAGTTGCTGATGCTGGCGGTCACGATCGGCATCGCACTGGCCTGGCAGTCCTGGCTGGGCACACGCGGTGTCAACGTGCCGCCCTTCCTGGCGTGCTTGCTGACCGCAGTGGCCTTCACGAACCTGGCCGACCTGTTCAAGCACGGCGTGGACCTGGAAACGGCCGACCTGGTCGGCACCGTGGCGCTGCGGCTGTTCCTGGCCATGAGCCTGATGAGCCTCGACCTGCTGGCGGTGCTGAAGGCCGCCGGGCTGATCCTCAGCGCGCTGGTGCTGCAGTGCCTGGTGACGATGTTGATTGCCGTGACGCTGGTGCGCCGGGCCGCGGCGCTGGGCTCGCATGGCACGCAGGCGGCACGCGAAGGCGCGGTCGCGGCGGGCGGCTTCATGGGCTTCGGCCTGGGCGCCATGCCGGTGGGCCTGTCGGTGATGCAGCGCATCACGCTGCAGCACGGCGCGGCACCGCGTGCCTTCCTGGTGGTGACGCTGGCCGCCTCGCTGGTGCAGGACCTGATCAACGCCGGCGTGGTGCAGACTGCATTGAGCTGGGCCGCGCGATGAGGGCTGCCGCAAGGGCCGGGCGTGCGGTCGGGCTGCGGTCGCTCGGCGCCCCGGGCGGCTGACATGGCTGCGTCGCTCGACGGCCAACTGGTCGTCGCCATCGCCTCGCGTGCGCTGTTCGACTTCGAGGAGGAGAACCGCCTCTTCGAAGCCGGCGACGACCGGGCCTACATGCAGCTGCAGCTGCAGCGTCTGGACCAGCCGGCCAGGCCGGGCGTGGCCTTCTCGCTGGTGCACAAGCTGCTCGCCTTCAACGCCGTGGACGGGCCGCGCGTCGAGGTGGTGATGCTGTCACGCAATGACCCGGTCTCGGGCCTGCGCGTGTTCCGCTCGGCGCAGCACTATGGGCTGCCGGTGCAACGCGGCGTGTTCACACGCGGCCAGCCGCCATGGCGCTATCTGCGGCCGCTGCGCGCCAACCTGTTCCTGTCGGCCAACGAAGCCGACGTGCGCGCCGCGCTGGCGGCCGGCGTGCCGGCGGCACGCGTCTACCCGCATGCGGCGCGCGCCTCCGACGCGCACCCGCACGAGGTGCGCATTGCCTTCGACGGTGATGCCGTGCTCTTCGGCGACGAGGCCGAGCGTGTGTTCCAGCGCGAGGGCCTCGAAGCCTTCCAGGCGCACGAGCGCACCCACGTCGGCCGGCCCCTGCCCGCCGGCCCGTTCAAGCCGCTGCTGCTGCAGCGCTTGCAGCAGCGGCCCGCCGGCACGTGCGCATCCGCACCGCGCTGGTCACGGCGCGCAGCGCGCCGGCGCACGAGCGCGCGGTGCGCACGCTGATGGACTGGCACATCGAGGTCGACGAGGCCATGTTCCTCGGCGGCCTGCCCAAGGGCGAATTTCTGCGCGAGTTCGAACCCGACTTCTTCTTCGACGACCAGACCGGCCATGTCGACTCGGCGGCCGCGCACGTGCCGGCCGGCCACGTGGCGGCGGGAGTGAGCAACCCATGAACGACGACATCGGCTTCGCGCCGCCGCCCTTCAAACCGGACGAGGCGCTGCTGCGCCTGCAGCGCGAGCTGCGCGACCTGGGTCTGAGCGAACGCGAGGGCGTGTTCGAGCGCCGCGGCGTCGCGCTGGCCCGCGTGCGCGTCGACGGCACGCAGCTCGCAGCCGCCGTCGTCAGGAAGCCCAGCCGCAACAGCCCACAATGGCTGCCGCGCGTGCTGACCGACAACGCCGGGGTGCGCGATTTCGTCGGCGAGCTGAAGAAGCACCTGCGGGAATGGGGAGACCGGGATGACTGAGTTCTACGATGCGCAGGAAACGCGCGATCCAGCCGCGCGCGAAGCCGCACTGGGCGCTGCACTGTCCACGCAGGTGGCCGCAGCCCAACGCACGCCGGCCTTCGCCGAGATCCTGCGGGGCGTGGACCCGGGCGCTGTCACGTCGCGTGCCGCGCTCGCGCAGCTGCCGGTGACGCGCAAGCACGAGCTGCTGGAGCGCCAGAAGGCGCAGCGCACCCAGCCCCCGTTCGACCCCTTCGGCGGCTTCTCGGCCATCGGCTGGCGCAACCTGGGCATCGCGCGGGCTGCCCGGCGCGTGTTCCAGTCGCCCGGCCCGATCTATGAACCGGAAGGCCATGGCGCCGACTACTGGCGCTTCGCGCGAGCGCTCTTCGCCGCCGGTTTCCGCGCCGGCGATCTGGTGCACAACAGCTTCAGCTACCACCTGACGCCGGCCGGACTGATGACCGAAAGCGGTGCGCAGGCCATCGGCTGTACCGTCTTCCCCGGCGGGGTCGGCAACACCGAGTTGCAGCTGCAGGCACTGGCCGAACTGCGTGCCGATGCCTATGTCGGCACGCCCAGCTTCCTGCGCATCCTGCTGGAAAAGGCCGACGAAGCCGGCATCGCGCTGCCGCATCTGCGCAAGGCCTCTGTCGGCGGCGAGGCCTTCCCCGGGGCGCTGCGCGACGCCTGGCGCGCGCGTGGCATCGAGGCTTACCAGAGCTACGGCACCGCCGACCTCGGGCTGATCGCCTACGAGACTGCGGCACGTGAGGGCCTGGTGATCGACGAAGGCGTGATCGTGGAGATCGTGCGTCCGGGCAGCGGCGAGCCGGTGCCGGACGGTGAGGTCGGCGAAGTCGTCGTCACGCCGCTGAACGCAGACTACCCGCTGCTGCGTTTCGGCACCGGCGACCTGAGCGCGGTACTGCCCGGTCCCTGCCCGACCGGCCGCACACAGACGCGCATCAAGGGCTGGATGGGCCGCGCCGACCAGACGGCCAAGGTGCGCGGCATGTTCGTGCATGCCAGCCAGGTGGCCGATGTCCTGAAACGCCACCCCGAGCTGCTGCGCGCGCGGCTGGTGGTCGAGGGCGAAATGGCCAACGACCGCATGACGCTGCGCGCCGAGGCCGCGGTGCGGCCCGAGGGTCTGGCCAACGCGGTGGCTGCAAGCATGCGCGAGCTGACCAAGCTGCGCTGCGAAGTGCGGCTGGAGGCGCCGGGCGCGCTGCCCAACGACGGCAAGGTGGTCGAGGACCTGCGCCGCATCGATTGATTCCACACGCGAAACCTGCGGGTCCGCGCGGCTGCGGCCTGCGGTGCACCCGTACGTACTTTCCACGTCGCACCCGCGACACGGTCTGCCTAGCATTGCGCCACCGAATCTTCAAGATGGAGACAACGCGCATGAAGAAGCTGACCCTGGCGCTGGCCGCCGCTGCCCTGGCCACCGCTGCCCAGGCTTTTCCGGACAAGCCGATCACCATCGTCGTGCCGTTTGCCGCCGGCGGGCCCACCGACAAGGTGGCGCGCGACTTCGCCGAGGCGCTGCGCAAGCCGCTGAACGGCGCCACCGTCGTGATCGAAAACGTCGGCGGCGCCGGCGGTACGCTGGGCGCCAACAAGGTCGCCAAGGCCGCACCCGATGGCTACACGCTGCTGCTGTACCACGTGGGCATGGCCACCTCGCCGTCGCTCTACCGCAACCTGCCGTACAAGACGCTGGACGACTTCGAGTACCTGGGCCTGATCAACGAAGTGCCGATGACGCTCGTGGGGCGGCCGACGCTGCCGGCCAACAACTATGCCGAGCTGGCAAAGTGGCTCGAGGCGAACAAGGGCAAGATCAACCTGGCCAATGCCGGCCTGGGCGCCGCGTCGCACCTGTGCGGCCTGATGTTCCAGCAGGCGCTGAAGATCGACATGCAGACCGTTCCGTACAAGGGCACGGCGCCGGCCATGACCGATCTGATCGGCGGCCAGGTCGACATCATGTGCGACCAGACCACCAATACCACCAGCCAGATCGAGTCCGGCAAGATCAAGGCCTTTGCGGTGACGACCAACAAGCACCTGACGACGCCGGCGCTGGCCAAGCTGCCGACGCTGGACGAATCGGGACTGAAGGGCTTCAACGTGACCATCTGGCATGGCCTCTACGCGCCGAAGGGCACGCCGAAGGCGGTGGTCGACCAGTTGAACGCCGCGCTGCGCACCGCGCTCAAGGACCCTGAGTTCATCAAGCGTGAAGAGGCGCTCGGCGCGGTGGTCGTGACCGATGGCCGGCTGTCGCCGGTGGAACACAAGAAGTTCGTCGCGGCCGAGATCGACAAGCTGGGCGGCGCCATCAAGGCCGCGGGCCAGTACGCCGACTGAGGCGCTCGCGAATGCCTAATCGAGCCGCCCCGCCGGGCGGCTTTTTTGCAGCCGGCGTGCCCGTGCTGCTGGTCGACTCGATCACCGAGGCGGTCGGCTGCGGTGCCGGCTGCATTGCCGTCAGCGGCTCGCACGGTGGGCTGAGCGCGGGCCGCTTCGCGCTGCAGGCCGACGTGCGGCTGGCGGTGTTCAACGACGCCGGCATCGGCAAGGACGAGGCCGGGATCGCCGCGCTGGCGCTGCTGCAGTCGCGGGGCATGGCCGCAGTGGCGGTGTCTCACGCCAGCGCACGCATCGGCGAGGCCCGCTCCACCTGGCAGGATGGCGTGCTGTCGGCCTGCAATGCCGCGGCGGCTGCGCTCGGTGCCCGACCCGGCGATGCACTGCGCGCGTGGCTGCAGCGCGAAGGCGCGCGCGAACCGCAGTTCAGCGGATCGTGAGCGGCACCGTCACCGGGCCGTCGTTCACCAGATG
Organism: Rubrivivax sp.; assembly: GCA_044225625.1. Lineage (GTDB taxonomy): Bacteria > Pseudomonadota > Gammaproteobacteria > Burkholderiales > Burkholderiaceae_C > Rubrivivax. The sequence goes on from JBGAII010000001.1 coordinate 64,324, forward strand.
CACCTGCATGTCGGCACCGAAGACGCCGCTTTCCACCAACGCATGCTGCTTGCGGGCCGAGCACAGCACCGCCTCGAACAGCGTCCGGCCCTGATCCGGCGGGGCTGCGGCAGAGAAACCGGGGCGATTGCCGCGCGAGGTGTCGGCCGCCAGCGTGAACTGCGAGACCAGCAGCAGGCCGCCGGCCACGTCCCTCAGGCTGAGGTTCATCTTGCCCGCCGCGTCGCTGAAGACGCGCAACGACAGCAGCTTGGCGACCAGGCGATCGGCGTGCGTCTGCGTGTCGGCCGGTTCGGCGCAGACGAAGACCAGCGCGCCCTGGCCGATGGCCGCGACGCAGCGGCCCTCGATCTCCACCCGCGCCATCGCGACGCGCTGCAATAAAGCCATCATGGCAGGTCGCGCTCGTCGCGGGCGTGGGTCTCGACATCCATCGGCAGCAGTTGGATGCTGGCGCGCAGCCCCGGCACGGCACTCATCAGCGCTTGCTCGACGGTGCCGCGCAGCGCGGCGGCACGGGTCAGGCTCCAGTCGCCAGGCAGATGCATGTGCAGTTCAACGAAACGACGCGATCCGGCGCGGCGCGTCGCGACGTGGTCGAAGCGCAGCACATGGTGCTCGAAGCTGCCGAGCACCTGCTCGATCTGCGCCTGCACCTGCGGCTCGAGCGCACGGTCCATCAGCCCATCGATCGAACGGCGCAGCAACGACACACCTTCGCGCACGATGTTCAGCGCCACGGCGATGGCCACCAGCGGGTCGAGCCACAACCAGCCGGTGCCGATGACGGCCAGCAGACCGAGCACGACTCCCGCGGAAGTCCAGACGTCGGTGAACAGGTGGCGCGCGTCGGCCTCGAGCGCGATCGAGCGATGTTCACGCGCCTTGCGCAGCATCGCCCAGGCCAGCGCGGCATTGAGCGCCGAGCTGAGGACGCTGAGGGCCAGGCCCCAGCCCAGGCTGTCCAGCGGCTGCGGCGACCGGAAGCGTTCGACTGCCGCCCAGATGATGGCCAGCGCGGCCGCCAGGATCAGCGCACCCTCGAAACCACTCGAGAAGTACTCGGCCTTGTGATGGCCGAAGGGGTGCTCCTCGTCGGCCGGCTGCGCGGCGACGACGACCATGGCCAGCGCAAACATCGCCCCGGCCAGGTTGACCAGCGACTCCATCGCATCGGACAGCAGGCTGACCGACCCGGTGATCCACCAGGCCCCGGCCTTCAGCACGATGGTGGTGAGCGCCACCGCGACCGAGAGCTTCAGGTAGGCACTGACTTGCATCCGCGCTGCCGCCGCACTCAACGCCTGCTCTCGAGGCGGCGCAGTTCCTGCAGCAGGAACTCCGCACTCGACAGCGAGCGCCCGCCGCTCAGCCGCACCTGGTAGGGCTCGCCGGTGGTGGTGGAGCGTGTGCCCACCTCGACGATGAAGTCCTCCATCGTCGACACCTTCTCGATGCGCCACTTCAGCTTGCCGCGCAGAAAGTCGCCGGCTTGGGCGGCCGTGAATTCCTTGCCGTTGCGTATGAACTTCAGGTCCGTGCGCCGGGCGACGGCGTCGATGAGCCGGTTGATGCGGGCCATTTCGGCCGGCGTCGGCTCGGCCAGCACGCCGACGCTGCAGCCCGCCAGCAGGAGACCGACGCAAGCGCGCCGGCCCGGCCTGAAGCTCGAGTCAGGTCGACAGGGCCACACGGGCAAACCTGCGCTTTCCAACCTGCACCACGTACTTGCCGCCGGGCAGCTTCAGTCCCTTGTCGGATACGGTGGCACCGTCGATGCGCACGCCGCCCTGCTCGACCATCCGCATGGCTTCGCTGGTACTCGGTACCAGCCCGGCCTGCTTGAGCAGGCTGCCGATGGCCAGCGGGGCGCCGCCGAGCGCCACCTCGGGAATGTCGTCCGGCACGCCGCCGCGCGCGCGCAGCTCGAAGTCGGCCTCGGCCGCGTCTGCGGCGGCCGGGCTGTGGAAGCGCGCGGTGATCTCCTTGGCCAGCAGCACCTTCGCGTCCTTGGGGTTGCGGCCCTGTTCGACCTCGCGCTTCAGCTGGGCGATCTCGGCTTCGCTGCGGAACGAAAGCAGCGTGAAATAGCGCCACATCATCGTGTCGCTGATCGACAGCAGCTTGGCGAACATCGAGTTGGGCTCCTCGGTGATGCCCACCGTGTTGCCCTTGCTCTTGGACATCTTCTCGACGCCGTCGAGACCTTCCAGCAGCGGCATCGTGAGCACACACTGCGGTTCCTGGCCATACTCACTCTGCAGCGCACGGCCGACCAGCAGGTTGAACTTCTGGTCGGTGCCACCCAGTTCCAGGTCGGACTTCAGGGCCACCGAGTCATAGCCCTGCATCAGCGGGTACAGCAACTCGTGCACGCTGATCGGCGTGCCGGCCTTGTAGCGCTTGGTGAAGTCGTCGCGCTCCAACATGCGCGCCACGGTGTAGCGGGAGGCCAGCTGGATCATCCCGCGCGCGCCCAGCGCATCGCTCCATTCGCTGTTGTAGCGAATTTCGGTGCGCTGCGGGTCCAGCACCAGGCTGGCCTGGGCATAGTAGGTCTGGGCGTTGGCTTCGATCTGCTCGCGGGTCAGCGGCGGTCGTGTGGTGTTGCGGCCGGACGGGTCGCCGATCATCGAGGTGAAGTCGCCGATCAGAAAGATGACGGTGTGCCCCAGGTCCTGAAGCTGCCGCATCTTGTTCAGCACCACGGTGTGGCCGATGTGGATGTCGGGCGCCGTTGGGTCGAGCCCCAATTTGATGCGCAGTGGTGTGCCGGTCGCCTCCGAGCGCACCAGTTTCTTCTGCCACTCGGCCTGCGGCAGCAGCTCTTCGCAGCCGCGCAGCGAAATGGCCATCGCTTCGCGGACGCGGTCGCTGATCTCGGACGGTGTCTGGGCGGTTACGGGTTCTGACATGGTCCGACTTATGCGTACATTTACGGTGATTGGCCCGCGCGGGTGGTTGTTATACTCGCGCGACTTTTGCACCACCCCCTCGTTCGCGGGGGCGATTGGTGACCGTGATTCTAGTTCTCGGGTCTGCCGAGACCGGTGGCGGATCGGCAGCAACGCCGACCGACACGAATCGTTTCCCCACCCTTCAGGCGGGTTTGCCGCAGAAGAGTACCGATGTCGTTGGATTCGATCGCATTGCAGACGAAGCGCCTTGGGGCGCTGGCCTCACGCCACTCGCGCGGGCTCAGTGTGGGCTTCGTTGTTCTGTTGGGCGGCTTTGCCGCCGCCGCCTTTGGCGTCGGCCCGCTGCTTCCCGATCCGGCCGCGGCCCCGCAGCGTGTCGTGGTCGACCTCGTCGTGCCGCAGGGGCTGAACCAGCAGCTTGAGGCGCTGGCCGATCATGAACTCGACCTGTGGCGCAGCGACGTCACGCGCAGCGCCGACACGGCCGATGGCCTTCTGCGTCGCCTGGGCGTCGTCGACGCCAAGGCCGCCGCCTTCCTTCGCACCGATCCGGTGGCGCGCCGCCTGCTCGATGGCCGCGGCGGCAAGCAGGTCCAGGCCCGGACCGACAGCAGCGGTGCATTGGTCGAGATGGTGGCGCGTTATGCGGCACCGGACAGCCCGCGTCGCGAACCGCAATTCACCCGCCTGACGGTGCAACGCAAGGACAGCGGCTGGAGCAGCCTGATCGAGGTTGCCCCGCTGGTCGGCCAGGTGCGCCTGGCCAGCGGAACGATCCGCTCGACGCTGTTCGGCGCCACCGACGAGGCCCGCATCCCCGACGCCATCGCCGTGCAGATGGCGGAGATCTTCGCTGCCGACATCGACTTCCACCGCGAGCTGCGCAAGGGCGATACCTTCAGCGTGGTGTACGAAGCGCTCACCGCAGATGGGGAGCCGGTGACCTGGGCGCCGTCCACCGGGCGCGTGCTGTCGGCCGAGTTCGTCAACGATGGCAAGGCGCACCAGGCGTTGTGGTACGCCGATGCCAATGGTCGCGGCGGCTACTTCGGTTTTGACGGGCAAAGCAAGCGTCGCAGCTTCCTGGCCAGCCCGATGGAGTTTTCGCGCATCACCTCCGGCTTCGCGATGCGCATGCACCCGATCCTGCAGACCTTGCGTGCGCACCGCGGTGTCGACTACGGCGCGCCCACCGGCACGCCGGTGCGTTCGGTCGGTGACGGCGTGGTCGAGTTCGCCGGCTGGCAGAACGGCTACGGCAACGTGGTCAAGATCGAGCATGGCAAGGAGCGCAGCACGCTTTACGCCCACCTGAGCCGCATCGACGTGCGCAAGGGTCAGCGCGTCGATCAGGGACAGTACGTCGGCGCCGTCGGCTCCACCGGCTGGGCCACCGGGCCGCATCTGCATTTCGAGTTCCAGGTCCGCGGGCAGCACGTGGATCCGCTGCAGATCGCCAAGGCTTCGGAGGCCGTCACGATCGAGGGTGCCGCTCGCGCGCAATTCGCTGCGCTGGCGCGCAGTGCCAAGGTGCAGCTCGACCTGGCCGAAACGCTGGTCGGCAGCCGCGCCCAACCCGAGTGATGGCGCCGGGCGTCCGGAACGCAGGACGCTCGGCCACCCACACCGATCTACCGACCCGATGGATTTCTGCATCGGCCTGATGTCCGGCACCTCGCTGGATGGGGTCGATGGCGTGCTGGCCGCGTTCGACGACGCGGGTGCCGTGCGCGTGCATGCGCATAGCCACAGCGACTTCCCCGCATCGCTGCGCTCGCGCCTGATGCGCTTGAACCGCAGCGGCGACGATGAACTCCACCTGGCCGCCCTGGCGGCCAACGACCTGGTGCACGCCTATGCCGCCGTGGTCGAGGAGTTGTTGCGGACGACGGGCAAGGGTCGCAGCGAGGTACGCGCGATCGGCGCCCACGGCCAGACAGTGCGCCATCGCCCGCAGGAATTCGACGGCATCGGCTACACGCTGCAGTTGATGAACGGGGCGCTGCTCGCCGAACTCAGCGGCATCGACGTGGTGTGCGACCTGCGCAGCCGCGACGTGGCCGCCGGCGGCCAGGGAGCGCCGCTGGTGCCGGCGCTGCATGCCGCGCTGTTCGGCCGCGACGACGAAGACGTGGCCGTGCTCAACCTCGGTGGCATCGGCAACCTGACGCTGTTGCCGGCCGGGGGGCCGGTGCGCGGCTTCGATTGTGGCCCCGGCAATGCGTTGCTCGATCTGTGGTGCCAGAGGCATCGTGGCAAGCCATACGACGAAGGTGGCCGCTGGGCAGCATCGGGCCATGTCGACGATGACCTGCTGCGCGCGCTGCTGGTCGAGCCCTACCTCCACCGCGCACCGCCCAAAAGCACCGGCCGCGATCTCTTCCATGCCGAGTGGCTGGAAGCGAAGCTACACGGCGCCAGCACCTTGCTCCCGGAGGACGTCCAGGCGACGCTGGCCGAGTTCACCGCTCGGGCCGCGGCCGACGACCTGCGCCGGCACGCGCCCGGAACGAGGCGCCTGCTGGTTTGCGGCGGGGGCGCCTACAACGGCCACCTGATGCAGCGCCTGGCGACGTTGTTGCCGGCGCTCAGGGTGCAGACCACGGCCGAGGCGGGTGTGCCGCCGCTTCAGGTCGAGGCGCTGGCCTTTGCCTGGCTCGCGCGTGCCTTCATGCAGCGCCGCACCGGCAATCTGGCCACGGTCACGGGCGCGCGCGGCCCGCGCGTGCTAGGTGCCCTGTATCCGGCCGGCTAGAAAAAAGGCTGCACGCTGTGCAGCCTTTCGCGGAAACCCAGGGCAGCTCAGGCCGAGAAGCTGGAACCACAACCACAGGTGGTCGTGGCGTTCGGATTCTTGATGACGAACTGTGCACCCTGGAGATCTTCCTTGTAGTCGATCTCGGCACCGACCAGATACTGCAGGCTCATCGCGTCGATCAGCAACGTGACGCCGTTCTTGGTCATCTGCGTGTCGTCTTCGTTGACTTCCTCGTCGAACGTGAAGCCGTACTGGAAACCGGAACAGCCGCCGCCCTGCACGAAGACCCGCAGCTTCAGGTCCGGGTTGCCTTCTTCGGCCACCAGGTCGCGCACCTTGTCCGCCGCGCTGTCGGTAAAGATCAACGGCGCCGGCATTTCGGCGCTGGTGTTCAGAACGGTTGCGGCGACGGCAGTCATCGAGGTTCCTTGTATCGGAAAACGGCCAAGATGATCGCACGCAAGGTCTAGACCTTGCCCGCGTGCAGGCTTTGTGTCCGCCCCTGGCCCAGGGCCCAGGCCATCGATCAGCGCTTGCTGAACTGCTTGCGACGGCGGGCGCCGTGCAGGCCGACCTTTTCTTGCGCTCCACCTCGCGCGCATCGCGGGTGACGAAGCCGGCGCGACTGAGCTCGCCCTTCAGCGCCGCGTCGTAGTCGATCAGGGCACGCGTGATGCCATGGCGGATCGCGCCGGCCTGGCGGACTCCACTGCTGCCATGCACGTTGATCTTGATGTCGAAGGCGCTTTCGTTGGCCGTCAGCAGCAGCGGCTGCCGCACGATCATGATCGACGTCTGGCGACCGAAGTACTGGTCGATCGCTTTGCCGTTGATGGTGATCTGGCCGTTGCCCTTCTTCATGAACACCCGCGCCACCGAGGATTTGCGGCGGCCGGTGCCGTAGTTCCAGTTACCGATCATCGCGTTTCCTTAGATTTCGAGCGCCTTGGGCTGCTGGGCGGTATGCGGGTGCGTGGCACCGGCGTACACCTTCAGCTTCTTGATCATCGCGTAGCCGAGCGGCCCCTTGGGCAGCATGCCCTTGACGGCCTTCTCGATGGCGCGACCCGGGTGGCGCGCCTGCATGTCCTTGAAGGACGTGGCATAGATGCCGCCGGGGAAGCCCGAATGCCGGTAGTAGATCTTGTCAGTGGCCTTGTTGCCGGTGACGCGGATCTTGTCGGCGTTGACGATGACGATGAAATCGCCGGTATCGACGTGAGGCGTGTAGATGGCCTTGTGCTTGCCGCGCAAACGGAGTGCCACTTCGCTGGCAACACGTCCGAGCACCTTGTCGGTGGCGTCAATCACGTACCACTCGTGCTTCACTTCGGCCGGCTTGGCGCTGAAGGTCTTCATGAGGGACTCGCTTGGAGGATCGGCATGCCATCACCGAAGGCGACGACATACTCAGCCACGGCTGTTCGGAAGAAGCCGCACCTTCGGCGCCGCTTGTAGGGGCGGCCTCTCGGGTCGTACCGGCTGCAGACATGGCTTCTCAGCCACGCGCGCTCTCCCACCCCGCCGTTAACGGGACAGCCTGCCAGTATACCGCGATACGGCCTGTTCGGCAGAACCTGACGCCATGGCGCACCCCTGTACTGGAGCGGGCTCCCTAGGCGGCTTCGGTACGATAAGGGTTAATACCTAAAACCGTTGGAAGCCATGGATACGCTATTTGACCGCGAACACCGCGACACCGCCCCTGAGGCATCGCCGTCGCCGGCGGCGTCCGGGTCGAAGCCACGCCCCGGGTTTCGCTGGATCCCGATCCGCAAGCTGACCGCACGCCATCGGCCGCGTATCCATAGCCATCTGCTGGGGTTGAGCGAGCGGGACCGCTACCTGCGTTTCGGCTATGCCGCCAGCGACGCACAGATTGCCAGGTACGTCGAGCAGCTGGATTTCGAGCGCGACGAGGTCTTCGGCATCTTCAACTGGCAGCTGGAGTTGATCGCGCTGGCGCACCTCGCCTACCTGACCCCGCAGCCCCCAGCGAGTGCGGCGGCCGAGTTCGGCGTGTCGGTTGCGCCTCACGCTCGCGGCCGCGGCTATGGCGACCGGCTCTTCGACCACGCGGCGCTGCACGCCCGCAACCGTGGCGTCGACCGCCTGCTGGTGCACGCGCTGAGCGAGAACAGCGTCATGCTGCGCATTGCCCGCAATGCCGGCGCACGCATCGAGCGCGACGGTCCGGAATCCCAGGCATGGGTGCGCCTGGCGCCGGAGAACCTGGCGTCCCATGTGGAAGCGCTGGTGGAGGACACCGCGGCCCAACTCGACTACCGGCTGAAGCGCCATGCCCATCGCATGGACAGCCTGCTGTCGGGACGCGCCCGCGACTGAAGTCCGCGGTCGCCGCCGCCTTACACAATCGAGGCGGCGCCGGCTTTCGCCTCCCCCGACTGGGGGCTTCCTCCCGCAATCACGGGGACCATCGGACGGTCTGCGGCTGTAGCATCTTCCGCACAGTCATCGTCTGTCGCCCTCGTTGGGGCAGCGGTGCGACCGCTCCCTTGCCGAGGACATGCCACAAACACTTCCATGGATCATCGGGTTGGCCGCGCTGGCGTTCGTCGCCGGCGTGCTGGTCTGGTGGTGGCTGCGATCGCGACCCCGCAAGCCGGCGCCACTGCCCACCGAATGGACGCTGACGGCACGACCGGTATTCAGCACCGACGAGCGACGCGTCTACCGGCAACTGCGTGAGGCGTTGCCACACCATATAGTGCTGTCGAAGCTGCCACTGGTGCGTTTCTCGCAGCCCACGAACCCGGAAGAAGTCCGGTACTGGTACGACCTGCTCGGCGCGCTCCACGTGACCTTCGCCATCTGCAGCGCCAACGGTCGTGTGCTGGCGGCCATCGATCTGGACACCGACCGTGGCAACTCGCGGCGCGTGCTGCAGATCAAGCAGTCGGTGCTGGCTGCCTGCCGCGTGCGCTACCTTCGCTGCCCTGTGGACCACCTGCCGTCGGTTCCTGAACTGCAGTTGCTGGTGCCGCAGAGCACGGCCGCGGCCCGCGGCCCGCAGGCCGCGCCGAGCGTCGACAGCAGCCGCGAAGCCCCGGCCAGTGCAGCGATGCCGCGCCGCCGCGAGCGCTCCGCGCTCTGGCAGGACTCGGGCTTCTTCCAGGATTCCTTCTTCGGTGCCGAGGCGCGATCCGAAGCGGGCGCGGCCAGCGAGTTCGGCTCGATCGGCAGCATTCTGCGCGGCGGCCTGAGTACCCGCGATCCGGGCGCGGCGGGTGAATCCGGCGAGGCCGATGACACCGGCCGCAACCGCCCACCTTCGAACGGCTATCACTGACCTCGCCGTGGACCGCGCGTAGCATGCGCGGATGACAGCACCGGCCAGCTATGCGGACCTGACCCCCTCCGAGGTGCTCGACGCGCTGGATGCCGTCGGCTTCCGCGGAGACGGCCGCATCCTGCAGCTCAACTCCTACGAGAACCGCGTCTTCCAGGTCATGCTGGAGGAAGGCGACGCGGTGGTCGCCAAGTTCTACCGGCCCGGCCGGTGGAGCGACGCGCAGATTCTGGAAGAGCACGCCTTCGCCGGCGAACTTGCCGAGGCCGAAGTACCGGTGGTCGCGCCCTGCGTGCTGCGTCCCGCCGACGGCGGTGGCACGCCGGTATCGCTGCAACCTGCCGACGGTCGGCCCACGTTGGCGCTGCGCCAGGGCGCCAGCGGCATGCATCGCTACGCCGTGTCGCCCTGCCATGCCGGCCGAGCGCCCGAACTGGAGGACGACGCCGTACTGGCGCGGCTCGGCGGCTTTCTCGGCCGCCTGCATGCGGTCGGCAGTCGCCGGCCGTTCCAGCACCGCCGCCGGCTGGACGCACCCCGCGACGCGCGCGACGCGATCGCACAGCTGGAGGCGGGCGATTTCGTCGCCGCGGATCAGCAGGCTCCCTGGAGCGCCGTGTGCGAAGAGGTCGTGGAGCGTATCGACGCGGCCTTCGACCGGTTGCGGATCCCGGCGATCCGCCTGCACGGCGACTGCCATGTCGGCAATCTGCTGTGGCGCGATCAGGGCGCCCACGTCGTGGACCTGGACGACGCCTGCATGGGCCCGGCCGTGCAGGACCTGTGGATGCTGCTGTCGGGTGAGCCCGAGCAGATGGCGCAGCAGTTGCGCCATCTGCTGTCCGGCTATGCGCACTTCATGGACTTCGACCGCGTCCAGCTGCAGCTGATCGAACCGCTGCGCCTGCTGCGCATGCTGCGGCACAACGCCTGGGTGGCGCAGCGCTGGTCCGACCCCGCGTTCCCACGCGCCTTCCCCGACTTCGGCAGTTCCGGCTACTGGGCCCAACAGACGCTGCAACTGCGCGAACAGCTGCGCCTCGATGCCGAGGCGCCCACGCTCGACACGCTGCTCTGAACCCGCGCCGCCCGCGCCGACTTCAGGCGGCGAGAAGGCGGTTGACCCGCTGCACGTAGGCCGCCGGGTCTTCCAGCTGCCCACCTTCGGCCAGCAACGCCTGGTCGAAGATGATCTGCGCCAGATCGTCGAAGCGCTCGTCGTTCTCCAGCCGCTTGACCAGCGCGTGCTCGGCGTTCACCTCCAGCGTCGGCAGCGTCTTCGGTGCGTCCTGGCCGGCCTGCTTCAGCAGCCTGGCGAGGTGCCCGCTCATATCGCCTTCGTCGACGACGATGCAGGCCGGTGATTCGACCAGTCGCGTCGTCACGCGCACGTCCTTGGCGCGGTCCTTCAGCGCCGTCTTCAGACGCTCCAGCACCGGCTTGAAGCTTTCAGCCGTCTCTTCGGCCTTCTTCTTTTCTTCTTCGTCCTGAAGCTTGCCCAGGTCGAAGGCACCCTTGGCCACGCTCTGCAACGGATGGCCCTCGAACTCGTACAGGTGGGTCAGCATCCACTCGTCGACACGGTCGACCAGCAGCAGCACCTCGATGCCCTTCTTGCGAAAGACCTCCAGCTGCGGGCTGCTCTTGGCCGTGGCGAGGTTGTCGGCAGTGATGTAGTAGATGGCCTCCTGGCCTTCCTTCATGCGCTTCACATAGTCGGCCAGCGACACGCCGGCATCGGCCTGCGTGCTGGCGAAGCGCAGCAGCTTGGCCAGCCGCTCCTGGTTGGCATGGTCCTCGCCGATGCCTTCCTTCAGCACCGCGCCGAAGTCCTTCCAGAAGGCCGCGTACTTGTCCCGCTCGGCGGCGTCCTCGCTGTCGGCCAGCGACTCCAGCATGCTGAGCACACGCTTGGTCGAGCCTTCGCGGATGGCCTTGACGTCGCGGCTTTCCTGCAGCAGCTCGCGACTGACGTTCAGCGGCAGGTCGGCCGAGTCGATCACGCCCTTGACGAAGCGCAGGTAGACCGGCATCAGCGCCTCGGCGTCATCCATGATGAAGACGCGCTTGACGTACAGCTTCACGCCGCCGCGCTTGTCGCGGTTCCACAGGTCGAAGGGCGCCTTGCCCGGGATGTACAGCAGCTGCGTGTACTCGCTGCGGCCTTCGACGCGGTTGTGCGTGTAAGCCAGCGGCGGCGCCTGGTCGTAGCTGATCTGCTTGTAGAACTCCTGGTACTCGCTGTCGGTGATGTCGCTCTTCGGACGCGTCCACAGGGCGGCGGCCTTGTTGACGGTCTCCCACTCGTCCTTCAGCACCTGCTCCTTCTTTTCGCTGTCCCATTCTTCCTTCTTCATCAGGATGGGCAGCGAAATGTGGTCGGAGTACTTGGAGATGATCGACTTCAACCGCCAGGTCGACAGAAAGTCCTCCTCGCCCTCGCGCAGGTGCAGGATCACATCGGTGCCGCGCTCGGGCCGCGTGATGGCCTCGACCTCGAACTCGCCAGTGCCTTCGCTGCTCCAGCGCACGCCTTCTTCTGCCGAAGCGCCAGCGCGGCGCGACAACACGGTGATGCGGTCGGCAACGATGAAGCCCGAATAGAAGCCCACGCCGAACTGGCCTATCAGGTTGGCGTCCTTCTTCTTGTCGCCTTCCAGCCGCGACAGGAATTCACGCGTGCCGCTCTTGGCGATGGTGCCCAGGTGCGCCACCGCCTCGTCGGCGCTCATGCCGATGCCGTTGTCGCGGATGGTCAGCGTCTTTGCATCCTTGTCGAAGAAGACGCGAATCTCGAGGTTCGGCGCGTCCTCCCACAGAGCACTGTGATCGAGCGCCTCGAAGCGCAGCTTGTCGCAGGCGTCCGATGCGTTGGACACCAGTTCGCGCAGGAAGATCTCCTTGTTCGAGTACAGCGAATGCGTCACCAGGTGCAGGATCTGCTGCACCTCGGCCTGGAAGGATAGGGTCTGTTTGCTCATCGGAAATGCGTCTAGGATAGGGTGCACTTACACCCGAAGCGGCCTGCACCTGAGGCCGATGTGCCGGATTTTCAAGAGTCCGGCGAGCCCATTGCGGCGGTGCAACAGGAACTTAGCGCCGCCCCAGGGCGTCGGACAAGGCCGCTGCGGCATCGCACCCGGCGGCCTCGGCCTCGGCCTCCGCATCCACCACAACGACAACGACAACGTCCATGAGCCCGACCGGCACGCTCGACATTTTGCCCCAGGCCCCCGCGCTGCACTGGCCCGAACTGAGCCAGCTCGACCCCGTGCTGGGCCTGGCCGCGGTCATGCTGATCGCGGTCCTGGCAGCCAGCGCGCTGCAGCGCCTGCTGCGCCTGCCACGGCTGGCCGGGTACATGCTGGTCGGTGCACTGGCCAGCCCGTTGGGGCTGGGCCTCCTGCAGCCCGTGGACCTGAAGAGCTGGAAACCGGTCATCGATCTGGCCATCGCGGCGCTGGTGTTCGAGCTCGGCAGCCGGCTGCGGCCGCGCTGGCTGCTCGACAACCGCTGGCTTGCCGCCAGCTGCGTGCTCGAAGGGCTGTGCGCCGCGCTCGCCGTCGGCGTGGCGCTGGTGATGCTCGGCGCGCCCACGCCATCGGCCCTGCTGGCGGCCGTGGTGGCGGCCTCGACATCGCCGGTGCTGTCGATGGCCGCGGTGCATGAGCTGCGGCCGCGCGGCCAGGTCGGAGAGCGCCTGCTGATGATGTGCGCGATCAACAGCGTGCTGGCGATGCTGGTGCTGAAGCTGTGGCCGCTGCTGGCGATGGCCGGCGAAGGCACGCTGGCCACCGATGCGCTCACCTGGACCGCAAGCGCGCTGTTCGTCATCTGCGGCTCCTTCCTGCTGGGCCTGTTCTGCGGCTGGGTGCTGGACCGCGCGGGCCGTGTCAGCGCAACGACCGGCAACATGTCGGTGCTGCTGATCGCACTGGTCATGCTGGCCGCGACGCTGGCCTCCACATGGGGACTGTCTCCGCTGCTGACACTGCTGGTGGCCGGCATGACGGCGCGGGCACTGATGGGCCACCGGCTGTCGGTCGAGCCCTATCTCGGCAGCGCAGGCGCCGCGCTGACGGTGCTGCTGTTCATTAGCCTGGGCGTGTTGTTCACGCTGGAAGGCGTGGCCACGGTATGGCCGTGGGTGGTGGCGGTGATCGTCGCTCGCCTCGTCGGCAAGGGTGTGGGCGTGGCGCTGCTGGCACGACCCAGCGGGCTCGGCTGGCGCCAGGCCGCCGGCCTGACGCTGGCGCTGCAGCCGATGAGCAGCCTGGCCGTGCTGCTGGTGGCCGACAACTTCCTGTGGCTGGAACAGTTGCCCGGTTTCAACCCCGTGGTCATGCAGGCGCTTCTGGTGGCCACTGCGCTGATGCAGATCACCGGGCCGATCTGGCTGGAGGTCGCGCTGCGGCGCGTGGCCGGCGAATGTGCGGAGGAGCAGACCCATGCCGCTTGAGACCTTCAACACGTCCGAGGCACTGACGATGGGCGTGGAGCTCGAGCTGCAACTGCTCGACACGCTGGACTTCGACCTTGCGCCGCGCGCGCAGGACCTGCTGCGCGCGCTGGACAAGCATCCGGGCGCCTGGGACGTGAAGCCGGAGATCACGCGCAGCATGATCGAGATCGGCACCTCGATCCAGCGCGAGCACGCGCCGTTGCGCGACGAGCTGCACGACCTGTGCCGGCAGCTGTCGCGCGCCGCGCGCAAGCTGAACATCGGCATCGGCGGTGGCGGCACGCATGCCTTCCAGCACTGGAGCGAGCAGCAGATCTTCCCCACCGAGCGCTTCCACTACATCAGCGAGCTCTACGGCTACCTGGCCAAGCAGTTCACCGTGTTCGGCCAGCACGTGCACATCGGCGTGCCGAACGGCGACGACGCGCTGTGGCTGCTGCATGCACTGTCGCGCTACGTGCCGCACTTCATCGCGCTCAGCGCCTCGTCGCCCTTCGTGCAGGGCGTGGACACAGGCTTTCATTCCGCGCGCCTGAATTCGGTGTTCGCCTTTCCGCTGTCGGGGCGCGCGCCCTTCGTGCTCACCTGGGATGCCTTCGGCCAGTTCTTCGAGAAGATGACCAGCACCGGCGTCGTGCAGTCGATGAAGGACTTCTACTGGGACATCCGGCCGAAGCCCGAGTACGGCACGATCGAACTGCGCGTCTGCGACACGCCGCTCAGTGTCGACAAGGCCGCCGCGCTGGCCTGCTACCTGCAGAGCCTGTGCCGCTACCTGCGCGAGGAGCGGCCCTTCGAGCCCGAGGAGGACGACTACCTGGTCTACACCTTCAACCGCTTCCAGGCCTGCCGCTTCGGTCTCGATGGCGAGATCGTCGATCCCAAGACCAAGCAACGGCAGAAGCTGCGCGACGACATCATCCGTACGCTGGCGCGGGTGGCCGAGCATGCGCTGGACCTGCGCTCGCTGGAGGCCAACAACCAGATCCGCGATTCGCTGTTCGACGGCAACGATGCCAGCTGGCTGCGCGCGCAGCGCCAGCGCGGCGTGCCGATGCCGGCCGTGGTGGAGGCGGCCAGCGCGCGCTGGATGATGAAATAGCCGCTGGCTGCGCCACTCGGCCGTTGGCGTATCGTTCGGTCCCCGCCCGATCACGGCCCTATCGACGGCCTCGCAGCCCGCACCAGCATGAGCTACCGCGACACCCAACTCTTCATCGACGGCCAATGGTGCGACGCCGCCGACGGCATGACCCTGGCCGTGCTGAACCCGGCCACCGGCCAGGAGATCGGCCGCGTCGCCCATGCCGGTATCGCCGACCTGGACCGTGCGCTGGAGGCCACGCAGCGCGGCTTCGAGTTGTGGCGCGACACGCCCGCTGTCGAGCGCAGCGCGATCATGCGTCGCGCCGCCGTGCTGATGCGCGAGCGCGCCGGTGACATCGGCGCGCTGATGACGATGGAGCAAGGCAAGCCGCTGGCCGAAGCCAAGGCCGAGGCCACGATGTCGGCCGAGATCATCGAATGGTTCGCCGAAGAAGGCCGGCGCGTCTACGGCCGCGTCGTGCCCTCGCGCTCGCTCGCCGTGCAGCAGACGGTGCTGAAAAGCCCGGTGGGCCCGGTGGCCGCCTTCACGCCGTGGAACTTCCCGATCAACCAGGTGGTGCGCAAGCTGTCGGCGGCGCTGGCCACCGGCTGCTCGATGATCGTCAAGGCGCCGGAGGAAACCCCGGCCTCGCCGGCGGCGCTGATCCAGGCCTTCGTCGACGCCGGCGTGCCGGCGGGCGTGATCGGCCTGGTCTACGGCAACCCGGCGGAGATCTCGTCGTACCTGATCGCGCACCCGGTGATCCGCAAGATCACCTTCACCGGCTCCACCCCGGTGGGCAAGCAGCTGGCCGCGCTGGCCGGCACGCACATGAAGCGCGTGACCATGGAGCTGGGCGGCCATGCACCGGTGATCGTGGCCGAGGACGCGCAGATCGACCTGGCCATCAAGTGCGCCGGCGCCGCCAAGTTCCGCAATGCCGGGCAGGTGTGCATCTCGCCGACGCGCTTTCTGGTGCACAACAGCATCCGCGCCGAGTTTGCGGGCAAGCTGGCCAAGCATGCGCAGTCGCTGAAAGTGGGCGACGGCCTGGCCGAAGGCACGGCCATGGGCCCGCTGGCCAACGCACGGCGGCTGACCGCCATGGCGCAGTTCGTTGAGGATGCGCGCGCCAAGGGCGCCACGCTGGCCGCCGGCGGCGAGCGCATCGGCTCGGCCGGCAACTTCTTCGCGCCGACGGTGCTGGACGAGGTGCCGCTGGAGGCCGCGGTCTTCAACCAGGAACCCTTCGGCCCGGTGGCCGCGATCCGCGGTTTCGACCGGCTCGAAGACGCCATTGCCGAAGCCAACCGCCTGCCCTTCGGGCTGGCCGGCTATGCGTACACGCGTTCGCTGAAGAACGCGCAGCTGCTGTCGCAGCGCCTGGAGCTGGGCATGCTGTGGATCAACCAGCCGGCGCTGCCCTGGGTGGAGATGCCCTTCGGCGGCATCAAGGATTCAGGCTACGGTTCGGAAGGCGGCAGCGAGGCGCTGGAGGCCTACCTGAACACCAAGGCGGTGTCGATCCTCTGCGCCTGAGCACTGCATGGCGCCGACCCAGGCCCTGAGCCCCAGGGCCTTTGTGATGCTGCTGCTGGTGGCCTGCATGTTCAGCGGCAACCACGTGGCGGCGCGCTTTGCGTTCGACCATGGCGTCGACGTCGCCAGCGCGGTGGCGGTGCGCAGCCTGGCAACGGCGGTGGTGGTGGCGGTGATCGTGATGATGTATCGCGTGCCGCTGGCGTTGACGCCGCGGCACCGCAGGATGCTGCCGCTGATCGCGCTGCTGGTGGGCGTGCAGAGCCTGTGCCTGTATTCGGCGGTGGCGCGCATCCCGGTGGGCCTGGCACTGCTGTCCTTTAACACCTATCCGCTGTGGACGGCGGCCGCCGCCTGGGCCCTCTACGGCCACAAGCCGGAACGCGCCGTGCTGATCGCGATGCCGGTGATCCTGTTCGGCCTGGCGCTGGCGCTGGACGTGTCGGGCGTCGCGTCGGGCCTGGGGCTGCAGGCACACTGGCTGCGCATCGGCAGCGGCGTCGGCTTCGCGCTGGTGGCCGGCGCCAGCTTCGGCCTGGTGCTGGCGATGACGCAGCACGAGGTGGCCGACCTGGACGGTCGACTGCGCACCGCCATCACCATGGGCATCGTCGGCGTGCTGGCGCTGCTGGGCAGCCTGGCGCAGGGCGGGCTGCACTGGCCCGATGCCCTTGCCGGCTGGTGGGGCCTGGTACTGCTGACGCTGCTGTACGGCACCGCCTTCACCATCATGTTCACGCTGCTGCCCAAGCTGGGCGTAGTGGGCAGCTCGCCGATCCTGAACGTGGAGCCGGTGGCGGCGCTGGCGATGGCCTGGCTGCTGCTCGGGCAGTCGGTGTCGATGGTGCAGGTGCTGGGGGCGCTGCTGGTGGTGGGGACGGTGATGGTGCTGGGGTTGCGGCGTCGCTGAACGGGGCGGCCAAGCCGCCCGCGAGGACCGGGCTCAGGCCCGAAGGGAGCGCCTGCGGCCCACCCAACCCACACAGAGCAGGCCCGCGCCCATCAGTGCCCAGGCACCGGGTTCCGGAACGGGCGTGACCACGGGCGCCGGCCCTTGCGGTGTCGCAGCGACACCCACGCGGAACACCAGCCACTCGTCGTGGTTGTAGCCGCCGATCGTGGGATTGGTGATGCCCGAGCCCGGCTTGTTGTACCAGACCCAGCGGGCCGCCGCGTCGATGTCGGGGCGAGCTCCCCACGGTGCGGCTCCATTGGCCTCGCCGGGCGTGGTCGACACCCATCCATTGGAGGCATTGCCGCCGCCGTTGGCATCCTGGATCTCCTTGGACAGCAGGGCCAGATCCGCCGCACTGCCGGTGTACGGCGCTCCGCTGTTGCCCAGGCCGGTGGCCATCACCTGCCACTGGATGTCGTTGCTGTAGAACTTGTAGCCGGTTGTCTCGTTGACGAACTGGCCGAGAAAGCCTTGCGCGACGCTGAGGTCGGAGGCCGTCACCACGTAGATGAACGAGGTCTTGGGCAGGTCGAACTCATAGGTCTCGGTCGTCGGCCAGTTGAAGTCTGAGCCGATGAAGCTGGTGGCGGCGCTGCCCGTCCCCAGGAACAGCGCGTACGAGTTGTCGACCGTCACGGACACCTTGATCGAGTCCGCCATCGCGGCGGGCATGGCGAAGGCGGTGGACAGGGCCAGCGCAAAGACACCACGCTTGAAACCTCGGAACTGCATGTAGTTCTCCCCGTATCGGTGGCGAGCCGGAATGGCCGCACCCTCCGCCCCGGAATCGTATGCGGACCCACCGCAGCTTCGCCCCCCTCGATCAAGGGGATCGGGCATGGGCACGGGCGGCGCAGGGTGACGCGACAGTCGCCCGCCGGCGAGCGTCACGCGTCGGTCGGCGGGCTCACGGCCGATCGATAGGCCCGCACCGCATCATCGATGGTCGCAAAGAAGGTCTGCTGCCCGAAGTGGCTGAACAGCCCGAAGCGCTTGAGCTTGTCCTTCACCGGCCCTTTCATCTCGGCAAAACACAGCTCGATGCCCTGCTGCTGCAGCGAATCATCCAGCTCGCGCAGCATGTCGGCGGCGGTGACGTCGACGCTGGTCACCGGCTCGGCCGTCACCACCAGCCAGCGCACCGGCGTCGGTGACGCCGCCAGCGTGTCGCGCACCACGCGATCGAACCATTCGGCATTGGCAAAGAACAGCGGCGCGTCCCAGCGCAGCAGCACCAGGCCGTCGATGCGCCGCGCTTCGGGGTGGCGGCGCACGTCGTGGAAGCCGTCGATGCCGTCGACGCGGCCCAGCACCGCGTAGTGCGGGCGCCAGCCGTCCCAGAGAAATTCGATCACCGCGACGATGATCGCCAGCACGATGCCCTGGATCGCCCCGAGCAGCAACACACCCGCGGCGCAGCCGATCGACAGCCAGAATTCCCAGGCCTGGATGCTGCGGATGCGCTGCAGGTCGCGCCATTCGATCAGGCCCAGCACCGACGCGACGACGACTGCAGCCAACGCGCTGTGCGGCAGGCGCTGCAGCAGATGCGGCGCCAGCAGCAGCAGCGCCGCCACGGCCAGCGCACCGACCACGCCGGTCATCTGCGAGCGGGCGCCGGCGGCTTCGGCCACCGGCGTGCGCGACGAGCTGCTGCTGATCGGGAAGCCCTGAAACAGCCCCACCGCCAGGTTGGTCGCACCCAGCGCCACCAGTTCCTGGTTCGGGTCCACCGGCTGGCGCAGGCGCTGCGCATAGGTGCGCGACAGCACGCTGGTATCGGCGAAGGCCACCAGCGCCACCGCCAGCGCGCCGCCCAGCACCGGCAGCAGGTCGGACCAGCCGATCGACGGCAGCGCCGGTGACGGCAGCCCTTGCGGCAGCACGCCGAGCACGCTGACACCATGTCGTTTGTCCAGGTCGAAGATCACCACCGCGGCGGTGGCGACGGCAATGGCGATGAGCATGCCGGGCACGCGCGGCCAGCGCTTCAGCAGCAAGATCAGCACCAGCACGCCCGCGCCGATGGCGAAGGCCGCGGAGTTCAGCCGCCCGTCCCACAGCGCCTGCGCGAAGGCCAGCGCCTGCGCCGGCGGGCCGTCACCCTCGATGGCGATGCCGCACAGCTTGGGGCTCTGGCTGACGATCACCGCCAGCGCGATGCCGTTCATGTAGCCGTAGCGGATGGGCTTGGACAGCAGTTCGGTGATGAAGCCCAGCTTCGCCAGGCCGGCGGCGACACAGATCAGGCCCACGGCCAGGGCCATCGCGCCGGCCAGCGCCACCGCTCGCGCCGGGTCCCCGGCCGCCAGCGGCAGCACCACGGCCAGGATCAGCGCCGCCAGCGACGAATCCGGCCCCATCACCAGGATGCGGCTGGGGCCGAACAGCGCATAGGCCAGCAGCCCGGCGATGGTGGCGTACAGCCCATGGATGCCGGGCACGCCCGAGGCCACGGCGTAGGCGATGCCCACCGGCACCAGCATCGTCGTCAGCACCAGGCCAGCGGCCACGTCATGGCGCCACCACGCGGCCGGGTAGTGGCGCAGCCACTGCAGCGCCGGCAGCCAGCGCGCGGCGCCCGACGGGAGTGGGGGTGTCACCGGCGCTTGCATGCGATTCACGCTATCACAGCGAGAATGCGCCATGGCCCCACCCGTTCGCCACCTGCGCTGGCCCCGGCTGTTGCTCAGCATGCTCGGCGGTGTCGTGCTGCTGGTGGCCGTGGCTTATGTGGTGCTGAACCAGGTCTTCCCGCCGCAGCGGCTGGCGGCGCTTCTATCCGAGCAGGTGCGCCAGACCACCGGACGCGACTTCGCGGTGCGCGGGCCACTGTCGATCCGGTTGCTGCCGCGCATCGGCGTCGCGGCCCAGGACGTGCTGCTCGGCAACGCGCCCTGGGGCACACGCAAGAACATGCTGGCGGTGCAGCAAGCGCGTTTCGACATCGCGCTGTGGCCGCTGCTGCGCGGCCAGGTGGACATCGCCAGCGTGTCCTTCGATGGCGTGGACCTGCTGCTCGAGACCGACGCTCGCGGCGTCGGCAACTGGGTCATGGGGTCGGCTCCGAAAGACGGTGCCGCGGCGCCGACCACGGGCGGCAGCACAACCGGCTACGACCTGCAGCTGAACCAATTGCAGCTGCGCAACGCGAACATCAGCTATCGCGACGGCCGCAGCGGCAAGAGCCGCAGCGCCAGCGTCGACCGCCTGCTGCTCGACACCGACGGCGACGCACAGCGTGTGGATGCACGTTTTGTCAGTGGCGCGCAGCCGCTGCAGCTGTCCGGTCAGGTCGGCCGCCTGGCGGCGCTGGCCCGCAACGAGGCCGACTGGCCCTTCGACCTGCGCCTGAGCGGCGCCGGGCTGAGCGCCAGCGCCAAGGGCCTGCTGCGCCGCGGTACGCCGCCACGGGCCGCGGAAGCCGACGTCGCCGTGCAGGTCACCGACACCCGTGCGCTCGCCGCATGGCTCGG
Organism: Rubrivivax sp.; assembly: GCA_044225625.1. Classification (GTDB taxonomy): domain Bacteria; phylum Pseudomonadota; class Gammaproteobacteria; order Burkholderiales; family Burkholderiaceae_C; genus Rubrivivax. Next base: position 84,829 of record JBGAII010000001.1, read on the forward strand.
CCCGCTGCCGGGATTGCCGCTCCCGGCCGAAGCGAAAGGCCGGGTGAACCTGGCCGGAACGGCGCTGCGCATCGATGGCCTGCAGCTGTCGCTGGCCCAGCAGATGCTGAACGGCAGGCTCGGGATGCAGACCGTGGCGCCGTGGAAACTCGATGGACAACTGAGCGCCGCATCGCTGGACCTGAACCGCTGGCTGCCGGCCCAAGCCACGGCGCCCGGTCCCGGCCCGGCGGACGGCGGGCGCTGGGTCTTCGGCACGCAGCCGCTCGGCCTGGAATCACTGCCTGAGCTGCAGGGCACGCTCGCGCTGCGCGTCGACCGCCTGCTGGCGCCCAAGCTGCCGCCGCTGACGACCCTGAACCTGCAGCTGAACCTGCAGCCGGGCCGCGTGCGTGCCGATCCGCTGAGCTTCGGCCTGGCCGGCGGCAGCGTCAGCGGCAGCCTCGGCCTGAGCCAGAGCGGCACCGCCGCGCCGCGCCTGAGCATCGTGGCGCAGGCCGGCAACCTGTCCGTCGACGAACTGTTGCGCGCCGTCGGCAGCAGTGGCTACGCCAGCGGTGGCCAGCTGCAACTGCGCGCCAATCTGGATCTGGCCGGCCGCACGCCGCGTGCGCTGGCGGCCGGCGCCAACGGCGAACTGCTGCTGCAGCTGAACGGCAGCACGCTCGGGCAGGGCGCGTCGCCGCTGGGCACCGACGTGCTGTACAAGGTTCTGCAGGCGGTGACGTTGCGGCCGGACCTGAAGCTGTCGTCGCGCGTCGACTGCGCCGTGCTGCGCCTGCCGCTGAAGAATGGCGTCGCAGCCATCGACCGTTCGATCGCGCTGGAAACCGAGCAACTGGCGGTATCGGCGCGCGGCGAAGTGCGCTTCGACGACGAGACACTGTCGCTGGCTTTCACACCCACACCGAAGCAGGGACTGAAGTCGAACCCGCTGGACCTGGCGCGGCTGGTGGCGCTGAAGGGCCCGTGGCGCAGCCCGCAGGTTCAGCTCGACCCGAAAGGCCTGCTCGGCATGGCGGCGGCGATCGGCGCCGCCACCGCCAGCGGCGGTGTGTCGCTGCTGGCGCAGCAGTTGCTGCAAGGCAAGGCCGAGACCGATGCCTGCCGCGTCGCACTGACCGGGCGCAGCAGCAGCCCGGCCGCCACGCCCGGCGCTGCGCCGGCACCGGCACCGGCAGCCTCGGCGCCACCACCGGCGCCTTCACTGCAGAAGTCCTTGCCCGACGCGCTGCGCCGCCTCTTCAAGTAGCCGAGTCGTCGTCAGCGTCGTCGTCAGCGTCTGCGGCGGCTTCGCCCAGGCGCAGCAGCATTTGATCCAGCGACGCATAGACCTGCGCCAGCAGCGGCGCTCCCAGCGCCTGCTCGATGCGCTGGTATTCGGCCTCGGCCTGCGGCGCGATGCGCCGGGCGATGGCCCGACTCTTCGGCGTGACCGACACCTGCACGCGGCGCTGGTCGCTGGCCATGCGCTCGCGCCGAACCAGACCCAGCTCCTCCATGCGCGCCAGCACGCCGGCTGCACTGGCACTGAGCAGTTGGCAGCGTTCGCAGATCTGCCGCGGCTCCAGCGGCGATTCGTCGAGCAGCGCGCGGATCACGCGCCATTGCTGCTCGGTGACGCCGTGCCGGTTGAGGATGCCGCGGAAGCGCGCCATCACCGCCTCGCGCGAGCGCAGCAGCAGCAGCGGCAGGTTGCGGCGCAGCGGCGGCTCGGCAGGTGCAGGCATGGTGGCGGGCCTCGATTGCTTCGATGTGAGTGATCTTAGTTCAGAGGCTTGCCGGATTGACAGCCGTCGCGGCGCCGTGCTCCAATCACAAACATGTTAGTGATTGATGGCGCCCTCGCCTGCCCGGTCGGCCGCAGCGCGGCCGAGGACCGACCGCTGCCGCACTGGCAGGGTGTCGCGGCCTTCGCGCCGCCGCCCATCGGCACGGCCTACGGCACGCTGCTGAACCATCGCGACGCGCTGGCCGCACTGGGCGATGCGGTGCATGCCGCGCCCTACAAGGCACCACCCCAGGCACCGGTGCTGTATATCAAGCCGCGCCACTGCCTGGCCGGGCACGGTGCGGCCGTCGAGGTGCCGGCTGATGCGGACGCGCTGGAGGTCGGCGCGCAACTGGGTGTCGTCATCGGCCGCGAGGCCTGCCGCGCGACCGAGGCCGATGCGCTGGACTGCGTGGCCGGCTACACCATCTGCAGCGACCTGAGCGTGCCGCATCCGTCTTACTACAGGCCGTCGCTGCGCTACAAGGCGCGCGACGGCTTCCTGCCGCTGGGCCCGTGGGTGCTGGCCGCACGCCACGTGCCGAACCCGGATGCGCTGGACGTGGTGGTACGGATCGACGGCCACGAGGCGCAGCGCTACTCGACGGCGGGCATGCAGCGCGGGGTGGCCCGGTTGATTGCCGAGGTGACGGCCTTCATGACGCTGTCGCCGGGCGACCTGCTGATGCTCGGCGCCGGCCCGGCCGCGCCGAGGGCGCGCGCCGGGCAGACGGTCCGCATCACGATCGATCCGATCGGCACGCTGGAGCACCGTCTGGTGGCGGAGGGCACGGCATGAAGCGCGCGCGCGTCGCCTGGGCCGGCGCCATCCACCAAGCGGTGGCCGACGGCGATGGTCTGCGTCTGGCCGACGGCACGCGCCTGGCGGAGGACGAGGTGGTCTGGCTGCCGCCGGTGCAGCCGGGAACGATCATCGCGCTGGGCATCAACTACGCCGACCACAAGAAGGAACTGGCCAAGGAGCTGACGCTCACGTCCAAGGACGAGCCGCTGGCCTTCCTGAAAGGCCCGAACACGCTGGTCGGCCACCGCGGCCGCACGCGCCGGCCGGCCGATGCCACCTTCATGCACTACGAGTGCGAGCTGGCGGTGGTCATCGGCCGACATGCGAAACGCGTCGAGCGCGCGAATGCGTTGCAGCACGTGGCCGGCTACACCATCGCCAACGACTACGCGATCCGCGACTATCTGGAGAACTGGTACCGGCCGAACCTGCGCGTGAAGAACCGCGACGGCTGTACGGCGCTCGGCCCCTGGCTGGTCGATGCCGCCGATGTGCCCGACCCGCATGCGCTGGCGCTTCGCACCCTGGTCAACGGCGAACTGCGCCAGCAGGGCCACACCCGCGACCTGATCGACGACGTGCCGGCGCTGATCGAATACCTGAGCAGCTTCATGACACTGGCGCCCGGCGACATCATCCTCACCGGCACGCCCGAAGGCGTCAGCAACGTGCTGCCCGGCGACGAGGTGGTGTGCGAGATCGAGGGCCTGGGCCGGCTGGTGAACACGCTGGTCGACTGAGCACGGGGCGCGCGCATGTACTTCCTGATGATCTCGCTGCTGATGCTGGTGCTGCCGCTGGCGTCGATCTTCAACGAAGCCGGGCTGCGGCCGGACCTGGCGGTCGCCGGCAAGTGGTTTGTCTTCTGGATGGTGGGTGCCCGTCTCTTTGCGGCCGGGCTGCGACAGATCCTGCAGCCGCGCTACACCGCGGAGAAGATTCTGGGAATCCAGGGCGAAGCGAATCTGGTCATCGTGCGCGAGCTGGGCTTCGCCAACCTGGCGCTGGGCATCGGCGGTATCGCCTCGCTGGCCGCCCCTTCATGGACGCCGCCGTTGGCCTTGGTCGGTGGCACCTTCTATGCCGCCGCTGGCATCCAGCATGCGCTGCATCCCGGGCGCAACAAGGTGCAGAGCTTCGCCATGGCCACCGACCTGTTCGCTGCCGTGGTGCTGCTGGGCTTCTTTGCCTGGACGCTCCGCTTCAACTGAGGATTCCGCATGCCCATCCCCCACCTGATCGACGGCCAGTTCGTCCAGGGCCGCGAATGCTTCGAGACCCTGAACCCCGCCAACCAGCAGGTGCTGGCCGAAGTGGCCGCCGGCGGCGAGGCCGAGGTGCATGCCGCGGTGGCCGCCGCCAAGGCCGCCTTCCCGAAGTGGGCCGCCACGCCCGCGGCCGAGCGCGCGAAGATGATGCACAAGCTCGGCGAGCTGATCACCCAGCACGTCGCCGAGCTGTCATCCATCGAGACCGG
>JBGAII010000166.1:0-9246 GCA_044225625.1 Rubrivivax sp.
ATGCCGGGCTTGTCCATGCCGAGCCACTCGAGCGCGTTCTCGATGCCGTTTTCGGCCAGGGTGCACTTCTCGACGAACTCGGTGGAGAAGGACACATGGCCCTTGGAGACGTCCAGGCCCTTGCTGAGCTGCTTGCGCAACTTGTCCTTGGCGGTGATCGACACCACCTTGGCACCGGCCTCGGCAAAGCGGGTGACGATGGAGTCACCGCGCAGCAGTTCCGGACCCGTCATGACCACCGGCTGCCACGTCGCGGTGTCGAGGTAGAAGTTGCCCGAAATGCCGTGCTTGGCCGTCGGCGTGCCGGTGATGATCGACATGTTGTTCGGGCAGGTGAACGACGGCATCGAACCGTCGGCCACACCGGCAAAGCCCTCGCGCACGAAGCGGGCGATATTGGGAATCGTGCCGTCGGCGAGGAACTGCTGCAGGTAGCGCGGGTCGCCACCGTCGATGCACACCACCACCACCGGGCGCAGTGGCCATCGGTAGTCGGTGCCGTTGACGTGGACTGTGGGTTGGGCTTTGCTCATGGATCGTTGGCCCGTCAGTGGGCTGGGTTGGGTTGGATTCTGGGAGTGGTTTGGGGCGCGGGCGAACCGGATACGGCGGGCGCTCAGGTCTTGAGGCCACCGGAGCCGATCGCCGCATGCAGCCGCGAACGGCTGACGAGCACGTGCTCGGTCAGCAGCGCTTCGGCACGGGATTCGTCGCGCGCCGCCACCGCATCGACGATGGCCTCGTGCTCGGCGGTGGACAGCGGAATGTTCTCGACGCCGTGGCTGATGGTGGCCCGGCGGTACAGGTCGAGCTGGTTGACGACGCCGCGGTAGTGCGCCAGCAGCGCGTTGTTGCGGGCCGCGCGTGCCAGCGCGTCGTGAAACTCGACATTGAGCGCGAAGTACTCGTCGACGCGACGGCTCTTCTGCACCTGATGCATGCGCCGCACCACGCCGCGCAGCTGTTCGATCTCGTCGATCGAGATGCGGCGCGCGGCAAGCTTGCCGATCAGCCCCTCGAGCGCGGCGCGCACCTCGTAGAACTCGTTGGCCTCCTCGAGCGAGACCAGGCGCACGAACACGCCGCGGTTCTTCTCCACGCGCACCAGTCCCGCCTGCGCCAGCGCGCTGAAGGCCTCGCGAACCGGCCCGCGCGAAATGCCCAGCGCGCTGGCCATTTCCACCTCGTTCAGCTTGCTGCCAGCCGGAATCTCGCCGGAGATGATGCGGCGCTCGAGCTCCTGCTGTGCCAGCGTGGCCAGTGAATGTTCGCGCAACACCTCGATCGCGGTCGAGGCATCGGCGGGACGCTTGCTCGTCGCCTGGGGCATCGGGGTCACCTGCTCCTTGTCATCGCGCTGCCCGTCGTGGGCTGACGCAGATCGTAGGATGTTGATTGCCAATTGTCAACAAAAAACAAACCGGCGAAACGACCGACGTCGGCTTCAGTCCGACGCGTCGACAAAACGGACGCCGCGCGTCTGCGCGCGCAGGCGCGGGTCGCGCGAGGCCACCTGCAGCGGCTCGCCGCGCAGCGCCTCGAAGCAGCGCGCCAGCGTTTCGTCCTCCAGCCGCTGCATCGCTTCGTGGGTGTAGAAGGTCAGATGCGGCCACAGCAACACGTTGTCCATGTCGAAGAGTGCCGACAGCGGATGACCGCGGTGTGACAGCGGCTCGGCGCATGGACGTCGAGCGCAGCGCCGGCGATGCGCTGCTGCTGCAGGGCCTGCAGCAACGCGGCCTCGTCGACGATCTCGCCGCGCGACACGTTGACCCAGGAAGGCCGTCGGCTTCGCTCGCGCCAGCTGGGCCGCGCCCGGCAGATGCACGTCTGTGCGTTCGGACGCAGTGCACCGACACCGCGTCGCTGCGTGCCGCCCAGCAGCGCGTCGAGGTCGACGTGCTCGACGCCGAGCGGCAGCGCCTGCGGGTCCACGTGCGGGTCGTAGGCCAGCACGCGCGCATGCGAAGGCCCCGGCCATGCGCGCGCCATGCCGCGGCCGATGCGCCCAGCCGACGAACCCAGCGTCTTACCGGCGGGTCGTGCGCCAGCCAGCGCGATTCGGGCCAGAGCCAGCCCTCGGCCTGCATCGCCTGCTGCATCGGCTTGCAGCGCTTGAACAGCGCCATCAGCAGCGCAAACGCGCCCTCGGCCACGGTCTCCTCGGCATAGCCCGGCACGTTGACCACGGGAATGCCGGACGCTCGCGCCGCGTCGATGTCGATGGCATCGATGCCGACGCCGTACTTGATGATGGCTTTCAGCCGCGTCGCGCGCGGCGATCACCGGCGCGCCGATGCGGGCGTAGCACATCAGCAGGTCGGCGTCAATACCTCGCGCGCCAGCACGTCTTCGGGCGTGCCGTCGGGCAGCAGCACCACGCGCCCGCCGGCCTGCTGCAGCGCCTGGTCGGTGCGCGGCATCTGCAGCTCGCGGTCGGTACGCACGACCTTGAAGTCCTTCGGCAATCCGTTCACGTCGTTTCCTCAGCTCAAGCGCAGCGCCACCACGCCGCCGACGATGACCACCGCGCCGCCGGCGCGCTGCAGCCCGAAGCGCTCCTTCAGCACCATCACCGACAGCGCGGTGGCGAACAGCACCGAGGTCTCGCGCAACGCCGACACCACGGCCACCGGCGCGCGCGTCATCGCCCACAGCGCGATCCAGTACGAACCGAGCGAGGCCAGCCCGCCCAGCGTGGCCAGCGGCCAGCGGCGGCGCGCATAGGCCAGCATGGCCTGCCGCGCCGCGCGGCTGCGCTGCAGGAACACCAGCGTCGGATAGGGAATGCCGTCCAGCACGAACAGCAGCACCACGTAGCTGGCGGCGGTGGCCTCGGCGTCGGCGCTGAGGCGCACGCCGTGGCCGTCGACCAGCGTGTAGCCGGCGATGACCACCGCATTGGCCAGCGCAGGCGATCGCGCGGCCGTGGTGCAGTGTTTCGGCCGGCCGGGCCAGCTCGACCATCAGCACGCCGGCAGTGACCGCGCCGATGCCCAGCGAGCCGGTGGCGGACAGCCGCTCGCCCAGCAGCAGCGTGCTGCCCAGCGCCACCAGCAGCGGCGCGCTGCCGCGCATGATCGGATAGGTGCTGCCGAGGTCGCCATGCTGGTAGGCGCCGTTCAGCGTCACGTAGTAGGCGATGTGGATCAGCAGCGACAGGCCGATGAAGGGCATGGCCGACACCGGCGGCAGGCCCACCCACCACAGCAGTGGCAGCGGCGATGCCGCCCAGCAGGTGCACCAGCGCCAGGTCGAGCTGCTTGTCGCCGCTGGACTTGACGAGCGCGTTCCACGTCGCATGCAGCAACGCGCCCAGCAGCACGGCCAGCACGACGCCGGTGCTCAACGACGCCCTTCGTCCGCCATCAGCTCGGCCAGCCGCGAGTCGCGCAGCCGCGTATCGGCCAGCACGCCGGCCGATTCGAGGATCGGGTAGGCGATCGAGCAGATGTGCGAGTTGATGCGCTTGAGCTCGCTGATCAGGTCCAGATGCAGGCTGCTGGTCTCGATGCTCTGCGCCGTGTTGTCGCGCAGACGGGCGATGTGGCTGGCCGCGTACTCGTGCTCCAGGTCGCGGAAGCGCGCCTTCTCTTCGAGCAGCTTGCGCGCGTCGTTGACGTGGCCGTCGAGGAACACGCTCATGCCCAGCCGCAGGTTGGCCAGCAGCCGTTCGTGCAGGTGGCTGATCTCGGCCATGCCGGCTTCGGAGAAGCTGCGGCCCTTCTGGATCTTCTTGTCCTCCACGTCCTGCAGCACGCGCTCGACGATGTCGCCGATCTGCTCCATGTTGATGGTGAAGCTGACGATGTCGGTCCAGCGCCGGCCCTCGCGCTCCGACAGCGCCTCGCGGCTGATCTGCGTCAGGTAGAACTTGATCGCCGAATACAGGTCGTCGACGGTGTCGTCCATGTGCCGCAGCGCGATAGCCGCAGGTCGTTGCGGCGGATGACGTCGATCACGCCGCGCAGCATGGTCTTCCACCACGTCGGCTTGGTGCAACGCCTCGCGCGCCGCGGCGGCGATGGTCAGCGACGGCGTTCGTAGCGCCACCAGGTCCAGGTAGCGCGGCCAGCTCTACGACAGTATGGCAGCAGCAGCGCCACCATCCAGCGCTCGAGCCAGCGCGCCAGCGTGCCGGTCAGGCCGATGAACAGCAAGGCCAGCAGCACGTTGAAAGCCAGATGAAAGGCCACCACCTGCTGCGGCACGGCCGGCAGTTCCTGCTCCAGCGCCTGGCGGATCTGCGGCATCCACGGCACCACCAGCAGGCAGCCGGCCAGCTTGAACAGCAGGTTGCCCACCGGCAGCCGGCGCGTCGCCACGTCGGCGCGCGCGGTGGTCAGCACGCCCAGCAGGCCGCTGCCGATGTTGGCGCCGAGCACCAGCCCGAGCGCCACGCCCAGCGGCAGCATGCCGGCGCCGGCCAGCGTGGCGGTGAGCAGCACGATCGCCAGCGACGAATAGGACAGCACCGTCAGCACCGCGCCGACCAGCATGTCCAGCAGCACGTCGTTGGGCAGCGAGGCCAGCAGCTGGCGCACCGCCGGCGCGTCGATCAGTGGCTTGGTCGCGGCGACGATCAGCTGCAGCGCCAGCGTGATCGATCCAGGCCGATGACGATGCGGCCGAAGCGCCCCACCGACGTCGATTCGCGGCTGATGAACAGCACCACGCCGACGAAGATCAGCAGCGGCGACAGCCACGACAGGTCGAAGGAGAAGACCACCACCATCGCGCTGGTGCCGATGTCGGCGCCGAGCATCACCGCCAGCGCGGCGGCGGTGGCGATCAGGCCGCGGACGACGAAGGACGCGACGATCAGCCCGGTGGCCGTGCTTGACTGCACCAGCGTGGTGACGGCGAAGCCGGCCACCATCGCATTGAAGCGGTTGCCGACGCTGCGCGAGATGACGTGGCGCAGGTTGGCGCCGTACAGGCGCAGCACGCCGGTGCGCACGATGTGCGTCACTCAGATGAGCAACGCAATCGCGGCAAGCAGGTTCAGCAGATGAGGGTATGAACGGTGGGCCGGGCCACCCGTGTCGGCGGTCATCGGCTCGATTGGACGCCACCGAACCCGGAATGTCAACAATCTGCAACTTCCGCGAAAATCCGATTGACAGCCGCGCGCGCCGGCAGGCAGCATGCAATCCACGTGCCGGGTCGGCGCGGCGTCATCGCCGTCATGTGCCGGCGGCATCGTCGAGATTGCTTCCGCGTTCTCCACACATCACCGGAGTTCTCCATGCGCTTCCCGTTCCTGTCGCTCGCCGCGATCACGCTGTGTCTGGCCGCCGGCACTGCCGCCGCCCAGAAGACCCAGTTGCTGGTCTACACGGCGCTCGAAACCGACCAGTTGAAGGCTTACCAGGAAGGCTTCAACAAGGTGCATCCGGACATCGAGCTGAAGTGGGTGCGCGATTCGACCGGCGTGATCACCGCCAAGCTGCTGGCCGAGAAGGGCAACCCGCAGGCCGACGCGGTGATGGGCGTGGCGGCATCGAGCCTGGCGCTGCTGGACAAGAACGGCATGCTGCAGCCCTATGCGCCGCTGAACCTCGACGCCATCATGAGCCAGTACCGGGACAAGAAGAACCCGCCCGCCTGGTTCGGCATGGACGTCTGGGGCGCGACGGTCTGCTTCAACACGGTGGAGGCGCAGAAGCGCAACATCCCGAAGCCCGAGACCTGGAAGGACCTGACCAAGCCGATCTACAAGGGCATGATCGTCATGCCCAACCCGGCCTCGTCGGGCACCGGCTACTTCGACGTGACGGCCTGGCTGTCCTTGTTCGGCGACGACAACGGCAAGGGCGGCGGCTGGGAAGTACATGGACGCCCTGCACGAGAACATCATGCAGTACACGCATTCGGGCTCCAAGCCCTGCGTGATGGCCGGCAACGGCGAAGCGGTCATCGGCATCAGCTTCGAGTACCGTGCCAACACCATCAAGGCCAAGGGCGGGCCGATCGAGCTGATCTTCCCGAAGGAAGGCCTGGGCTGGGACCTGGAGGCCTTTGCCATCCACAAGGGCACGAAGAAGCTCGACGCCGCGAAGAAGCTGGCCGACTGGGCCAGCAGCAAGGACGCGATGATGCTGTACGGCAAGAACTTCGCGATCACCGCTCAGCCTGGCGTCGCGCGCCGCTGGCCAACGTGCCCAAAGACTACGAGGCGCGGCTGGTGAAGATGAACTTCGAGTGGGCGGCGGAGAACCGCGAGCGCATCCTCGACGAGTGGAACAAGCGCTACAACGCCAAGTCCGAACCGAAGAAATGACTTCGAAGCGGCCTGCGGCCGCCTCCCCAGGGGGCGCCGCCAGCGGCCCGGCCAAGCCGGTTCCGCGACGGCCGCTCGCCACACCGCCCCTGCGCCTGTCTTGACTCCCTACCTTCGGCTCGAAGGCATTCGCAAGGATTTCGGCAGCTTCACTGCGCTGCGCGACATCCACTTGCAGATCGCCAAGGGCGAATTCGTCTGCTTCCTCGGCCCGTCGGGCTGCGGCAAGACCACGCTGCTGCGCATCATCGCCGGGCTGGAGGCGCAGACGGCCGGCCGCATCGAACTGGCCGGGCGCGACATCTCGGTGCTGCCACCGGCGCAGCGCGACTACGGCATCGTCTTCCAGAGCTACGCGCTGTTCCCCAACCTGACGGTGGCCGACAACGTGGCCTACGGGCTGGTGAACCGCAAGATGCCGCGGGCCGAGGCGCGCGCCCGCGTCGACGAGCTGTTGAAGCTGGTCGGCCTGCCCGGCAGCCAGCCCAAGTACCCGGCGCAGTTGTCGGGCGGCCAGCAGCAGCGCATCGCGCTGGCCCGCGCGCTGGCCACGAAGCCCGGGCTGCTGCTGCTGGACGAGCCGCTGTCGGCGCTGGACGCGATCGTGCGCGTGCACCTGCGGCAGGAAATCCGCGCGCTGCAGCGCACGCTGGGCGTGACGACGATCATGGTCACGCACGACCAGGAGGAGGCGCTGGCCGTGGCCGACCGCATCGTGGTGATGAATCACGGCGTCATCGAGCACGTCGGCACGCCGATGGAGGTGTACCGCGACCCGGGCACGCCCTTCGTCGCCGATTTCGTCGGCCGCATCAACGTGCTGCCGGCGCGGCTGGTGGAAGGCCAGCGCGTGCTCTTTGCCGACACCCCCTTCCACTGCCCGCACGACGGCACGCCGGGCAGCGAGGTCAAGGTCTATCTCCGGCCCGAAGACGTGCTGGCCCGGCCCCTCGGCGCCGCAGGCGGTGCCTCGACGTTCGCGCCCGGCGACAGCAACGTCTTCGAGGCGCAGATCGAGAAGATCGAGTTCCTCGGCTCCTACTGCCTGGTGCAGGTACGCGCCGCCGCGCTGGGCGAGCACCGGCTGTCGGTGTACCTGTCGCTGAACTTCCTGTCCGAGCAGCAGCTCGAGGTGGGCGCGCGGCTGCCGCTGCGCCTGCTGCCCGAGCGCATGCGCATCTTCTCCTGAGCTTGAACACCACCGCCCTGCCCGCCCCGTCGGCCCGCGTCACGCTGCGCGTGCACTGGACCGACCGGCTGGCGCACGGGGCACTGGCCCTGGTGGCGCTGGTGCTGCTGGCCTTCCTGGCGGCGCCGCTGGGGGCGATCCTGATCAAGTCGGTGCAGGACGGCCACCAGCAATGGGTCGGCCTGCGCAACTTCATCGACTATGCGCGCACCCCCGCGCTGCTGCAATCGCTGTGGAACAGCCTGTGGGTGTCGGCGCTGGTCACCTTGATCACCGTGCCGCTGGCCTTCGGTTTCGCCTATGCGTTGACGCGCAGCCGCATGGGCTTCAAGAAGCTGCTGCGCGGCATCACGCTGATCCCGCTGCTGGCGCCGTCGCTGCTGTCGGCCATCTCGCTGATCTACTGGTTCGGCAACCAGGGCGTGCTGAAGTCCTGGCTGCAGGCTGCCGGCATCGAGCAGATCTACGGCGCGCCGGGCATCGTCATGGCCGAGGTGTTCGCGCTGTTCCCGCATGCGCTGATGATCCTGGTCACCGCGCTGGCCACCGCCGACGCGCGGCTGTACGAAGCGGCCGACGCGATGGGCACGAGCGCCGCCCGCAAGTTCTGGACGATCACGCTGCCGGGCGCCAAGTACGGGTTGATCTCGGCCGCGCTGGTGACCTTCACGCTGGTCATCACCGACTTCGGCATTCCCAAGGTGATCGGCGGCAGCTTCAACGTGCTGGCGACCGACGTCTTCAAGCTGGTCATCGGCCAGCAGGACTTCCAGAAGGGCGCCGTCGTCGCGCTGCTGCTGCTGGCCCCGGCGGTGCTGACCTTCAGCGTCGACCACCTGGTGCAGCGCAAGCAGACCGCCATGCTCAGTGCCCGCGCGGTGCCGTACCGGCCGAAACGCGTGCCCTGGTTCGACGCGCTGATGCAGGCCTATTGCGTGGCCATCGCGCTGCTGATGCTGGCGATGCTGGGCATGGCGATCTTCGCGTCCTTCGCCAAGTTCTGGCCCTACGACCTGAGCTTCGGCTGGCAGCACTACGAGACGGGCCTGGTCGAGGGCGAGGTGGCCACCGGCTTCGTCAACAGCCTGCTGATGGCCGCCGGCACGGCCGTGTTCGGCACCGCGCTGGTCTTCGTCGGCGCCTACCTGCTGGAGAAGACGCAGGGCGCCGGCCCGCTGCGCAGCGGCGTGCGCATGCTGTCGATGCTGCCGATGGCCGTGCCCGGGCTGGTGCTGGGCCTGGGCTACATCTTCTTCTTCAACGAGCCGTCCAACCCGCTGAACGGGCTGTACCACACGCTGACGCTGATGACGGTGTGCAGCATCGTCCACTTCTACACCACCGGCCACCTGACGGCGGTGACGGCGCTGAAGAGCCTGGACGCCGAGTTCGAATCGGTGTCGGCCTCGCTGAAGGTGCCGTTCTTCAAGACCTTCTGGCGCGTGACGCTGCCGATCTGCACGCCGGCGCTGGTGGACATTGCACGCTACTTCTTCGTCAACGCGATGACCACCATCTCGGCGGTGGTGTTCCTGTACTCGCCCGAGACCAAGGTGGCGTCGATCGCCATCCTGAACCTCGACGAAGCCGGCGACACCGGCGCCGCCGCGGCGATGGCGCTGCTGATCGCCGCGGCGTCCACCGTGGCCACGCTGCTGTTCATCAGCCTGTCGTGGCTGGTCGAACGCCGCACCCAGGCCTGGCGAAACCCCTGAGAGCCGTCCCCTGAAGGAGTCCCCATGGACCGCGACCGCATCCTGCTCACCCCCGGCCC
>JBGAII010000167.1:0-9239 GCA_044225625.1 Rubrivivax sp.
ACCACCGAGGTCTGCGTGCAGACCACGATGCGCGAGGCCAACGACCGCGGCTACGAATGCCTGCTGGTGCAGGACTGCGCGGCCAGCTACTTCCCGCAGTTCCACGACGCGGTGGTGGAGATGGTGGTGGCGCAGGGCGGCATCGTCGGCTGGGCGGCGCCGCTGGCGGCGGTGCAGGCCGCGTTCGAAGACGCCCCCACGCTGCCGGCAGCGACCGAGACTGCGTCGGTGCCGAGAGCCTGAGATGCTGCGCGTCGTGCTCACCCGCCTGCTGTCGGCGCTGCCCAACCTGCTGGGCGTGGTGGTCATCACCTTCATCCTGACGCGCGCGCTGCCCGGCGACCCGGCGGCCTACTTTGCCGGCGCGGCGGCCACGCAGGAGGCCATCGCGCAGGTGCGCAGCCAGCTGGGCCTGGACAAGCCGCTGCTGGAGCAGTTCTTCCTGTACGTGGCCGGCCTGGCGCACGGCGACATGGGGCTGTCGCTGACGACAGGACAGCCGGTGGCGCAGGAGCTGCTGGCGCGGCTGCCGGCCTCGCTGGAGATGGTGCTGCTGGCGCTGCTGCTGGCCTGCGCGATCGCGCTGCCGCTGGGCGTGCTGGCGGCGACGAGGCCGGGCAGCTGGATCGACCAGCTGTGCCGGCTGGTCACCACCGCCGGCGTGTCGCTGCCCACCTTCTTCACCGGCCTGTTGCTGGCCTATGTCTTCTACTTCCTGCTCGGCTGGGCGCCGTCGCCGATGGGCCGGCTGGACCCGATGTTCTCGCCGCCGCCGACGATCACCGGGCTGTATCTGGTGGACGCCGCGCTGGCCGGCGATCCGGCCATGTGGTGGGCCAGCCTCAAGCAGCTGATCCTGCCGGTGCTGACGATGGCCATCTTCGTGCTGGCGCCGATCGCGCGCATGACCCGCGCGTCGATGCTGTCGGTGCTGTCGGCCGACTTCATCCGCACCGCGCGCGCCAGCGGCCTGTCCTCGACCACCGTGCTCGTGACCTATGCGTTGCGCAACGCGCTGCTGCCGGTGGTCACCACGCTGGGCATGGTCTTCGGCTTCATGCTCGGCAGCAGCGTCATCGTCGAGAAGGTCTTCGGCTGGCCCGGCGTGGGCAGCTACGCGATCGATGCGCTGACCGCCAGCGACTACGCGCCGGTGCAGGGCTTCGTGCTGGCGATGGGCGTGCTGTTCGTGCTGCTGAACCTGCTGGTGGATCTGCTGTACGGGTTGATCGACCCGCGCGTCAGCGTGACTTCATGAACTCGGAAACCTGGAAGCACATCCGCCACGTGCTGGGCGAGAACCCGGTCACGCTGGTCGCGGTGGCGTTGTTTGCGCTGTTCGTGCTGATGGCCCTGATCGGCCCGGCGCTGGTGCCCTACGACCCGCTGGCCAGCGACAGCGCGGTGGCGCTGCAGCCGCCCTCGGCCGCGCACTGGTTCGGTACCGATGCGCTGGGCCGCGACATCTTCTCGCGCACGGTGGTGGCGACGCGGCTGGACCTGGGCATCGCGCTGTCGGCGGTCGCCGCGTCCTTCCTGATCGGCATGCCGCTGGGCCTGGCGGCGGGCTTCTTCGGCGGCTGGTGGGACCGCATCGTCACCCGCCTGTCCGACACCATCATGGCCTTCCCGCTGTTCGTGCTGGCGATGGGCATCGTCGCCGCTCTGGGCAACACGGTGGGCAACATCGTGCTGGCCACCGCCATCATCAACCTGCCCTTCTACGTGCGCGTGGCGCGGGCCGAGGCCAACGTGCGCCGCGGCGCCGGCTGGATCGAAGCCGCGCGGCTGTCGGGCAACGGCGATGCGCGCATCCTGGCGGTGCACCTGTTCCCCAACGCGCTGCCGCCGGCGATGGTGCAGGTCAGCCTGAACATGGGCTGGGCGATCCTGAATGCCGCCGGCCTGAGCTTCATCGGCCTGGGCGTGCGACCACCGACGCCGGAGTGGGGCATCCTGGTCGCCGAAGGCGCGCAGTTCATCGTCAGCGGCGAATGGTGGGTCAGCTTCTTCCCCGGCGCGGTGCTGATGCTGGCGGTGTTCAGCTTCAACCTGCTGGGCGATGCGCTGCGCGACATCTTCGATCCGCGGAGGCGCACATGAGCCAGCCGCCGCTGCTCGACGTGCGCGATTTCGGCCTGGAGTTCCGCACCCGCGGCGGCACCGTGCGTGCGCTCGAAGGCATCAGCCTGCAGCTGCACAAGGGCGAGATCGTCGGCCTGGTCGGCGAAAGCGGCTCGGGCAAGTCGGTGCTGTCCTATGCGCTGCTGGGCATCAGCGACCGCGCGGCCAAGGTCACCGGCGGCAGCGCGGTGTTCGGCGGCATGGATCTGCTCGCCGCCGACGAGGCCACGCTGGCCGACCTGCGCGGGCGCGAGATCTCGATGATCTTCCAGAGCCCGCGCACCGCGCTGAACCCGATCCGGCGCGTCGGCCAGCAGTTGCAGGACGTGCTGCGCCGCCATGCCGCGGCGCCGGGCGCGGACCTGCAGAAGAGTCTGAAGGAGCGTGCGGCACAGGCGCTGCGCGACGTGGCCATTTCCGATCCGGAGCGCCGGCTCGCGGCCTATCCGTTCGAGATGTCGGGCGGCATGTGCCAGCGCGTGATGATCGCGCTGGCGCTGGCCTGCCGCCCCAGCCTGCTGATCGCCGACGAGCCGACCACCGGCCTGGACGTCACCACGCAGGCCGCGGTCATGGACCTGATCACCGACCTGGCGCGCGAGCGCCAGATGGCCGCGCTGTTCATCACCCACGACCTGGGCCTCGCGGCCGACTACTGCGACCGCATCGTGGTCATGCACGCCGGCCACGCGGTGGAATGCGCGCCGACGAAGAGCCTGTTCGCCGCGCCGCGCCATCCGTACACCGCCCGGCTGATGAGTTCGACGCCGGGCGAAAGCAGCCGCATCGAGAGCCTGGAGCCGGTGCCCGGCAACCTGCCGGACCTGCGCCGCGACGACCTGCCGGCCTGCCGTTTTGCCGAGCGCTGCGAGCGCGCCACCGACCGCTGCCGCAGCGAGCGGCCGCGCCTGGATCCTGGTGAGCGGCACGCGGTGGCCTGCTGGCACCCGCTGGCGCAGGTGGTGGCGCAGAAGGAGGTCGTCCGTGTCTGAAGTGCTGCTGCAGGTGGAGGCATTGCACAAGCGCTTTGCGGTGGCCGGCCGCCGCGGCGCGATGCTGCATGCGGTGGACGACGTCGACCTGCACATTGCGGCCGGCGAGAGCGTGGGCCTGGTCGGCGAGTCCGGCTGCGGCAAGTCCACGCTCGTGCGCCTGCTGGCGCGGCTGCTCGATCCGAGCGAGGGCCGCATCGTCTACGCCGGCACCGACCTGGCGCAGATCCGCGCCGAGAGCTTCGCGCGCCACGGGCAGCGCGCGGCGATCCAGATGGTGTTCCAGGATCCCACCGATTCGCTGAACCCGCGCTTCAGCGCGCGCGAAGCCATCGCCGAGCCGCTGCGCCTGCTGGCCGGCCTGAGCGCGGAGCAGGCCGACGCGCGTGTCGACGAGGTGGCGGCGCAGGTCGGCCTGCCGCTGGCGCTGCTGCCGCGCTATCCGCACCAGCTGTCCGGCGGGCAGAAGGCGCGTGTCGGCATCGCGCGTGCGCTGGCCGTCAAGCCGCGCCTGTTGATCCTGGACGAGCCCACCGCGGCACTGGACGTGTCGGTGCAGGCGGTGGTGCTGCAGCTGCTGGCCGAGCTGCGCGCCAAGCTCGGCTTGAGCTACCTGTTCGTGTCGCACGACCTGAACGTGGTGCGCCTGCTCACCGACCGGGTGGCCGTGATGTACCTGGGCAAGATCGTCGAGACCGGTCCGTCCGAGGCGGTGTTCCGCGCCCCGCGGCATCCGTACACCCAGGCGCTGGTCTCGGCGATTCCCGGCCAGGGCCCGCGCATCAAGCTCAGCGGTGAAGTGGCCAGTCCGATCGACCCGCCGCCCCACGTCTGCCGCTTCCGCAGCCGCTGCCCGCAGGGCGAAGACCGCTGCGCGCGCGAGGCCCCGCCGCTGGTGCGCCTGGGTGCGCGCGAGGTGGCCTGCCACTTTGCCGCATGATTGCACCATGAGCCAGGCGACCCCCCACGTCCCGCAGCGCCTGAACCTGGCCGAACAGGTCTACGCACAACTGAAGGCCGAGCTGCACGATTTCACCTGGGTGCCGGGCGACCGCTTTTCGGAAGCCGAGATCGGGCAACGCGTCGGCGTCAGCCGCACGCCGGTGCGCGAGGCGCTGTTCCGCCTGCGCAACGAAGGCTTCCTGGACGTGGAGTCCAAGTCCGGCTGGTTCGTCAAGCCGATCGACTTCGGCAAGCTCGACCAGCTCTACGACCTGCGCGTGGTGCTCGAGCTGGACGCGCTGGCCAAGCTGGTGGCGCGGCGCGAAGACCCGCCGGCGCTGGAGGCGCTGAAGGCCGTGTGGCTGGTGCCGGCCGCGCTGCGCTCGGCCGACGACAGGGCGGTGGGCGAACTGGACGAGGCCTTCCATGCCACGCTGGTCAGCGCCGCCGGCAACGCCGAGATCGCCAAGGTGCACCAGGACGTGACCGAGCGCATCCGCATCGTGCGGCGGCTGGACTTCACCCGCGCCGACCGCATCGAGGCCACCTACCAGGAGCACGCGAAGATCCTGCGCGCGGTGATCCAGCGCAAGCTCGACGTCGCGCAGATGCTGTTGAAGGCGCACATCGAGCAGAGCAAGGTCGAAGTGCGCAAGATCAGCCTGCATGCGATGCATCAGGCGCGCTCGCGCGCCGCCGGCTGAACCGCCCCCGCGTGCTCAGTGCACCTGGGGCGTGTTGACCCACAGCACCCGCGCCTCGCCCGGGCCCGGATTGCGGTAGCCGTTGGTCAGGTGGTTCTTGAAGAAGAACGAGTCGCCGGTGTTGAGCTGGTAGGTCGTGCTCTCGATGATCAGCTCGATGCGCCCCTGGATCACGTAGCCGACGGTCTCGCCCTGGTGCGTGATCGGATCGTGCTTGACGCCGTCCGGCGCGACGACATGGATGTTGCCTTCGAGCAGGTTGCCGGCGCCGAAGGGCACCAGCCGCTCGTAGTGCACGCCCTGTCCCTTGCGGATCGGGTCGGTGGTGGCGATGGGCCGCTGGCCGGCGCGCAGCACCGTACCCGGTGCGTCCGGATTGGAGCCGAAGAACGACGGCAGGTCACGGCCGAGCGCATCGACCAGCCTTTGCAGCATCGGCAGCGACGGCACGACGCGCGCGTTCTCGATCTTCGAGATCATGCCCTCGGTGCAGCCGACCCTGGCCGCCAGCTCGCGCATGCGCACGCCGGCCAGCAGCCGCGCGTGCTTCAGGCGCGCGCCGATCTGCAGGTCGACCGCGGCGGGCGCCGCCGCAGGGGCGGCCGTGGCTTTTTTCCGGGTGGCGGCCCGCGCGTCGGCGGGCGGGGTGCCGCGCTCCGGCGGCGGGGTCTTGGCGCGCGGTTTCTTGGGCATGGGTTCGGATTCTGCGGCGAATCGCAGCGGCGCCTGCGGCGTTCAGAGCGGGGCGCCGGGCCAGCGTTCGCGCGGGTACAGCTGTTCCACCGCCGCGGCCAGCGCGAGCACACCGCGGTCGTCCAGATGGCGGCCGAGGATCTGCAGTCCGATGGGCCGGCCATCGCGGCTGAAGCCGATCGGCACCGAGGCCGCCGGCAGGCCGCACAGGTTGGCCAGCGCCGAAAAGGCGATCCAGGCGGTGCCGGGCACCGCCTGGCCGTCGATCGTGGCAGGGCCCGGCAAGTCGATGCCGAAGGCGGGCGCCGCGGTGGTGGGCGTCAGCAGAAAATCCGCATGTTCGAAAAAGCGCCAGGTGGTGTTGACGATGCGCTTGCGCGCCATCAGCGCGGCGCTGAACTCGTCGCCGCTCCATTCGCGCTGCACCAGCGCGCCGAGCCAGCCGGTCAGCGTCACGCCCTGCTCGTGCGCCAGGGTCTTGAGGCCGGCCCGGTCCGTGTCCAGCGCCACCAGCGTCTCGAACATCGCCTGCGTGTCGCCGATCTCGGGATGGCCGCTCCGGACCGCCACGCCCAGCGCGTTGCCCAGCCGCAGCGCCGCGGCCTCGACCGCGGCGCGTACCTCGGCATCGACCACGGCATGCCCCATGTCCAGGCTGTAGGCGATGCGCGGCGCAGCCGGAAGCGCCGCGCGCGAAATCGTCCAATCCGCCGATTCGGCCGGCAGCGAGAAGCGGTCGCGCGGCGTCGGTCCGCACAGCACCGACAGCATCAGCGCCGCATCGGCGGCATGACGCGTGATCGGTCCGATGTGTTCGAGCGACTCCCAGCTGGAGATGCCCGGGTAGCGCTCGTCGCGGCAGCCCGGATACACCGGCACGCGGCCCCACGAAGGCTTGATGCCGAACACGCCGCACAGCGAAGCGGGAATGCGCACCGAGCCGCCACCGTCGCTGCCCAGCGACAGCGGCACCATGCGCGCCGCCACCGCGGCCGCCGAACCGGCGCTCGAGCCACCGGAGGTCAGCGCCGTGTGCCACGGGTTGCGCGTGGTCGGGAACAGCGGGTTATGGCCGACCGCGCCGTAGCCGAACTCCGAGGTGTTCGTCTTGCCGATCACCACGGCGCCGGCGGCGCGAAGCCGCTCGACGACGACGTCGTCCTCCGCGGGCACGAAGTCGGCGTACAGCCGTGAGCCGAAGGTGCTGCGCAGGCCCTTCGTGCAGATCAGGTCCTTCACCGCCACCGGCACGCCGCCCAGCGGGCCGATGTCCTGCCCGGCCGCCAGCTGCGCATCGAGCGCCTCGGCCCGGGCCATCGCCGCATCGGCGGCCAGCGTGCAGAACGCATGCAACTCACCATCGAGCGCGTCGATGCGCTGCAGCGCCGCGGCCGTCACCTCGGCGCAGCGCCAGCGCCGCTCGCGGATGGCCTGTGACAGCTCGCCGGCATCGAGGCCCAGGGGCGATGTGGATACGGCGGCCGGCGTCTGGTCCATGTGCGGTTGCTCCTTGCGCCGTGGCCGGTAGCAAGTCGCGCGCCATTGGCGAGGACTCGATGATGATTCAAGTAACTTGACTAAGGATCACAAACGGTGCATTCCGAAGTTCGACGCCCCATTTGGGAGAGTCGGCTGCGCAGGGATGGAGCACTGTCCTGGTGGTCAAGTCCAAGGTATCGAGCCTCATGCCTCGTGAGGCCGGGTCGATGGTGACTTGGCACCGTTTCTGCTAGGCAGCAGGGCGGCATGTGCCGAACGGTTTCAACCCACCCCTTGCGCTCGAAAGGTATTGCGATGTCCCACTTCTCATCGATGCGGCGCCGCGTCGCGCTGATCCTGGCGGCCAGCACGCTGGCCCTCGGCGTGGCCCAGGCCGCCGATCCTCTGGCGATCGGCGTGCTGCTGCCGGGTTCCCGTTCCGACAAGGGCTGGATGGAGTCCGGCTACGACGGCCTGACCGCGATCCAGAAGTCGCTCGGCGACAAGATCAAGGTGCAGATGATCGAGAACATCTCGAACGCCGACATGGAACAGGCGCTGACGACGCTGGCGCAGAAGAACAAGATGGTCATCGGCATCGGCGGGCAGACGCAGGCCGCGCTGATGAAGGTGGCGAAGAAGTTCCCGAAGGTCAAGTTCGCGGTCATCGGCGGCAACCGCGACGAGAGCCTGCCCAATGTCAGCGGCTACGACGTCAAGCAGGCGCAGATCGCCTACGTGGTCGGCGCGGCCGCGGCGATGATGTCCAAGACCGGCGTCATCAGCTACGTCGGCGGGCTGGAGATTCCGCCGATCGTCAACACCGGCACCGAGTACGGCAACGGCGCCAAGTCGATCAACCCGAACATCAAGGTGATCGTCAACTACACCGGCGACTTCGACGACGTCGCCAAGTCGAAGGAAGCCACGCTGGCCGCCATCGCGCAGGGTGCCGACATCCACTATCACATCCTCAACCTCGGCCTGCGCGGCATGGAGCAGGCCGCCAAGGAGAAGGGCACGCACATCATCGGCAGCTACACCAACCGCTGCGGCACCGATCCGCTGTACATCGGCTACAGCATCACCGGCGTCGGCTACCTCACCGAGTACGCGATCCAGGGCGCCGTCGACGGCACCTGGAAGCCGGGCTACAAGCCCTTCGGCCTGGCGATGGGTCCGAAGGCCTCGGGCATCGCGATCTGCAAGGAGACGCCGGAGATGAAGAAGAAGCTCGACTCGATCGAGAAGGACATCCTCGACGGCAAGATCAAGGTCCTCGAAGGCTGACGCGATGCTGGCCGAGCCCGCCGCGAGCACAGCGACGACGGCCGCAGCGCCGCCGCTGCTGTCGCTGCGCGGGCTGAGCAAGCGCTTCGGCAGCCTGCAGGCGCTGCAGGACGTGTCGCTGGACATCGCGCCGGCGGAGATCCATGCCTTGCTGGGCGAGAACGGCGCCGGCAAGTCCACGCTGTGCAACCTGGTGTTCGGCGTCTACCAGCCCGACAGCGGCGAGATGCTGTTCAACGGCGCGCCGCACCACCCCGCCGGGCCGGCGCAGGCACTGGCCCACGGCATCGCCATGGTCCACCAGCATTTCAGCCTGGTGGGCGACATGACGGTGGTCGAGAACCTGATGCTCGGCCAGGTCAGCGGCGTGCTCAGGCGCCAGGACTACGCGCGCAGCGTCGAGGCGCTGTCGCAGGAATATGGGCTGGCGCTGCAGCCGCATGCGCGCATCCAGGATCTGTCGGTCGGCGAGCGCCAGCGCGTCGAGATCGTCAAGTGCCTGATGCGCAACCCGCGGCTGGTGGTGCTGGACGAGCCGACCGCGGTGCTGCTGCCGGCCGAGATCGAAGGCCTGCTGGCGGTGTGCGAGCGCATCGCCGCCAAGGGCTGCAGCGTGGTGCTGGTGACGCACAAGCTGGCCGAGATCAAGAAGGTGGCGCATCGCGCCACGGTGCTGCGCGGTGGCCGCGTGGTGGCGCATTCGACGGCGCCGGCGCAGGAGATCACGCAGCTGGTGCGGGCGATGATCCAGCGCGACCTGGAAGGCCTGGCCGCCGGTGCCGGCGCGATGCTGGGCGCGACGGCCGATGCCTCCGCGCCGGCCGATCTCGATCCCAGGCCCCATGTCACCGAAACGCCGATGCCGGCCGCCGACGAGGCGCTGCAGGTCAACGGCCTCAGCGTGGTCGATGCCGAGGGCTCGACGCGCCTGAACAACTTCACGCTGATCGTCAACCGCGGCGAAATCGTCGGCGTCGCCGGCGTCGAGGGCAACGGCCAGTCGGAACTGGCGGCG
>JBGAII010000168.1:0-9214 GCA_044225625.1 Rubrivivax sp.
CTACGTGAACCTGCTGTCGTCGCTGAACGGCCAGATCCTCGCCGAGCACGCGCAGCCCGAGCTGGCCGCACCGTGGCTGAAGCGCCTGACGCAAGGCGATGCGCTGATCGCGCTGGCCTTGACCGAGCCGCGCGGCGGCTCCGACGCCGCCAGCCTGCGGCTGAAGATGGAGGCCGCGGCCGACGGCTCGGGCGACTGGATCCTCAACGGCGAGAAGACCAGCATCAGCGCCGCCGACCAGGCCGATGCCGCGGTGGTGTTCGCGCGCAGCGGCAAGGTGGAGGACGGTGCGCGCGGCGTGTCGGCGCTGTTCGTGCCGTTGCCACTGCCGGGCATCACGCGCACCCGCTTCGACTGCCACGGCCAGCGCGCGATCGGCCGCGGCAGCCTGCACTTCGAGAACGTGCGCGTGCCCGGCGACCACCTGCTGGGTGCCTTGGGTGCCGGCTTCGTGCAGGTGATGCAGGGCTTCGACTTCAGCCGCGCGCTGATCGGGCTGCAGGTGCTGGCCGTCGCGCGCCAGGCGCTGACCGAGACCTGGAAGCACGTCGGCGAGCGCGAGGCCTTCGGCAAGCCGCTGGCCGCCTTCCAGGGTGTGAGCCACACGCTGGCCGCGCTGGACACGCAGGTCGAGGCGGCGCGGCTGCTGTGCCTGCAGACGCTGTGGCTCAAGGACCGCGGCCTGCCGCACACCGCCGAAGCGGCGATGTGCAAATGGTGGGGCCCGCAGCTGGCCTACGACACGGTGCACCAGTGCCTGCTGATGCACGGCCACGGCGGCTACGACCGTGGCCTGATGGAGCAGCGGCTGCGCGACGTGCTCGGCTTTCAGATCGGCGACGGCACCGCGCAGATCATGAAGACCATCATCGCCCGCGCCCGCGCCGGCCGCAAGGCGGTGGGCGTGTGATACCGGCGGCTGATGCCGGCACATAGCCGTCGTTTCGTTTGGCTCTTGGGGTTCCCGATGGCCGGCGTGCCGAGTCGGCTGCGGTAGCGCGCTGGCGCCTGCACGAACACCGCGGTGGTGGCAGGGCGTGTGGTTCGGGTCCGCGGGCGCAGGCCCCATTCGCGGTACGCTGATCCCGTCACTGCCTGGTCAGTGGCGACGAGGCGATCTTCGCAGGCCCAAGCCGTTGGCCCGCGAGCGTGGGCCGGAGAACGCGGGCCCGGACCACGCGCCACGCTGAACGCTCGCATGCCGGCTTAGGAAGACAACGACCGACAGCTGTGCGCCAGGAACAGACAAGGAAGCCCGCGATCAGTCACGCTTGTCCTGGCTCGAGCCCGCCGTCTCGTCGTCCACGGCCTTCTGCACCGCCCGGTAGAACGCCTCTCGCGCCGGGCTGGCCTCGCGGTCGGTCGCGCCGCCGCCCCAGTTGGCATTCGAGGCGATGACCAGCTTGCGCTTCGGGTCGATGAAGATGCCCTGGCCGAAGATGCCTCGCGCCGAAAAGCTGCCGTCGGTGTAGGTCCACCACTGGTAGCCGTAGCCGCGCCCGGGTTGGCCGATGCCGATGCGCTCGGTAGTCGCTTCACCCAGCCAGCCATCGGGCACGATGCTCTGACCGCCGATGCGCGCCCCGTCCAGGATGAACACGCCGAAGCGCGCGAAATCGCGCGTCGACGCCTGGATGCAGCAGCCGCTGATTTCCTTGCCGGTGCCGCTGAGGATCCACGTGGCCTGCTGCTCCATGCCGAGCGGGTGCCAGATCTTCTCCGACAGGTACGTGGCCAGCGGCTTGCCGGTGGCCTGGGCGACCAGGATGCCCACCAGGTTCGTCTCGCCGGTGCTGTAGTGCCAGCGGCTGCCCGCCGGCACCTCGCGCGGCAGACGGCGCAGGTAGCTGACGATCGCATCCATGCCCGGCTCGGGCTTGTGGTTGTTGAACTGCGCCACGTCCGCCTGCGGGTCGCCGTAGTCCTCGTTCCAGCGCACGCCCGAGCTCATCGTCAGTAGCTGGCGGATGCTGACGTCGTCGTAGGCCGAGCCCTTCATCTGCGGGATGTAGTCGCTGACCTTGTCGTCCATGCTGCGGATGTAGCCGTCCTTCAGCGCCGCGCCAACCAGCGTGGAGGTGATCGACTTGGCGACCGAAAAGCTGGTCCAGCGCCCCTGCGCGTCGAAGCCGAGGCCGTAGCGTTCCAGCCGCAGCTTGCCGTCCTGCACCACGATCAGCGCCGCGCTGCGCTGCCCGGCCATGTAGGCATCGACGTCCAGCGGCAGCTTCAGCGGCGTGCCGGGCGGCAGCGGCAGCGGTGTGCCGCCGGCCGGCACCGGGCGCGACTTGGCCAGTATCGGCAGCCGGTCCAGTGCGCGGAAGGCGGCGTCGCGCTGCGGCTGGCTCCAGAACAGCAGGTCGCGGTTGGTGGGCAGCGTGGCCAGCAGGCCGCGCGTTTCCTTGTCCAGGCTGAACCAGCCGGCCACGCCGGCCAGCACACCCACGGCCAGCACACCCAGAACGATCCTGCGCAGCTTCATGATTCCCGTCTCCTCGATGCATCGACGCGCCGCGCATTGGACACCATCGCTGCCGCCCCACGCCGCGGCGGGCCCTGGGCTAGCATCCGCGGAGCATCCCTGCTCCCCTCCCCGCCCACCGTCCGTCCCCTCAGCCGCCATGGCCCGCATTGCCGGCAAGATCACCGAACAGACCGTGCTCGACATGAAGCGCGCCGCCATCCGGCTGATCGCACGGCATGGCTTCGAAGGCATGAACCTGCGCATGCTGGCCGACGAGATCGGTGTCAAGGCCGGCTCGTTCTACAACCACATCGCGTCGAAGGAAGAGCTGCTCTACACGCTGCTGGCCGACACGATGATCGAGCTGATGGCCGGGCTGGAGCGGGCACTGACCGACAGCAGCGACCCGGTGGAGGCGCTGCAGCGCTTCGTCGCCTTCCACATCGAGTTCCACGCGGCACGGCGCGACGAGGTGTTCATCGGCAACGCCGAACTGGGCGCGCTGAGCGCGGAACACCGCGCCGACATCGTCGCGCGGCGCGACGCCTACGAGCAGCAACTGCTCGCCATCCTGCGCGCCGGCGAGAAAGCCGGCCGGTTCGCGCCCGGCGACCTGCGCGTCGCGGCGAAGGCGTTGATCGCGATGCTCAGCGGCATCTGCACCTGGTACCGCGCCGACGGCCGCCTCGGCGTCAAGCCGCTGGTGCGGCAGTACACGCGCATGGCCTTCGGCGCCGTGGGTGCCGACCCAGCCACCGTGCGACATACCGCAGCGCCGCGTCGCTGACCTGCGTCGAGCGTCAGCCTCCAGGCGCTCCGTGCTCCAGACAAGCGGGCCGGCGGCTCGTTCCGGATTGACATCGTCAGGTTGGGGATATAAATTTCTCACTGAGAGCAATAAATGTCGAATCCCACCGGAGACATCCCGCGGTCGATCCGCGGTCACGTGCTGGCGCTGATCCGCGACCGCGGGCCGATGCCGCGCGCCGAACTGGCGCGGCAGCTGGCGCTGTCGGCGACGACGATCACGCGCACGGTCAACGAGTTGGAGGCGGGCAAGCTGCTGGTCGAGGGTCAGCTTCTGCCCTCGGCGGGCGCCGGCCGGCCTGCAACGAACCTGCATATCCTGCCCGAGGCCTGCCGCGTGGCCGCGGTGCAGATCGGTATCGGCATCGTGCAGATCGGCCTCTTCGATGCGCTCGGAGGCCGCATCGGCGCCAGCCGTTTCGAGCACGCCGCGGATGCGTCCGCGGACACGGTGCTGCGCCAGAGCGCCGCGGCGCTGGAACAACTGTGTGCCTCGCATGGGCTGGCGCTCGGCGCACTGGGCGGCATCGGCGTCGCGGTCCCCGGGCCGGTCGATGCCACCGGCCGCCGCATGCTGGTGTCGATCCGGCTGGGCTGGCGCGATGCCCCGGTGGCCGACACGCTGGAGGCACTGACCGGTCTGCCGGTCCGCGTCGAGCACAACGTGCGCGCCATGGCGCTCGCCGAGGCGCGTTTTGGTCGGGGCAAGGGCCTCGGCAGCGTCGCCTTCGTCTACCTCCGCTCGGGACTGGGCGCCGGCCTGGTGGTCGAAGGGCAACCGTTCTCGGGTGGCGTACACGGTGCCATCGAGCTGGGCCACCTGCAGGTCATCGCCCACGGTACGCGCTGCATCTGCGGCGGCCGCGGCTGCATCGAGACCGTGCTGTCCGACACGGCGCTGCGGGCCACGACCAGGCGGCTGCGGATCGCGCCCGAGCCGAACGCACTGACGGCGTTGTGGCAGGCCGCGCAACGCCGCGCCGACGCGGCGCGCTCCGTGGAGGGCATCGTTGCGCCGTTGTCCACCGGGCTGAGCGCGCTGACGACGCTGGTCAATCCGGAACTGGTGCTGCTGGGCGGCGCACTGGCAGACATCCCCGACGCCCTGTTCGAGCGCATCGTCGAGAGCACGCTCGAAGGCACCTTCCCTGCAATCCGCACATCGATCCGCATCGAACGTTCACAACTCGGCGCCGACGCCGGCCTGGCCGGCGGGGCGACGGTGGCACTGGACCATTTCCTCTACGCATGAACGACATTCCGCCGCCAACGACGACGACCGACGGAGCCCCGGTGCGGGAACTGCCGATGGCGTGGCTCTATGTCGCGACGCTCGTACTCGGCATCGCGCTGTGGTCGCTGGCCGCCGCACGCTCGGCCAATGCGCTGCTGCCTGGCCCGCTGCAGGTGCTGATCGCCGCCGGCGAGTTGCTGGCGGACGGCACGCTGCTGCACAACATGGCGGCGAGCCTCGCGCGCGTGCTCGCCGGCTTCGTGCTCGGTGTCCTGCTCGCGGTGCCGGCGGGCTTCCTGATGGGCTGGTACCGCATCGCGCGCGGCATGGTCGAGCCCTGGGTGCAGTTCCTGCGCACCGTGCCCCCGCTGGCGCTGATCCCGCTGGTGATCGTGATCCTCGGCATCGGCGAGGACGCCAAGGTGTTCGTGATCTTCCTCGCCGCCTTCCTGGCCTGCGTGGTCGCCACCTTTCAGGGCGTGCGCAATGTCGACAACACGCTCATCAACGCGGCGCGCGTGCTCGGCGCCGACGACCTGACGATCTTCGCGCGCGTCGTCGTGCCGGCGTCGACGCCTTTCATCTTCGTCGGCATGCGCGTTGCGCTGGGTTCGGCCTGGGCGACGTTGGTCGCCTCGGAGCTGATCGCGGCGCCCACCGGCCTGGGACGGATGATGCAGGTGGCAACGCAGTTCCTGCAGACCGACCGCATCATCGTCGGCATCATCATGATCGGTCTGCTCGGGTTCGTGATGGACCGCCTTCTGCTCTTGGCGGAACGGCGCCTGACCGCCTGGCAGGAGGTGCGGGCATGAACGCGGCCATCTCGGTCAGCGAGGCGAGCAAGGTCTACAGCAGCGCCCGCGGCAACACGGTCAGCCTGGACCGCGTCAGCCTGGACATCGCGCAGGGCGAGTTCGTCACGCTGGTGGGCCCGTCCGGCTGCGGCAAGTCCACGCTGCTGAACCTGATCGGCGGCCTGCTGCTGCCGACCTCGGGCGCGGTGCGCGTCGACGGCCGCGCCGTGACCGGCCCGGGGCCCGACCGCGGCGTGATCTTCCAGCAGTACGCGCTGTTCCCCTGGCTGACGGCACAGCAGAACGTCGAGTTCGGATTGCGGCTGCAGGGCCTGGGCAGGCGCGAACGTGCGCAGCGCGCACGCCACTACCTGGCGCTGGTCGGCCTGCAGGACTTCGGCCATGCCCTGCCGCGCGAGCTTTCCGGCGGCATGAAGCAGCGCTGCGCGATCGCGCGCGCCTATGCGGTGAACCCATCGCTGCTGCTGATGGACGAGCCCTTCGGCGCGCTGGATGCGTTGACGCGCGTGCAGATGCAGGACGACCTGCTCGCCACGTGGCAGCAGGAACGCAAGACCGTCGTCTTCGTCACGCACGACGTCGACGAGGCGGTGTACCTGGCCAACCGCGTGGTGGTGATGAGCCCGCGGCCGGGTCGCATCAGCCAGATCATCGACGTGCCGCTGCCCTACCCGCGCAACGAGGAGCTGCGCCTGTCGCCCGAATTTGCCGAGATCCGCGCCCGCGTATGGCGCGGCGTCCACCACAGGGACACCGTCGAAACCGGCCGTCCCGCCACCAAGGAGACCTGAACCCATGAACCCATCCAAGCGCCTGGCCACCAAGGCCCTCGCGACGCTGATCGCCTGCACCGGCCTGTCGCTGTCGATGAGCGTCGCCGTGCAGGCGCAGGGCACCGCCCGACCCCGGGTGACGCTGAACGTCGGCTACATCGACACCAGCATCAACGGCGTCGGTGTCATTGCCGCGGCGAACAAGCTCGACCTGTGGAACAAGGCGGGCATCGACGTCAAGCTGATCCCGTTCACGAACGGCCCGACGCAGATCCAGGCGATGGCGGCCGGCTCGCTGGACATCGGCTACATCGGCGGCGGCGCCGTGTGGATGCCGGCCTCGGGCCAGGCGGTGATCATCACGCCCAACGAGAAGACCTATGGCGACTTCGTCCTTGCGCGGCCCGAAAGCGGCATCAAGACGGTGAAGGATCTGCGCGGCCGCAAGGTCGGTGTGCCCGACGGCGGCTCGGGCGAGATGATCCTCGCGCTTGCCCTCGATTCGGCAGGGATGAGCTTCAAGGACATCCAGCGCATCCCGCTGGACCCGCCGAACGTGGTCTCCGCTTTCGTCGCCAGCCAGATCGAGGCGGCCGCCATCTTCGAGCCGATCGTCACCCAGATCCGCCAGAGAGTGCCCGGCACGGCGGTGGTGGCGAACAACAAGGACTTCCCGAACACGCAGTTCATCGGCGCCTGGGTGGCGTCGAACCAGGCGATCGCCGGCAAGGCGGAGGCGGTG
The DNA here is from genome assembly GCA_044225625.1 of Rubrivivax sp. Classification (GTDB taxonomy): domain Bacteria; phylum Pseudomonadota; class Gammaproteobacteria; order Burkholderiales; family Burkholderiaceae_C; genus Rubrivivax. Next base: position 6,839 of record JBGAII010000168.1, read on the forward strand.
ACGCGCTTTCTGGAAGTGTGGCAGCAGGTCAACGACTACCGCATCAAGAACACGCGCGAGGTGGTGCAATGGGCCTCGCAGGCCTCGGGAGCGCCGGAGGCGCAGTTGCAGGCCCAGGCCGACGCGCTCGAGTGGTGGCCGTCGGCGCAGATCATGGCCGACAACAAGAGCGGCCTCACGCGCAAGCGCTTCGTCGCGATGCAGGAGTTGTTCGTCAAGCTCGGACGCATCAAGACGCCGGCGGCGCCCGACACCTTTGTCAACACCACGCTGTACGACAAGGCGATGGAGTCGCGCAAGTGAAGGCTGCAGCGGCGGTGCGGCCGCTGCGCATCGCGATTCTCGGTGCCGGCTTCGTCGCCGACTTCTACCTGCGCGCGCTGCGGCACGTGCGCGGGCACGACGTGGTGGTGATCATGGCGCGCTCGACCGACAAGGGGCGCGCGCTGGCCGAGCGCCATGGCGTACCCGAAGTCGCCACGCGCATCGCGGACGTCGTCTGCCGCGACGACATCGATCTGGTACTGCTGGCGCTGCCGCACGACCTGCACGTGGACGTGGTCCGCGAGGTCGCGGCCGCCCGCAAGGCGATCGTCTGCACCAAGCCGCTGGGACGCAACGCCGCAGAAGCGGCCGAATGCCTGCGCCTGGTGCGCGCGGCCGGCGTCTGGCACGGCTATGCCGAAACCGAGGTGTTCGCGCCGGGCCTGGTGCGCGCCAAGGCCCTGGCCGACGGCGGCGCCATCGGCAAGGTGCTGTCCGTTCGCGCGCGCGAGGCCCATGGCCACCCCCACGCCCATGCGCGCGACCCCGAGCGCATGGGTGGCGGACCGCTGCGTGGCCTGGGCTGCCACTGCGTCGCGATCGGCCGCTGGTTCCTGGGTCCCGACAATCCGCCGAAGGAGGTGATGGCCTGGGGCGACCGGCTTTGGCGCGACGACGTCAAGAGCGAGGACAACGCAGTGGCGATCGTCCGCTTCGCCGACGGCCGCATTGCGCAGGTCGAAGCCGGCTGGACCCATGTCGCGGGCCTGGACGTGCGCAACGAGATCCACGGCACGCACGGCTGGATCGCCACCGACGAGACCGGCTCCACCGGCGTGCGCGCCTTCGCCGGCCGCGACGCAGGCTACGTGCTCGAGAAGGCCGGCGCCGCCACCGGCTGGATGACGCCGGTGGCCGACGAACCATGGGTCTACGGCTACCACGGCGAACTGGCCCATTTCGTCGAATGCTGCGCCGCCGGCGTGGCGCCACGGCAGACCTTCGAAGACGGCGTGATCGATAACGCGGTGATCGACGCCGCCTACCGCTCCATCGCGTCGCGCGCCTGGGAATCCGTGAACCTCGCGGGGCTGATCGCGCCACACGCCACCCCCTGACCCTGAACCGCCATGGCCGCCACGACCCGACGCCCGAACATCGTCTTCATCCTCACCGACGACCATGCCGCGCATGCCATCGGTGCCTACGGCTCGGTGGTCAACCGCACGCCACACATCGACGAACTGGCGCGCTGCGGTGCGCGCTTCGAGCATTGTTTCGCCACCAACTCGCTGTGCACGCCCAGCCGCGCGAGCCTGCTGACCGGCACCTACAGCCACGTCAACGGCGTATCCACGCTGGTGACGCCGATCGACGCCAGCCAGCCGACCTTCATCTCCCAGCTCCAGGCCGCCGGCTACCGCACCGCGATGGTCGGCAAGTGGCACATGGGCGACGGTCCGGGGCACGACCCCCAGCACTTCGACTACTGGGATGTACTGATCGAGCAAGGCGAATACCATGACCCGAAGTTCCTGAGCGTCGACGGCCTGCGCGAGGTCAAGGGCTATGCCACCGACCTGATCACCGACCTGTCGCTCGGCTGGGTCGACGGCCTGAAAGGCGACGCCCCGTGGTGCGTGCTGATCTGGCACAAGGCACCGCACCGCCCCTGGCAGCCGCACCCGCGCCACATGCACCTCTACGGCGAGCCGGTGCCGCTGCCGCGCACCTGGGGCGACGACTACGCGACCCGTACCTCGTCCGCCCGGCGCGCAGCCATGCGCATCGCCGAACACCTGAACGCCGAGGACCTGAAGCAGCCGCTGCCCGAAGGCCTGTCGTACGACGAACTGGCGTTGTGGAAGTACCAGCGCTACATGCAGGACTACCTGCGCTGCGTCGCTGCGGTCGACGACAACGTCGGCCGCGTGACTGCCTGGCTGCGCGCGCGCGGCGACTTCGACGACACGGTGCTGCTCTACGCATCGGACCAGGGCTTCTTTCTCGGCGATCACGGCTGGTTCGACAAGCGCTTCATGTACGAACAGTCGATGCGCATGCCGCTGCTGCTGTCCTACCCGCGCGCCGTGCGGGCCGGCCAGGTGCACG
>JBGAII010000169.1:0-9202 GCA_044225625.1 Rubrivivax sp.
TCTTGACGAAGCGCTGGATCTGGAAGCGCTTGCCTCGCCGGCCTGCATGGCGCCGCTGCACTTCCATCGGGTGTTCCGCGGACTCACCGGGGAGACCCCGCTTCAGATGCACAGGCGGCTCCGGCTCGAACGGGCGGCCTGGCGGCTGAAAGAAGGCGACGAACCTGTGCTTCGAGTCGCTCTCGACGCCGGGTACGAGACTCACGAAGCCTTTACACGTGCATTCAGGGGAGCGTTTGGTCGCTCGCCCACGGACTATCGAATGCTCGCGCGGCCCGGCGAACGCAAGCAACTCGCTGGTGAGGCTGGCGCGCGCAAGCCATCCCATCGACTTCAGGCGGCCTGCGGCGTACACGTCGACGGTTCCGCCATCCTGGTTTCGAACAACCTGCTCATTCACCGAGGAGCCCTCACCATGGACGTTCAGCTCGAACTCCGGCCCGAGATCCGCGTGGCCGCAATCGCGCACTCCGGTCCCTACGACACGATCGGCTCGGCGTTCGATCGATTGGGTGCCATAGCGGGCCCCGTCGGCATGTTCGCCGTGCCCGAAGCGAGAATGATCGCCATCTACTATGACGATCCCGAATCGACGCCTGCGGAAGCGCTTCGATCGGCCGCGGGAGTGACCTCGGCGTTGGCTGCCGAGCTTCCGCCAGCACTGCATGAGATTCGACTGCCGGCAGGGCGTTGGGCCCGTGCAATGCACCGCGGCAGCTACGGCGGCCTCGGCGACGCTTGGCAGCGTTTGCTGGGACAGTGGCTGCCGAACAGCGGACTTCGGATGGGCTCGGGGGAGTGCTACGAGCTGTACCTCAATCATCCAGGAAACGCTCGCGAAGAAGACCTCGAGACGTTGCTCTATGTACCGATCGAAAGCTGAAAGGCAAGCGTTACTACCGGTACCGGGCGCACGGCTGCGATGACCGGTCCGCCCCGACGTTGAGAACACCGCAAACTGACTTTGGTCGGCGGCGCCTCGCCCGCGCTGTGCTTAGCCACCGCCGGCCCGCGGCGCGTTCAGCCGCGGCGTCGGCCGCAGGCGACGAGCACCCCCAGGCCGCAGACCAGCATCACGATCGCCGTGGGCTCGGGCACGGCCTGCACCACGAAGCGCAGCACCGGGCCGTCCGCCGCAAGCGGGCCGGGGAAGTAGCTGAAAGCCGCTGTCACCGACTGCGCGGTGAATGACACTGACGGATCCGGCATGCCCGGGCCGGCGTTGTAGCTGTCCACGTTGCTCGCCGCCCGGTCGAAGGCCGCGCCGACGATCGATATCGGCTGGCCCCCGTCGGTCAGGTTCAAGCCCGTCAACGTGATCGACAGTGCGTACAGATCGGCCGCGCCGAACGCATTGACGAAGACATCGACGCTCCTGGCGCCGACCCAGTTGACGCGGATGTCATAGCCCGTGCCGCCGACGTCGAAGGACGCCAGCAGATCGGCATTGCTGAAGTAGTTGTCGGCCACGGCGCCCGCAACGCCGGAGAACGGCAGCGACGTGATCGGATCCTGGAGCACCGTCACCGTCCCTCCGCTGCCGTCATCCACGGTCACCGACAAGCCGAAGGTGTCGCCGGCGATGCTCGCCGCGGCGTTTGCACCCTGGCACGCCAACAGTCCGATGGCCAGCGCAGCTGCCAGCCTAGTTGCGGTCTTGACCATCTGCTTGCTCCCCTTTTTGAATGAGCGTCGATGGTGTTGCAGTTGGCGTGCCGCGCATAGCCCCTTGTTTAAGGGTGAGCGGGAACCGCCTAGGTGCTTGCGTGAGCTGACAGCCGCCCTCTCAGCCCAGGCCGGGCCCGGCGTAGCCCAGGTGCCTGGAGATCGCCAGCGCCGTATCCATGACCACTGTGGACAGCTCGAGCTGGCGCTCTTCTGTCATGCGCTGCGGCGGGCCGGAGACACTGATCGCGGCAAACACCTTGCCGGCCGCGTTGCGTATCGGCGCCGCGACGCAGCGCACGAACAGCTGAAGCTCCTCGTTGTCCAGCGCATAGCCGCGTTTCCTGATCCGGGCGTAGTCGCGCTCCAGCGCGGCCCCAGACGTGAGGGTGTGCGAGGTATAGGCGCGCAGGCCACCGCCGGTGATCCTGGCCACCATCTCCTTGGGCAGATGCGCGCCGACGGCCTTGCCGACGCCGGTGCAATGGATCGGCGCGATCTCCACGTGGCTGGTCAGGCTCCTGCGCGTCTCGCCGAAGTCCTCGCGCTCGATGACCACCACGCTGTGGCCATTGAACACGCCCAAATGCACCAGCCCGCCGGAATGCCGGGCCAGCTGGTCGACGAAAGGCTGGGCCTCGCGGTGCAGGTCCATGTTCGCCAACGACAGGCTGCCGAGCTCGTAAAGGCCGATGCCGAGCATGTAGCCGCTGCCCTTGACGTCCTGCTCGATGAAGCCGATCTCCTTCAGCGCCCCAAGGATGCGGTGCACCGTCGGCCGCGGCAGCCCGGTGGCGGCGGCAATCTGCGCCAGCGTCAGGCGGCGCGCAGAGGCCGAAAAACACTGCAGCACGTCCATCATGCGTCGATAGGACTGGATGCGGCTCTTGTCGTCCGGCTCCTGGGGCTTTTTCACAACCATGGAGCGATGATGCCCTTCAATTCAGCTTGAGATCGAGCTGAGTGATGAGGTTCTTGAAGTAGTTGCTGTCGCGGTCGATCTCGGTCTTGAAGCGCGCGCCGTCGGCTACCGAGTAGCCCAGGCCGAGCTTGTCCATCGCCTCCTTGACCGAGGGGTCGTTGGCTGCCTTCATCGCGGCGTCGCTGAGCTTGGCCAGCACGTCCGGCGGCAGGCCCTTCGGCGCGCCCAGCCCGCGCCAGGTGCCGATCACCAGGTCGATGTTGCGTTCCTTCAGCGTGGGCACGTTGTCGAAGCCCTTCAGTCGCTGCTCGCCCATGATCGCGATCAGCTTGACCTTGCCGGAGTTGACATGCGGAATCACTTCTGACGGCGAGGGCACGACGGCGTCGATGTGGCCGCCGAGCAAGGCGACCACGGCCGGCGCGTTGCCCTGGAAGGGCACGTGCACGAACTTGGTTCCGAGCTTCTGCTGCAGACCGAGCGCGGCCAGGTGCGAGACGCCGCCGATGCCGGCGTTGCCGAATTTCATGCCGTCGCTGTTCTTCCGTGCGGCGTCGACAAACTCCTCCACCGTGTTCCACGGCGCATCGGCACGCACGGCCAGCACGACGGGGTCCTGGTTCAGGCGCACGATCGGCGTGAAGTCATCGGTCCTGTACTTGCCGATGCCCAGGTGCGGCAGGATGACCATCTCCAGCGTGAGCACGCCGATCTTGTAGCCATCGGGTTTGGCGGCGGCCACCTCGCCGAAGCCGATGGCACCGCTGGCGCCCGGCTTGTTGATCACGGTGATCGGCTGGCTGAAGTGCTTCTTCATCGCCTCCGCAAAGACGCGCGCCAGCGCGTCGGTGCCACCGCCGGCGCCGTAGGGCACCACCAGTTCGATGCCGTGGCTCGGATAGGCGTCGGCCGATTGCGCCTGGGTCGGCACGGTGGCCGCGCCAAGACACAGCGCCAGCCCCGCCAGCAGTGCGGTCCGGCGAAAGAGTCCATCTGTCCTCATGCATGTCTCCTGATCGTGAATGGTGTGGCGCGAAGGGTTCCGACTGATCATCAAATGTCCGGAATACGGAACAATTGACCGAAATCCGAAACACCGGGACACTGTAGAAAGATCGGTGCAGCGCGTCAAGTGCGGATCGCCCCGATCGAGACAGCTCTCGAACCCCAGCACAGGACCCGCGACATGAACCGCCAGACACCCGACCTCCGGAACCAGCTGCACGGCGTGATTCCGCCCATCGCCATGCCCTTCGACGAAAAGGGGCGCCTGGTGCGCAACGCCATGCGCGAGCAGATCGACCTCATCGTCGACGCCGGCGCCAATGGCGTCGTTGTCGGCGGCAGCACCGGCGAGGGCCACACGCTGTCGGACAGCGAATTCGTCGAGTCGATGCAGGACGCCTACGAGGCCACCCGGCAACGCGTGCCGTTCCTGGCCGGCCTGATCGTTAACAGCACGGTGCAGGCGATACGCCGCACCAAGATGCTCGAGGGCATGAAGGTGACGGCGCTGCAGGTCACGCCGGTGCACTACCTGTTCAAGCCCGACGAGCGCGCCACCATTGAACACTTCCGCACGATCTGGGAGGAAACGGGTATCCCGATCCTGATCTACAACGTGATCCCCTGGAACTACCTCAGCGTCGAGACGATGCTGAAGGTCATGGACGAGGTGCCCGGCGTGATCGGCATGAAGCAGAGCAGCGGCGACCTGAAGTCGCTGTCCGACCTGCTGCTCTACGTGAAGGAGCCGAACATCGTGCTCAGCGGCATCGATGCGCTGCTGTACCCGGGCTTCGCGCTCGGCATGCACGGCGCGATCTCGGCGCTGACCAGTGCTGTGCCCGGCCCGGTGGTCAAGCTGCAGCGCATGGTCAAGGCCGGCCAGCATGATCCGGCGCGGGCGCTGCACTTCCACCTGAACCGGCTGTGGAACCTGCTGCCGCACGAAATCCTGCCCGGCTGCGTCAAGTACATCCAGCATCTGCAAGGCATCCCGCTGTACCACCCGCGCGCGCCGATGGTCGGGCCCGATGCGGCCCAGCGCGAGCGCATCCGGCAGGCGCTGGCGCCGGTGCTCGCCGCTGGCTGAGGGCGCATCAGCCGTCGTCCTGAGCCAACCGCCGCCGCACGTCCTTCAACCGCGCCAGGCTGTTGACCACCGTCGGCACCTGGTTCAGCCCTTCCAGGTAGTCGTAGACGTAGGCCAGCACCGCATACACCGCGCCGGCGGTGAAGGCCGGCGACTGCGTGAAGTCGACCAGGATCCACACCAGCGCGGCCATCAGCGCCAGTTCGGTCACGGCCCAGGTCCACGACTCGGCGTCGGACAGCCGGATGCGCCAGCGGCGCAGCAGCAGGAAGTGCCGGCGCACGCGGAACGGGCTGGCCGAGGCGATGTCCTGCACCTCGCGCTCGGTCTGGTTGTGGATGCCCTGGTTCAGGCGCACGGCACGCCGCCAGTACCAGGTGTTGACCAGCACCATCGGCAGCAGCACCGCCATGGCGATGAAGCCGGCCTCGCGGTCGTAGACGAACAGCATCGTCAGCGAGCCGATCACCGCCAGCAGGTTGTGCAGCACCATCGGCACTTCCTTTTCGAAGAAGCCGACCACGTCGCGCACCATGTCCACGCGCGCCGACACGGTGCTCAAGGCCTGGCCGCCGGCCTGCTGCGCGCCCACCATGTGCGCGGCCACGGCCGCATACAGGCCCATGAACACGCGCGTATCGACGCGCTGGCGGGTGAAGGACAGCACCAGGTGCAGCAGCCACACGCCCACCAGCCAGGCCAGGCCTTCGTAGCGGCGCTGCAGCAGCTGGTCGACGGCGCGGCCTGTCAGCGTCGGGTAGGCCAGCATGCACAGGTTCTCGGCGACCGTCAGGCCGTAGGTGCCGGTGATCGCCAGGCGGCGTTCGCGGATCAGCGCGGCGGTGGCGGGGCTCATGGTGCGCATTGCATCATGCGGCCGGCCTGCCGCTAAGATGCCGCGCACACCCCACGACGGAGACGACAGACGATGGATCAGGACCTGGTGCTCATCGCAACGCAGGGCGCCGTGCGCACCCTCACGCTCAACCGCCCGGCGGCGCTGAACAGTTTCACCGGCGCGATGCACACGCAGTTGCTTGCGGCGCTGAATGCCGCTGCCGCCGACCCCGCGGTGCGGGCGGTGGTCGTCACCGGCGCGGGCCGGGGTTTCTGCGCCGGGCAGGACCTGAACGATCCCGAGATGGTCACGGCCGACGGCTCGCCGCCGGACGTGGGCGCCGTGGTCGAGCGGCACTATGCGCCGCTGGCGCTGCGCATCCGCTCGATGCCGGTGCCGGTGGTGGCCGCGGTCAACGGCGTGGCCGCCGGTGCGGGCGCGAACTTCGCGCTCGGCTGCGACATGGTGGTGGCGGCGCGCAGCGCCAGCTTCATCCAGGCCTTCTCCAAGATCGGGCTGGTGCCCGATTGCGGCGGCACCTGGCTGCTGCCGCGGCTGGTGGGTCGCGCCCGTGCGCTGGGCCTGGCGATGACCGGCGACAAGCTGCCGGCCGAGGAGGCCAAGGCCATCGGCCTGATCTGGCAGTGCGTGGACGATGCGGCGCTGATGGACAGCGCGATGGCCCTGGCCGGCAAGCTGGCGGTCTTGCCCAGCCGCGCGCTGGCCGACACCCGGCGCGCGCTGGACGATGCCGCGCAGATGGACTACGCGCAGGCGCTGGCGATGGAAGCGCGCATGCAGGGTGCGCTCGGCCGCGCCCATGACTTTGCCGAGGGCACGGCCGCGTTCCGCGACAAGCGGGCGCCGCGCTTCAGCGACCGCTGATCCATGCCGGTGCCGGGCGCCCCGCGCTTCTTGCGCTGCCCCAAATGCGGCCACCGGCCGCTGCCCGAAGACCAGTCGCTTCCCGCGGCCTGCCCGGCCTGTGGCGTGATCCTGGCCAAGGTGGCCGCGGCTGCGGCGCGCCCGCGCCGCGCGCCCGTGGTCGACGAGCCGGCCGAGGACGGGCCGGGTCTGGCCGATCTGTTGCTTCAGGTGCCCGAGCGCGTTGACGCGCTGCACTGGTGGCTGCGCGCCATGCTGCTGGCTGTCCTTGCCGTGTGGGGCTGGGTGCTGATCGCCCAGGACTACCGCGTCGGTGAGATCGGCAGCAGCTTCCTGCACGGGCCGCTGCTGCTGTTCCACGAAGCCGGCCACGTGATCTTCAGAATCTTCGGCGAATGGGTCGGTGTGCTCGGCGGCACGCTGGCGCAGCTGCTGCTGCCCGCCGTGATCGTGGTCGCCTTCCTGTGGAAGAACCGCGACCCCTTCGGCGCGGCGTTGGGGCTGTGGCTGCTGGGCGTGTCGCTGCTCGACGTGGCGCCGTACATGTACGACGCGCTGCAGCCGCGGCTGACGCTGCTCAACGGCAGCGTCGGCGAAGCGGGCGGCCACGACTGGATCTACCTTTTCGAATCAATGGGCCTGCGCCCGCGCGCACAGTGGCTCGGCGCGGCCGCGCACAAGCTGGGCGCGCTGGTGGTGTTGGCGGCACTGGGCTGGGCCGCGTGGCTGCTGGTGCTGCAGCGTCGCCGCATCGGTGGCGAGCTGCTGCATGAGGGTTGAGCGATGCGCGGGTGGCTGATCCTGTGCCTGTGTCTGCTGGCCGGCCCGGCACGCGCCGCGGACGCTCCGCTGTGGTTCGATGGCGGCCGGCCCACCGCGCAGGCGCAGCAGGCGGTCGGGCTGCTGGCCGATGCGGCTTCGCACGGGCTGGACCCGCGCGACTACGACGGCGCCGCGTTGCAGCAGGCGCTGGCGCGCGCGCAGCCGGGCCTGCAGGCGGATGCCGAGGCGCGTCTGTCGCTGGCGCTGACGCTGGCGATGCAGCGCTACCTGGGCGACCTGCACGACGGCCGCATCGACCCGCGCCAGATCCACCACGACTTCGATGGGGCGCGGCGCCCAAGCTTCGATGCCGCCGAGTTGCTGCGCAGCCTGCCGCCCGATGCCGCAGTGCGCGCCGCGGTGCCGCAGCTGCCGCTGTACGAGCAGCTGCGCGAGCAGCTGGCGCGCTACCGCGCCCTGGTTGGCGGTCCAGCCTGGGGCCAGCCGTTGCCGCCGTTGCCGGCCCCCGGCCGAGGCGCGCCCAAGCTGGAGCCGGGGCAGCCGTGGGCTGGCTTGCCGCTGCTGGCGGATCGGCTGGTGGCGCTGCAGGATCTGCAGCCTGCTGCAACGCCGCTGCGCTACGACGGCCCGCTGGTCGATGCCGTGAAGCGCTTCCAGCGGCGCCACGCGCTGGAGGCCGACGGCGTGATCGGCGCGGCCACGCTGGCGCAGCTGCAGGTGACGCCGGCGGCGCGCGCACGCCAGATCGAGCTGACGCTGGAACGGCTGCGCTGGACACCGCTGATGCAGGGCCCGCGCATGGTGGTCATCAACATCCCCGAGTTCGTGCTGCGGGCCTACGAGGTGCGCGACGGGCGCATCCGCGTGCAGCGCGAGATGCGCGTCATCGTCGGCAAGGCCTACGACACGCGCACGCCGCTGTTCGACGAGGACATGCGCTTCATCGAGTTCAGCCCCTACTGGAATGTGCCGCCGTCGATCGCGCGCCACGAGACGGTGCCGCGGCTGCGCCGCGACCCGGGCTACTTCGAGCAGCAGGGCTTTGAATTCGTGGCCGGCGACGGCCGCGTGCAGACGACGCTGACGCCGCAGGCGCTGGATGCCGTGCTGGCCGGGCAGCTGCGCATCCGCCAGCGGCCGGGCGAGCGCAACGCGCTGGGCGACATCAAGTTCGTGTTTCCCAACCGCGACAACATCTACCTGCACCACACGCCGGCGACGCAGCTGTTCGAGCGCGCGCGGCGCGACTTCAGCCACGGCTGCATCCGCGTCGAGCAGCCGGTGGCGTTGGCGAGCTTCGTGCTGCAGGACATGCCGCAGTGGACCGAGGCGCGTATCCGCGAGGCGATGAGCGCCGGCCGCTCCAGCACGCTGCGCCTGGAGCAGCCGCTGCCGGTGCTCATCACCTACGGCACGGTGCTGGTCAAGGGCGGCAGCGCGTACTTTTTCGACGACATCTACGGCCTGGACCGCGTGCTCGACGCTGCGCTGCGCCAGCGCCCGCGGCGGCCGTCGATAATCCGCGGATGAGCGACACCATGCCGTCCCGCCGCCGTCTGCTGCGCCAGGGCACGGCGCTCACGGCCGCGGTTGCGGTGCCGCTGCTGGCGCTGCCGGCGCGTGCCGCGGTGCCGGCGGCGCGCTCGCTGGCGATGTCGCACACGCACACGCGCGAACGCATCGATCTGGTCTATGCCGTCGCGCAGGACTACGTGCCCGAAGCGATGGGCACGCTGAACCACTTCCTGCGCGATCACTACACCGGTGAGGTCGGCCAGATGCATCCGCCGCTGTTCGACCTGCTGTACGCGCTGCGCCAGACGCTGCAGTCCACGGGGCCGTTCGAGATCATCTCCGGCTACCGCTGCCCGGCCACCAACGACAGGCTGCGCCACACGCGCGGCGGTGGCGTGGCCAAACAGAGCCTGCACATGGAAGGCCGCGCCGTCGACGTGCGCCTGAGCGGTGTGCCACTGGCCGAACTGCGCGACGCGGCGCTGTCACTGCGCGCGGG